>NZ_SMGR01000001.1:1500000-1800000 GCF_004346865.1 Shimia isoporae
ATCCGACTGCATCACCTCAACAAATCGCGCAGTCTGCGCATCATGTGGCTCCTGGAAGAAATTGGCGTCGAGTACGAGCTCATCGCTTATCATCGCGACAAACAAACTCGGCTAGCGCCTCCCGAGCTGGCGGAAGTTCATCCACTCGGAAAATCACCAGTGATTGAAATGGACGGACGCATCATCGCCGAAACCGCAGCAATCGTCGAAATGGTCTGTGCCAAACATGCTCCGGAGATGATTCCGAAAACCGGAACCGCTTCCTTTGTCCGGCACGTCGAACTCATGCATTTCGCCGAAGGTTCCGCAATGCTGCCTCCTCTTCTGGGGCTCTACACGTCCATTTTGGGCGATGCAGCCGCACCGCTCCAGCCTCGGATCACCTCAGAAATGCATAATCATTTTTCATATATGGACAGCCTGCTGCGACCGTCGGGTCATTACGTCCTCGATCGCCTGTCTGCGGTTGACGTCATGATGATATTCCCGGCCGAAATAGCTGTCCGAGGCGACGGTGCCAAACACTATCCGGCTTTGGCAAGTTTCGTGGAAGAAATCCACGCACGCCCGGCTTTTCAGAGGGCCAAGAACCGCGACGACGGTTGAATCTTTATGAAACCAGAGCGCCGCGGACGGCTCGTTCCGCGGCCTCAGCTAATGCCTTTCGACTGCCAAAATCTGCAACGATCAGTTCCGGATGGTAAACCACTTCAACGCGGCCTTGCCGACGTGCTCCAAGGGTTTGCAAAAGGTGCGGACCAAAGTCCATGTCGCCCCACCATCCGTAAAACCGCGCGTCTTCACCCTCTGGCGCGACGTAACGCACGGTAACAGGCTGGATATGCATTTCATCGTGCAGCCTTTGGTCAAAGAACGCGGCAAAAAGTGTTGATTTAAATGGCAAAACACGGCGTCCATCTGTGCTGGTTCCTTCCGGAAAAAACAGCAGCTTGTGCCCCGCCAGCAGCCGGTCTTCAAAAACTTTCTTTTGCGCTGCGGCCTCACGTCGATCCCTGTTTATGAAAACAGTTCCCGTGGCCCGCGCAAGCCATCCGATCCCAGGCCAACTTGCAACCTCGGCTTTGGAGACGAAATAGACATTTTTGCGCGCATTCAGAGTGAAAATGTCTAACCAGGACGAGTGATTGGCCACGACGGCTCCGCGATGGGTCATTGGTTGCCCCTCGATAGAGTAGCCGATGCCAAGAATGCGAAACGCATTCCGACAAACAAAACGAGTGATGTATGGCGTCCAGGGACGGCGCAGGCCAAAGAGTGGAGCTTCAACCAGTCGCACCAGCAAAAGCAGCATCAGACACCCAAAGACCAATAGGGCCAGAGGAAGCCCGCGTAAAACCGCTCTAATCCAGCCGCCTGCGCCGAGTGGCGCAAACGGAAGATAGCCGTCTTGACCTTCCCAAGTGCTCACGCGTTACGCTCCTTTGTATAGAGCGCACGGTTCTTTTCGTTCATGCGCGCAGTGTCAAGGATCAGCGACACGTCCGTTGTATTGAACGCATGATCTACAAATGCCCCCTCACCAACAAATCCGCCAAGACGGAGGTACGCCTTGATCAGTGCCGGCACCTGCAACATAGCGGTCCGTCTGTCGATTTTATCTTCGGCAACCAGGTCCATGCGCTGAAAATGCGCGGGTTGGGTTGTGAGGCGAATGTCTTCCGGAGCCAGATGCCTGTGGTGCAACAATGAGAGTGGTTGTGCCAAGGCCTCGACATCGGTGCCATGAAAACTCGCAACACCAAAAAGGATCTCTATCTCATGCTCGGCAACGTAGCCTGCAAGGGCGTTCCACAAATGAAACATTGCAACTCCGCCGCGGTAGTCTGGCAAGAGGCACGATCGGCCCAACTCCAACAGCTTGCGCCCTGACGCTTTGAGTTTGCCTAGGTCGTATTCGTCTTCCGAGTAGAACTGTCCAACTCGTTCCGCCATGTCCTGACGCAAAAGGCGATATACCCCAACCACGCGATCGATTTCATCGCAATCAAGAGTTCGGTCGATCAGGATCATATGGTCAAAAAACGGATCAAAACGATCCTGTTCTAGGCGCGCATCATGGTCGACCATCACACCACCACCGCCAAGTTCTTCAACGAAAACTCTATACCGCAATCGCTGCGCCGCCCGGAGATCATCCGTGTCACGGGCAAGCCTTACTTCAAAATCAGGGGTTTGTGCGGTCATTCTGCTGCTACTGCGCCTCCGGTTGACGCGGTTTTAGGCAGGCGGACCAACGAAATCAACCAAGCCGCCAAAAACAGGAATATTCCGGCCAACTGTTGACGCAGCTCAAAGGTCATGAACTAAATTTTAACCAGTTACTCTGCATCAACCCAAACAAGCATTACGCGGCGTCCATCGATAACGACTTTGCCGGTCTCGCGAAAATTCACGGTGATTTTCCCACCGATATTGGATTGCACCTGCCCCACACCCCAATCAGGTTGTTCGGGATGGGTTACAAGCGCACCGGGCTCAAGAAAGGCGTTCAGGTCGTCCATAGAGAATCCACGCGTCAGGAGTGATGAGCATGACACATAAACCGGATCTGGCCGCTTTGGTAGGTTCCCGCATTTGCCACGATCTGATCAGCCCAGTCGGTGCCATCTCCAATGGCATGGAACTGATTGAGTTGTCAGGAGCAGCAAGCGCCCCAGAGCTGAGCCTGATCAGCGAGAGTGTGCAAAACGCCAACGCGAAAATCCGTTTCTTTCGGGTAGCTTTTGGGCAGGCGTCGGCGAACCAACAAGTGGGAGAGCAAGAAATCCTCACCATCCTGGACAACGTCGCGATTGGTGCCCGAATGATGGTGGACTGGACTGTTCAGGGTCATGTCGAAAGAGCCGAACTGCGGATGGCTTTCCTTGCAATACTCTGCTTTGAAAGCGCCCTGCCCTTTGGCGGAGTCGTCAGCGTTCAGCATGAAAACGGCAAATGGCAATTGATCGGCGAAAGCGAAAAGCTGCGCGTTGATGAAACGCTGTGGTCAGCCCTCGAAAGCGGAAATCCACCGGAAGATCTGGCGCCAAACAAGGTGCAGTTTGGGCTCTTGCCACATGCGGCCGCCCAATTGGGTCGCAAAGTCAGCACCAGCCAGACCGAAACCCGGCTGGAACTATCCTTCTAATCGAGATCAGGCGCGGGTCGTCCCGTCCCCCACAACCAGGTATTTGAAGCTGGTGAGCTGCGCGGCCCCCACCGGGCCGCGTGCGTGCATCTTACCGGTCGCAATTCCGATTTCCGCGCCCATTCCAAACTCGCCCCCATCCGCAAACTGCGTGGACGCATTGTGCATAAGGATCGCGCTGTCCAGACGTTCAAAGAACCGCCCGGCCACAGCTGCATCCTCAGTGATTACACAATCAGTGTGGTTCGAACTGTAGGCATTGATGTGTGCGATGGCTCCGTCCACATCACTAACAACTTTGGCCGCAATATCCATATCCAGGTATTCCTTGCCCCAATCGTCTTCTGTTGCCGCGGTGGTCCCGGAAATCGCTTGGAGGGTAGCATCAGCGTGAACGCGGACACCGGCATCCAAAAGCATTGCAATGACGTCCTTGCCCAGACCATCTACGAGGTCTTCATGGATCAACAGACATTCAGCGGCACCGCAAATTCCCGTGCGCCGTGTCTTGGCGTTGAGGATTACATCCATTGCCTTCTTGGGGTCCGCAAACTTGTCGAGATAGATATGCACAATGCCTTCCAAGTGGGCAAAGACGGGAACACGGGCTTCCCGCTGTACCAGCCCAACAAGACCTTTACCCCCGCGCGGCACGATTACGTCCACAGTATCCACCATGGTGAGCAATTCCTGAACCGCCGCGCGATCACGGGTAGGTACCAATTGAATGGCCGTTTCTGGCAGACCAGCCATCCTCAACCCTTCGACCAAACAGGCGTGGATCGCACCGGAACTGTGAAAGCTCTCCGATCCACCGCGCAGGATCACTGCGTTACCTGACTTAAGGCAAAGCGCACCGGCATCTGCCGTCACATTCGGGCGGCTTTCATAAATCACACCAACGACACCAAGAGGCGTTCTGACCCGCTTGATTGTCAGGCCCGTTGGGCGATCCCACTCTGCCAACACTTCGCCGACCGGATCGTCTTGCGCCGCCACAGCGCGCAAACCACCGACGATCCCCTGAATGCGGTCTTCGTCCAGCATGAGCCGGTCCATCATCGCATCCGAGAGACCCTTATCCCGCCCGAAATCAAGGTCCTTCTTGTTGGCCTCGATGATTTCTGCGCGCCGCTCCCAAACGCTGTCCGCTGCCGCCTCCAGCGCCTTTCGCTTTGCTGGAGCTGGTGCAAAGGCCAATTCCGCAGCTGCGGCTTTGGCATTCTGGCCAAGCTCGGTCATCAGGGCGGGGATATCTGCGATGTCTTTCATCAGATCAGTCCTTTGCGTTTCAGGTTTGTTTATTTCAACTCGTTTATCAATTTGCCGGTCAAAGTGCCATGTCATCCCTGTGGATCAACGCGGCACGTCCCGGATACCCCAGCAGGGGTTCTATGTCTCGGCTGTGATGTCCCTTGATTTTGTCCGCATCGCTGGCCTTGTAGGCAGTCAGCCCCTGCCCGAGCTTGTGACCGTCAGCATCGGAAATGATCACCGGGTCGCCGCGCTCGAAATCACCAGTCACATTCGTCACGCCCGCAGGCAAGAGGCTTTTGCCCTGCCCCAATGCGCGCGCGGCGCCGGCGTCTACCACCAGAGTGCCTTGCGGCTTCATTGATCCGATCCAACGTTTACGCGCCAAATGCGGTGTGCCCTGTGCCGTGAACCATGTGGCATTTGCACCATTTTCCAACGCCGAGATAGGGCGGCTAACCGACCCTTCTGTAATGGCCATAGCGCAGCCTCCGGCAGTTGCGGTTTTTGCCGCCATCAGTTTGGTGATCATGCCGCCCTTAGACAGGCCAGATACACCCTCGCCAGCCATATCTTCGATTTCGGCGGTAATCTCATCAATAATGTCGAAACGCTGCGCGCTCGGGTTTTCCATCGGGTTGGAAGAATAGAAACCGTCGACATCAGACAACAATACCAACCGGTCAGCACCTGTTGTCAACGCGATCTGCGCCGCCAAACGATCGTTGTCGCCATAACGAATTTCGTCCGTAGCAACGGTATCATTTTCGTTCACGATCGGCACAACACCCAGTGAAATCAACTGTTCCAACGTCGCCCGCGAGTTCAGATACCGGCGCCGGTTAGCACTGTCTTCCAGCGTTACGAGAACTTGGGCCGTGGTTATCCCATGCGGCGCCAATGCCTCTTCGTAGGCCCGTGCCAACCGGATTTGCCCCACCGCAGCGGCAGCCTGTGACTGATCCAGAGAGAGCTCCGTTGCAGGAAGCCCGAGAGCCCCGCGTCCCAAGGCAATGGAACCGGAAGAAACGAGGATCACATCTGTGCCTCTGGCCTTCAGCATGGCCACGTCTTCCGCCAGTCCTCGCAGCCATTCGCCGCGCAACGCACTCCTGTCGCGATCCACCAGCAAGGCAGACCCGATTTTGATCACTACCCGTTTAGCGTCGGTCAGGGTTGCCAAGGCGCTTCGTCCTCGTCGCCACCTTCGGCAATCTTCTGGCGGACACGATCATCATCGATCTCCGCGCGTAAAGCTCGCAGAACCTCGGTGGTGCCTTCATGGCTGATGCCTGACATCAACATCACTGGCCCGCCAGCTACAGCCTCGAGTTCTTCCTTGAGGAACGCTCGCTCTTCATCATCCAGAGTGTCGATCTTGTTGAGAACCGTAACTCTGGGCTTCTCAGCCAATACGTCGGCGTAGTTTCCGATCTCCTGAACAATCGTTCTGTAGTCTTCAAGCAAAGTGCCGGAAGATCCATCCACCAGATGTAACAGGACTGCACAACGCTCCACGTGGCCAAGGAAAAGGTCCCCGAGCCCCCTGCCCTCCGAGGCGCCTTCGATCAAGCCAGGAATGTCGGCGACAACAAATTCGACACCATCCACGCCAACAACACCAAGGTTGGGGTGCAATGTTGTAAAGGGATAGTCAGCGATTTTGGGGCGCGCGTTTGAAGTTGCGGCAAGAAACGTCGACTTACCGGCGTTTGGCAAGCCAAGAAGCCCAACGTCCGCGATCAGTTTCAGGCGCAGCCAGATCGTGCGCTCAATCCCCGCTTGACCCGGATTTGCCCGCCGGGGTGCCTGGTTGGTAGCCGACTTGAAGTGTAGGTTGCCCCAGCCTCCATTGCCGCCTTTGGCAAGCAAAACACGCTGTCCGACTTCGGTCAGGTCGGCCACAACCGTTTCCTGATCCTCGTCCAGAATTTCAGTCCCGACGGGCACACGAAGAACAATGTCCTCGCCCGTCTTGCCTGTCCGCTGGTTGCCCATGCCCTGCTGGCCGGACTTAGCAAAAAAGTGCTGCTGGTAGCGAAAGTCTATCAGCGTGTTGAGACCCTCAACCGCTTCGGCATAAACCGATCCGCCGTTACCACCGTCGCCGCCATCCGGCCCACCGTATTCGATATACTTCTCACGCCGGAACGAGACACAGCCCGACCCGCCACCGCCTGAGCGGATGTATACTTTGGCAAGGTCGAGGAATTTCATATCATTAGGTCCTTATACGGCTTTGAGCCTGATAGCGTGACAAGCCCGAAGGCTCAATCCAGTTTCAGCGAATAGGTCCATGTCGGTACGTTTGCATCACGCGACACGGAGAAATCCTCTGCATCTCCCAGATACTGGAATCCACAATTCGTCAGGACACGTGCAGAAGCCGGATTGTCCTGAAAAACACTGGCAAAAATGGTTTTGCTGTCCAGCGGGTTCGCGGAAATGAGTGCGCGAACAGCCTCCGAAGCCAGCCCAGTGTTCCAGAAACCGGGACCGACCCAATAGCCTATCTCGACTTGCCCCTGATCCACACGTGTCAGCCCAATCAACCCCATAACTTCAGGTTGGCCATCCTGACTGCCGTCAATTGCCCAGACATCCTCGAGGCGATCGTCCGCTTGGGAACGCAGGATAAAAGCCTCGGTCGCACCAGGCGGCAGAGGATGTGGGATCGACGCAGTCATGCGCGCGACCTCCTCCAGACCAGCGTACATATCGATCAAGCCCTGATCGGATCGCCGCAGCGGGCGCAGAACAAACCGTTCCGCTTCGATCACCGGCTGATTGACGATGGTATCAAGCTTCATACCTCTTCCTCCTCAGAAAAGAACGACGAGAACCGAGCCCACTGTCAAAGCGGCCAAGGTCAACATCAAATATCGCTCTGCGGGTTTTCCCGCGACAAGCTGTGCGATCCGGTCTCCCCCATATGTCCAGATCGGGTGAAATACGGCCTGTGTCACTAACAGGCAGATGGCGATTGTAGCCGTGGCTTGCAACGCCGGTGTGTCGGGTTTCACGAAACTGGTAAATCCCGTGACAATCATCGCCCAGGCCTTCGGGTTGAGCGGGTGAACCCACAAGCCCGCTATGAAACCGGGGGGGTGTTCGGAAACACCGCTTTGCGGAGACAATCGCAGGTTTGCCACTTTCCATGCCAACCAACAGATGTACGCAGCGCTTATCCATTTTAGCGCGACAAACAGCCAGGGCATGGTTTCCGCCAACCCCATCAAGCCAAACCCTATTGGCCAGATGATCAATTGCTTGCCAAGCGCAACACCGGCAACAAACGGCAGTGCCGCCCGAAAGCCGAAACGGGCTCCGGTTGCTAGCAATGCCATATTCGCGGGTCCGGGTGTGCCCACCTGGCTCGCGGCAAAAACAGCAAATTGAGCAATGGCGACAGTCATGTCGCACCTCATAGATAAAAAAGAAAAGGGGCCGGCTAAGTCAGCCGGCCCCCTGTTTGTGTCTTAACCTTTTCGGGTTCGGCTTATTCAGCGGCCTCCGCCACTGGGAGAACCGAAATAAAGGTGCGGCCTTTCAGGCCTTTGTGGAATTTCACGTTGCCGTCGACGGTTGCAAAGATGGTGTGATCTTTGCCCATGCCAACGCCTTCGCCCGGCCACATCTTGGTGCCACGCTGACGCATGATGATGTTGCCTGCGATAACGCTTTCGCCACCGTATTTCTTCACGCCTAGGCGACGACCTGCGGAGTCGCGACCGTTACGGGAACTACCACCAGCTTTTTTATGTGCCATATCGTTAGTCTCCTATACTTCGCTTACTTCGCCAGCTCGGCTGCTTGCGCAACCCACTCAGGCTTCACTTTAACCGCGTCAAAGCTCTCTACGTCAACTGCTGCCAGCGCCGCAAAAGAGGTGATGCCAGCATCAGCCAGTTTCTTGGCTGCCGCCGGACCCACGCCAGTGATAGCGGTAAGGTCATCAGACGCTGTTGCAGCTGCAGGCGCTTCGGCTGCCTTGGCCGCTTTTTTAGCTGGCTTCGCTGGAGCTGCTTCCGCAGGTGCAGAAACGGAACCAGAACCGATGGCCGCTTTAACGCCGGACTTTTCAGCACCGGACGCCAGAATGTCGGTGATGCGAACCAAAGTCAGTTTCTGACGGTGGCCCACGGTGCGCTTGGAGCTGTGCTTACGACGACGCTTCACGAACTTGATGAGCTTTTCGCCTTTGATCTGGTCGATCACGTCGGCCTGCACGGCAGCGCCTTCAACGAAAGGTGCGCCAACAACGGTCTTGTCACCGCCAACCATCAGCACATCGTTGAATTGGATTTTTTCGCCAGCGTCTGCAGCCAGTTTCTCGACACGCAGGATGTCACCTGCCTGTACTTTATACTGTTTGCCGCCGGTCTTGAGGACTGCGAACATGTCCTATTCCTTCGATCTGTCGCGTTCTATGGCCCCTTTTGCACGTGGCATCCGGTGTTTCGGCTAAGCCGCCTCGAACAGCGCGCCCTTTACGGGCTGTGTGTCAACAAAAACACGGCGCAAAGAACGATCTTCACGCCGGATGTGCGCTTATCCTTTGGAATTCAGGGTAAGTCAAGCGCTAATACGCAGGTTTTCGCCTTGGCAGAAAGGCGTCAAAGCTCTTGTTGCGGTTGGATTTGGCCCATTGCGATGGCCAATGCCTCGAACCGGTTCGACATGACCTCGAAATGCACTGCGTTCATCAACTCATAAAGCTGCATCATCATAGGGTCTTCCAATGCTTCGGTGTACGCAGTCAATTCATCCAGTGAAAACGATTGGTATGTATACGCTGCATTGCGCAGCGAATTCATCTCTCGCTCCTCGGCAAATTCTTCCGCATTTTCCCGCAACGTAGCGCGCAAACCGTCCTCATCCGTCCGAAGTTCGACTACGCCAGCATAAGTAGCCGCAAGGATGAAGCGTACCTGAATTTCGGTCACCGCCTGCATACCGATGTCCTTCGGATCGATCGCATGGTTCATTCGCTTAAACAGTGCAATCCGCTCCTCGGCTTCTTCGCCGCCCACTTCAAGCAACCTTTCGCCCTCGGCGGCTTTCTCTTCGTCGTCAGCGAGATGCGAGGCGTTTTCAACCTCGACGAGGCGCTGTCCGAGATCGGACGCATAGAAGGCAGCGCCATGTGCCAACACTTCATCGCTCAGAGTGGCCTCAAGGATGTCCGTTGCACGCTCTTGCATCAATTCGATGTCAAACACCTTTTCTGCCAGAAGTTTCCACTCAAGACCAAATGCATCTTCTTCAAGCCCGAGCATCAACGGCGCAGAACCAGCTGACAGGGCAATCGAGTCGATGGCGACGTCAAACCCGGTGACCTGCAAAAAAGCGGCGACCTTGTCGCGGTCCGCCGCCCGCGTCTGAACTGCACTCAACAAAACAAGCGCAATGACTGCGAAACTCAGGCCACGCAAAAGCTGGAAGATAGGACTTTGGCGGTGAAACGGGGCCATATCGGCACGCGTGAAACTAGACATGCGTCAAAGCTAGAGCATTTGCCCGCCAAGACAATGCAAAAGCCGCTTGCAGGCGATCACGAAGTTGATTAAACGACGCCCTCACCAAGACCCTACCGCGGAGAGGTGCCGGAGTGGTCGAACGGGGCGGTCTCGAAAACCGTTGTCCCTTCACGGGGACCCAGGGTTCGAATCCCTGTCTCTCCGCCATAATTTCAATAACTTAGCTAATAACGACCGTGCTTCGCTTGTCGGCATCATCGCGCTGTCTTGCTGTTTTTCAATTTCGTAGACGAAGAATTGAAACAGTCGAGTTCCGATGTCATTAAACCGCGCCACCCTAAGAACCTGCAAAAACCGTCGGCCGTGATATAGGAATCCACCTTACGCAACGGCACCCTTACGTTGACGTAAGGTCTACCCCGGTAAATCTGGCCGATAGACAAAATTAGCTGATTTTGATCAACAAAATAGCAACCACGGCACTCCTATCAGTGGGCGAAACGCGCGCCACTCACACTGATTCACGGAGCCCGATATGGGTATTCTATACGAACCGATCTCTCTCCAAACATGGGGGATACTGGCAGCCGTCCTCCTCGGCCTTATGGCCTTCAGCGAACTGGGGCGAACCTCTAAATGGGGTGGCCTTTTTCTTTTCCTCGCACTGCCTATAGGTCTGACGGCACTTGTTTGGCCTACCACCGCCGCGCTGGGCAATGAACACGGAACCGGAACGTGGTTTGTCTGGGTCAAAACCTACTCCGCACTGGCGGGGTGCCTCTGGTTCATGGCGATCCGCTACATACCCTACCTGCAGGACAAAAAGTGGGCTCTCGCCCTACCCGCCATCATTCTCGCCGTGAATATTCTAGAGGCCTGCATCCGAGATTTCGAGGTTTACTCGTTCGGTCTTTGGGAAGGTGGATATGTCGATCACCTTTGGATGATGTCCGGTCCCTGGAACATCATGAACGGCATCGCCGGCCTTCTGAACATCGTTGCGATCTCTGGCTGGCTTGGAATTTACGTCACCCGGGACGTAAACAAGGACATGATCTGGCCGGATCAGATTTGGGCCTGGATTCTCGCCTATGATCTCTGGAATTTTGCTTATGTATACAACTGCATCGCAGACCATTCGATCTATGCAGGGGCCGTCCTTCTTCTGGCCTGCACAATCCCTGCTTTCCTGATCAAGAAGGGCGCTTGGCTACAGTACCGCGCCCACACTCTTGGCCTATGGACCATGTTCGTCATGACCTTCCCGATGTTCGCAGACAAGATTGCGCCGGTGCAGACAACACACGATCCCCGCGCCTTCTTCTGGGTCAGCTTCGTCGCGCTGATGGCCAACATCGCTCTGGTCGCGTGGCACGGCTATCGGATCGTCAAATACAAACGCAATCCGCTTCGCGATGAAATCTATGCAGGCACCAAGGAACATGCCGAAACGTCGGCAGACCGCCAGCATCCTGTTTTGGCCTGAGAAAACCGGCCATCCCGAATTGGCCTGCGTCCGTCAGAAGGCGGGTGCAGGACGCTGAAAATAGACGCCCGACAGCGGGCGCAAAATTGAACGGAACATCCAATGGACATCCCTCTCTGGCATTACATTGCCTCAATGACCGCCTATTTGGTCTTTTTGCTCGTCCTCATTGACGTGATGCGAAAACACACCCGCCTGGCCTTTGTGGCCGTGGTTTTTGCGGTACTATCCTTTCCCTTCTGGAACGAGGTCGAAGGTTGGTTTCGCTGGGCCAAAATCCTCAGTGTGTTGGTCCCGATGGCCTTTGTTGTCGGCCCTGCCCGTCTGGCCTGGTATTATAAGGACAACCAGTCGGCGATCGCCAAATTCTATCGCGGAAACTGGGTTCTCTTCGTGCTGTACGGTGTTCTCTTTCTGAACATAGCCGAAGCCACTCTCAAGGACTTCCAGACAGCAAACTACATGAACGCCATTTGCGGTGTGATCCTTTGCGCCACGATACCTTGGCCTTCCTACAAGAATGGAACCCACCAGTATTGGCTGTTTGACCCGAAACGCCCAAACGATCTGCTGTTCTATTCCACACACGCGTGGAACTTCCTCTACACAACATGGAACATGTGTTTCGTATATGGGGAAAGCCCGGCGTTTTTCTTCTCTTCGGCCTGTATTCTGGTTGCAGCCGAGCTCTATCCGGTGCTGAAAAACCGTCCAGAACTCTACATTATTGCCCGTATCTACACTCTCGCGGCGCATGTATTGATCCGCGGCATCTACGACGTCTTCACTCCGGTCATGAACTCCGAGCCGATCTTTAACGAGAACGCGCTAATGATCTGGGGGGCAATCAACCTCGTGCTCCATGTACCGTTCGTGATCTGGTACTTCCGCAAACAGCGCGCGGCCAAAGAGGCTCCGTTCGGTCACAACGAACCGCCGTTGCGCGCGCAAGCTGCCTAATCTATCGCCTTTTAGAACGCCCCTCCTTATTGGTGGGGCGTTTTTCTTTGCGGCAACAACATGCTGGCCAACTTTACACCCCGCGTCCTTAACGTTAGCAGTCAGAAAAAGCATTTCCGCCTGACGAAAGGATCGGCCATGAAAATTGCCAACCGCGAGATCGGCCCCGACCACCCGCCGCTTGTGATCGCCGAAATCGGCATCAACCATGGCGGGGACCTTGCTGTAGCAAAAGAAATGGTGCGCCTCGCCGCGCTGTCGGGCTGTGAAATGGTCAAACACCAGACGCACTTTGTCGAAGACGAGATGACAGACGAAGCCAAGGAGATCTTTCCTCCCAACGCCGACGTGTCAATCTGGGAAGTGATGGAGCAGTGCGCCCTCTCCGCAGAGGACGAGCTCGAGCTCATGCGGTACACGCAAGACCTTGGAATGATTTTCATCTCCACGCCGTTTTCCCGCAAAGCCGCGGACTTTCTTGCGGATGCCGGCGTTCCCGCTTTCAAGATCGGATCCGGGGAAGCAGACAACCTGCCGCTCATCCGTCATATTGCCTCCTTTGGAAAACCGGTGATCATGTCCACCGGGATGCAAACGATCGAAACCATGCGCCGATCTGTTGCCATACTCGAAGAGGCCGGTGTGGATTATGCCTTGCTGGAATGCACGAACCTCTACCCATCTCCGCCAGAGATCGTGTCTCTACGGGGCGTGACGGACCTCAAAGAAGCTTTCCCCAATGCGATGGTCGGTTTTTCCGACCACTCAATTGGGCCAGAGATGGCATTGGCGTCGGTTGCGCTGGGCGCGACCATTCTGGAGCGTCACTACACCGACACCCGCTACCGCCAGGGCCCTGACATCATCAACTCCATGGACCCGTCTGAACTGAGGTTCCTGATCGAACGGAGCCGCGAGATCTGGATCGCCGCAAACAACCCGAAACAACGCACCGAGGCTGAAGAACCCGTCTATGCCTTCGCTCGCGCGTCCGTTGTGGCCGACAAAGACCTGCCAGCAGGACACGTGATTACCGAGCAGGACATCTGGGCGCGCCGTCCCGGTTCGGGCGAAATCCCTGGCTACGAATTTGACAATGTCGTCGGCAAGACTCTGAACAAAGCTGTAACGCGCAACACACAACTCAAATGGCAAGATCTGGAATAAGATATGATCCTGTCGCAGTCCCACAAATTTATCTTCGTGCACGTGCCAAAAACCGCGGGCACAGCGATGACGTCGGCTCTTGAGCCGTTCGGTGTTTATCCGCCGCGTACTCTTTGGCGCTCTTTTGTACGTCGACTGCCCATTCAGGAGTCTCCGGACTCGGTTTATCTCCGCAAACACGAAACCGCTGCTGGCGTTCGCCGCAAACTCGGCTCGGACGTTTTTGATCAGTTTCACCGCTTTGCAGTTGTGCGCAATCCTTACGATCATGCCGTCAGCCACTACGAGTTCATGAAACAGTTCCGCATCCCAAAGATCGCGGAAAAAGTCGCGAACATGAGTTTTTCGGAATACCTGCGTTACCGTATGAAACCACCGTTCTGGAACGACACGTTTTTTGCGCGTTTGCCAAATCAAAGCTATTTTCTGGCCGACAAAGACGGCACCTTGTTGGTTCACCGGCTTTTGCGTTTTGAAACGCTCGCAGACGACTTCAACGCGATGGCGTCGGATCTGGGCATGGAAGGTGTAACGCTCAAGCGCGAAAACCAAACGATCAGCCGCACAGACAAACGCCCTTGGCAAAGCTATTTCGACGAAGAATCCAAAGCATTGGCCGAAGACTTATACGCGCAAGACTTTGACGCATTCGGCTACGCAAAAACGATAGACTGAGCACCAGCGGCGCTCTGAGCAACTGGATCTTGAGGACCTGACACTTGATCAAGGAAACGCCACCGAAATGGAAAATCCGAAAGGAATTGAAGCGCTTCAAGATGCAGCTTCAGGCCATACCGGAAGCGTTTTATGAACCGTTTCAACGGCGAAAACATGATCAGGCATTTGACGCCGGTTTTCCGCTGACTGACGGCGATGTGCCAGCGCGTGAAAAAGTCGTTGTCCTTTTGTGTTATCAACCAAACGGCATCGCTGAAAGCACCTTGGAATGTGCCCGCCGGTTTCTTTCGGCCGGATATGCGCCCTTGGTTGTGTCCAACGTGGCGCTTCCCCAATCTGATATCGACCTCTTAGAACCCGTCAGCTGGAAAATTCTCACGCGTCCGAATTTCGGGTACGATTTTGGCGGATACCGCGACGCTCTAAAGCTGCTGTTTCAATTGGAAATCGACCTTCACCGCGTTGTGATCCTCAACGACAGCGTTTGGTACCCTGTGCGCGACAACGACACTCTGATCGAGCAACTGGAATCCAGTCGCGCCAACATCACCGGCTCCATTCTGCGTCGTGATGACCGGTCGATTTTCTTGGAAAGCTATCTGTTCTCATTTGATGGCCCGACATTTCATGACCCGGTCTTTCGTCGCTGGTGGACTGACGAACTCAGGATCACCTCCAATAAATACAAGGTCATAAGACGGGGCGAACGTGGTTTTAGCCATGCAATGCTGGCACAAGGGCGCACGCTGAGCGGCCTATACGACAAGGCTCTTTTTCTGCACTTGCTCTCGCAACAGAGTGACGAATTTCTGGACAAAACCGTTCTTTATGCCACCCACAACAAGGAACGATTTGAGAAAATGCGCGCGGAGGTGATGGCGTTGCCAGCTTCGTCCTCGAAACGCCAAAAACTTCTGGAATATGTCCGGACCTCACTCAACGCCGGTCAAATCTACAGCGCCTTCCCCTACGCGGTTATCAAGCTCTTTGACTATCCGATGCTCAAGAAAAGCGTGGATCGCGTGTCTCTGCGTTCAAGAGCAGCCGTATTACGCGCGATCGACGCAGGAGACCTCCCAATGCCCAAGGATTTGGTTCTCAACGAAATTCGTGCAAGAGTTCTCGAAATTTCCGAGGACGAGTTGTAAAACCCCTACAACTCATGCAGAGAAAAGCCGCAGTTAAACTCCAAGGATCCGGGTGGGAAATGACCAAGACCGTGGTTTTATCGAGAGCCTATATTTCTAACTCCGCATCCGGCGGGTTCCTCCTGAAGAAAGCGCTGAATTGACCCGCAATATCCTTTTCCTCACCGGCACCCGCGCTGACTTCGGCAAACTTGAACCGCTTGCGGCCGCTTTGCAAAAGGCTGGTTTTGGTGTGACTTACTTTGTGACCGGCATGCATATGCTTGACCAGTATGGTCTCACCAAGATTGAAGTTCACCGCCAACCCGGCGCAACTGTGCACGAATACCTGAACCAACGCGCTGGTGATCCGCAGGACATCATTCTCGCCAAAACCGTGGTCGGTTTTTCTGACTACATAACTGAAACCCGACCGGACTTGGTTGTTGTGCATGGCGACCGCATCGAGGCGCTGGCCGGTGCCCTGGTTGCGGCGACAAACTATATACCCTGCGCCCACATCGAAGGGGGCGAAGTCTCGGGAACGATCGACGAAATTTTCCGCCACTGTAACACCAAGCTCTCCAGCCACCATTTTGTCAGCTCCGACGCAGCCAAACGCAGGGTCATGGCAATGGGAGAGCCGGAAGGCGCGATCCATGTCATCGGGTCACCGGAACTCGATTTCCATGCCGGCCCTTCAGGGGTGTCCCTTCAAGACGTGAAAAAGCACTACGAAATCCCATTTGACGACTTTGGCCTCGTTACTTTCCATCCGGTCACATCCGAGCAGGACACGATGGGCGCTCAAGCGAAGTCGCTCTTTACCGAACTCGATGCGAGCGGCAAAAATTTCGTCGTGATCGCACCGAACAACGATCCCGGCTCCGAAGACATTTTCGCGGTACTCGATTCCCTCCCCGCAGAACGCTTTCGTCAATTCCCGTCGATGCGGTTCAACCATTTCTCCGAATTGATGAAGAATGCCGCTTGTATGATTGGAAATTCTTCCGCAGGCGTACGAGAAGCTCCGTTCTTCGGCCTGCCTTCGCTCGATGTTGGTACCCGCCAGACGAACCGTGCTCAGGCGGGTTCCGTCTTTAGTTGCTCTGCGGACAATCAAGACGCCATTGAAACTTTCCTGAAAACCCAATGGGGTCATAAACACCCGCCACACAAGGGCTTTGGCGAAGGCCGGGCCGCAGACCGGTTTGTCGAAGTCCTGCAAGACCCTGACTTCTGGGATCAGGGCCTGCAAAAAGCCTTCCATGACATCGGCTAAGCCCCGGCCAGGAGGAATGGCACTGCTTGTTTATCGCTGTGCCACTCGCGCCCTTCCGCTGGTCGCGCCGTCTCTTTTGCGCAAACGCCTCAAACACGGCAAGGAAGACGCATCCCGATGGCGGGAAAAACTTGGAGAACCAACCGCTCCCCGCCCTGAAGGGCGACTTGTTTGGCTTCACGCTGTTGGTCTCGGTGAAGTGCTGGCTCTCAGGGGTTTGATCGACGCGATGTCTGCGCAAAATCCTGATCTGCACTTTCTGGTGACCAGTACTGCGCGCTCGTCTGCACAAGTCATGGGCGGTAACCTCCCCCCAAAATCCACACACCAGTTTCTGCCACTCGACGCGCCGCGATACCTCCATCAATTTCTTGACCACTGGCAGCCTGATCTGTCCGTCTGGTCCGAGCAGGACCTCTGGCCCAACGCCGTATCGCTAGCTCACAAACGCGGCATCCCCGTTGCTTTGATCAACGCTCGTATCACCGACACAAGTTTGGACAAACGCCGTTTAGGACGCGCACTCTACTCGGCCATGTTCTGCCGCATGTCGCTCATCGCAGCACAGGAAGACCGAACTGCTCGAAATCTCCAAGCGCTCGGAGCCAAAAACGTGCGTGTCACCGGCTCTCTGAAATCTGCCGCCCCTCCGCTTGCCTTCGACTCTCACGAATTGAAAGCGGCGCAAAACTTGCTTCAAGGACGCAAAGTCTGGGTTGCCGCGTCAACGCACGCAGGCGACGAAGCGGCAGCACTTGCGGCCCAGAACGTGCTGAGGAGAAAAGACCCTTCGCAACTTCTCGTACTTGTTCCGAGAGATTCAAGCCGCATGAGAAGCATCATGCAAAACTTTGAAAACATGTCTCTTTCTGCATCTGTGAGAAGCCTGAATGAAACCGTCAAGGACGAAACAGACGTGTACATTGCCGACACCTATGGCGAACTGGGGCTCTGGTATCGGTTATGTGACCGTGCCCTTATTGGCGGTGGATTTGATGACATAGGCGGCCACAATCCATGGGAAGCAGCTTCGCTTGACTGCGCCATTTTGCACGGCCCCGACACGCTGAACTTTGCAACGGACTACACTCAGCTTGACGAGGCACGTGCAGCTTTAGCTACCACCGCTGACAACCTGCCAGCGGATCTAATGCGTGGCGACCTTAGAAATTTTGCAGAAAATGCCAAAGCTCTTTCGGACGACGCACGCAATTCGCTTGCACCGTTGGCAAATGACCTCTGCGCGCTCCTGGAAAGGCCAAAGACATGAGCCCGAAACTTCGACTGTTCCTCGCGTTTTGGACGACTCTCTGGAATCTCGGCCTGCCGCTGGTTTTGCTCTATCTGCGAAAACGCGCAAAAAAAGACCCTCTTTACGCAGAGCATCTCTCGGAACGCTTTGGCAAATACGACCGGCCAATGCAAAACGCGGTGTGGGTACACGCCGTGTCATTGGGAGAGCTGCGTTCCGCTGTCCCAATGATCCGCGCTCTTCTGGATCAAGGTGAAAAGATCGTCGTGACACAGTTCACACCAGCTGGACGGCGAGAAACCGAGAAAGTCTTTGCCGACGAAATTGCAGCTGGCACGCTTCAGTCCGTGTGGATTCCGATTGAAACTTCATGGGCTTATCGCCGTTTTTTCAAGTCTTTCCTGCCAAAGTTCGGCTTGGTAATGGAAATCGAAATTTGGCCGCGCATGGTTCTTGCGTCGGAACGTGCACGCGTGCCGCTGTTCATGTGCAATGCGCAATACCCGACCAAGTCGATGACCAAAGATGCAAAAGCCTTCGGTCTTCGGTCCGAAGTGATGACCCATTATGCCGGCGCATTCGTCAAGTCAGACCTGCAGCGGGATCGATTTTCTTCGGTTGGCGTCCGCAACATCCATGTGACCGGCGAATTACGCTTTGATCAACCGGTGCCTGCGCACTTGCCCGTCGCAGGCCGCCGCGCGCGTCACTGGATTGGTGCGGTTGACCGGCTTGTTGTTACCTTTGCATCAACCGTTGAAGGCGAAGATGCGCTGTACATTGACACGATCCGCCAACTTGGACAGCAAGACCCGAAACCCTTGGTTGTCTATGTCCCGCGCCGTCCAGAACTATTCTCCGAGATTGGAGATATGCTTGAATCCGAAGGGTTTTCCGTTCTTCGCCGCTCTCAGGCCCTACCGAATGACCTGACGGTCGAAACTTGGCCCGATAACCCGACCACGCCCGAAATACTATTGGGCGACAGCCTTGGCGAAATGTACTTTTACCTGTCAATGGCCGACCGCGCCGTGGTCGGTGGCGGTTTCATGCCTCAAGGAGCCCACAACATCATCGAGCCCCTCGCGATGAAAAAACCAGTCATCACTGGCCCACAAACCTGGACGATCGAGTATCCTTTCGAAGAAGCCAAAGCCGCAGGTGTTGCGCGCACCGCATCAGATGCTGGTGACCTGGCAAACGGGCTGAGCGGCGCATTTAATCCGTCCAGAGAGAACATTGATGATTTCTTTGCCGCTCACGCAGGCGGAACCCAAAAATTCCTGAATGCATTGCCAATGGCTCTGAAGAACGCGATTTGACCGTTAGGACATGTCCATTTCGATAACACCGGAAAATTTCCGGTTTTCCCATGCACGCGCCAGCATCAAACTGCTTTCAAACATACGGTCAAACCTGGGCATCAAGGGATTTTCCGATGTGTTTTTCCCGCGCACAAGAGCAAGAAAATCCACCATCATTTCGACGAACATATCATTGCGATCAAAAGCATAGGAAACGGACTTCGTGTCGTTTCCATCTGCAATCCGCACCTCTGGCACCAAAAAATCAAGGTCGAGCACTTCGTCCCGACCTCTCAATCCCGCCCGACGTAGCGAATGCGGGCTGATGTAGTCCATAGTGACAGAGCCAACCACGCCTTGTGTTCCTGACAGGTACAAACGTGTCGCAAAATCTACACCCGGAAAATCCTTGTGACCCACACAATCGACGGACTCCAGAGTCAAACCGGGAAACAAGGCCAGGGCGAGATCCGCCTCATGGCTCAAATCCATCAACACGCCACCGCCTTCCGGGTCGGCAGCGTAACTCCCTGCAAACGACCAGTTTTCACGCCATTGGCGAACATCGTGCCCGATTTCGAATTGAAAGGCATAAACTTGCGATAGATCCCGCGCCGCCAAATCGCGCACCGCCGGATGATAGCGCATCATAAAGCCTACCATTGACCGATCCGCCACAGGCGCTCCTGCATCGTGGATCGCCTCAACCTGATCAACGCGCCAAGCCAGCGGCTTTTCTGCATAAAAAGGCCAGTTATTTCTCGCGCACATTTCAATCAGTTCAAGCCTGATCGGCGTTGAAGTCGCGATGACCACCGCCTCTATGTCCGTCCGCGCCTCAAAAACGCTCCGGTCAAATCCACGCCAACCGATCAGTTCCGCGGTTTCACCAAGCCCTTCAAGGTTGCTAGCATGTCGCTTGCCGATCGATCCTGCACCGATTACGGCAATCACCATGCCGAAAAACCGCCGTCCACATTGACCATCTGGCCAGTCATATGGCCGGCCTGAGCGCTGGCAAGAAACAGCATCACATCCGCAATCTCGTCAGGCTGAGCCATACGGTTTTGCATGATCAGTTCACCGACGCGACGCTGGAACTCTTCGCTGTGGCCATTGAAAACGGCTCCGGGCGAGATCGTGTTCACGGTCGCATCGCGTTGTGCCCAATATCCCGCAAGCCAGACTGTCAGCCCATGAATACCGGCCTTAGAAACACCATAGGCCGAGAAGTTCTTGAACGGCATGCCATCGTAAATGGGGTGGTGCGCACCATTCAAAGCATACATCGATGCCACATTAATAAGGCTCGCCGGGTATTTTCCGATGATATCGCGGTCCATCTGGCGCGCGATCATGAAGGCACCTGTTAGGTTGGTGCGCATGGTGCGTTCAAAATCACTGACCGACGTGTCGGCGAAGTCTGGGAACGGTTGCCCTGCCCCCATTAACATTTCGCCGGTGATGGCTGCGTTATTGAGAACAACATTGGGTTGCCACCCATCCGCCATGACCTTCTGGAAAATACCGGTGACCGCATCTTCATCACCCACATCAAGGTGATAGAAGCCAAAGTCAGGATTGTCGCCATGCGCTTCAACCAGTGCGTCCGCACGCGCCCCTTCCAAATCGGTCGCAACGACCTTTGCACCTTCGTCCAGCATCCGGCGGACATATGTACTGCCCAAGACCCCCCCTGAACCGGTGATAAAAACCGTGCGTCCGTTCAGTTGATTGCCCATGTTTATTCGTCCTCGTCTCGTTTTAGGAAGTCGGCCAGCAAAAACTCGACCATGGCGAAATCCAATGGCGAGTCGATGTCGATACAACGCTCAGCCGGCATTTCAAACGGGATCACCCGCCCCTCATAGATTGTCTCGGCGGTCCGCAGGTAATCTGGCGCAACCACATACGTGCTGGCGGCATGTTCATAGACCGTCGGCGCCGCTTGACGCGCCCAGACACCGCCGGGCAATGGTTTTGAAACATGCAAAGCCCCGGTCTCATCCGGTTCGACCAGATTGAAATACGGATTCTTGCGAGCCTCACAAACACTCATCACCATGTCTGGTCTTTCGCTCTCGAAAAGAGTCAGCGCACCTGTGATGTCTTCCGCAAGCCGCAACGGCGATGTGCAGTCCAAATCGAGAAAAGCGGTCACTTCCTGTCCGCATGCATCCTGTCCCGACTGCATGGCATGTTGCCAAACTCCCCATTTGGGCGCCGTGTCGGTGGCCAGATGCGCAGGACGCAACCCAATCTTCAAAGCGCCCTTGGCCACGGCATGTTCATAGATTTCCTCGTCATCGGTCGAAACAACGACCTCATCGACCATTGGATGGGCAAACAGTTGATCCAACGACCAATCGATCAAAGGTTTGCCGTTCAGTTCGCGAAAGTTTTTGCGCACCACACCTTTGGAGCCTTTGCGCGCCCCGATATGTCCAAGGATCATGCCCCTGTCTCCTTCCGTCCCGCGTCTAGCGCGCGGTAGTACCCCAACAGCCGTGATTTCATCGGACCAATGGCTTTTTCCGACCAGATGAGCCGTCGGCCCTTCTTATCCACCACTTCGGTGCCTTCTTCCATAGCCAGCAAAGCGTCTCCTTTGACTTCGATGCCGGGCAAGGTCACGGCAAGCAGACCGGCCCACCGACGCCGCACCCAAGGCAAGCTTGCACGGGTAAGGATCAACCAGCGCCAGGGCAACATGAATTCGGTCGGGAATTTGACTGCAACGTCCCTTGGAATGCGCTGAAGATGCTCCTGCGCGCACCAACTCATAAACCGTTCATCAGCAATCATCGGCCGTGCTTTGATGCCACCGAGCCGTGTGAACATCTCGTGCCATTTCTCGGCGATGTAACCGCACTCCCTCGGATGGTAGACGACGATTGATGAATTCCCGCGAGCATACTTTCGGCCATTGGTTATCTTGAAAATGAACCGCCCGATTTTTCCAATCGGTATCACCGCGCTCTGGAACAAAATCACCGCTTGATCGGTTTTCGGCAAGCTCAGCAGCCGCGCAAGATCACCAAGAACAACAGTGTCGATATCCACATACACAGCGGGAAGGTCGCGCGGCACGACACCCGCCTCAAACATCGAAAGTTTCGCGTGGCAGCCGGGACCGATCATTTCCGGTTTGATAAATCCCTCGGGAAAGGTCTTAACGACGACATCTTCGGCCAGTCCGGGCCTGTCCCTATCGGTTATCAAAACGGGACGAAATGGCTGACTGGCCTTTTCCCGCACCGTGTCTATCAGCCGGTTGACCTCGCGCACAGAGTATTTCGTGCCCCAAAGAACAATCACCAGTTGCCATGTCGGAAGCGGCTGTTCAATCGGTTGCGCCATAAGTTAAGTCCAGTCGACAAATCAAAAAAATACTGCGGTTTCAAATACGAACGCACCCACAGTCTTGCAACCACATTCCACATGACACCTTGCGAAGGTTCATACAGAGCACTAAATAACCGTCCTTAGTTTAACCCAAAGAATTCCGCGCAGGAACCACACAAATGAGCGCCAAGTTGGACGACCTTCGCCACAAAATCAGCGACCGGATAATCCGTGGCTTTCTTGGGCTGGCGCGCCTTTTGCCATACGACAAGCGTATCAGCTTCGGTGGCTGGTTCGCAACGCGCATCGTTGCCCCCATCAGCGGAAACCGCAAACGCATCCGCGAAAACCTCGCGCTTGTTATGCCGGAGCTGACCGCTGAGGAGCGTGAAAAGATCGTGATCCAGTCTCCGGACACAATGGGTCGCATGCTCATGGAAACCTACGCCAGTGACGAATTCCTCGAACGTGTTGGCAAAGCGCCCGTGGTCGGTCCGGGTAACGAAATACTGGAAAAGGCCCACGCAGAAGGCCGTGGCGCGCTCTTGGTCACGGGGCACTTTGGAAACTACTTGGCCGTCCGAGGCTCTTTCCTGTCTCGTGGCATTCCAATCGGCGTGCTCTACAAACCCATGTCCAACCCCTACTTCAACGAGCATTATGTTTCAGCGATGGCGGACTTCGGGGAACCTATGTTTGAGCGCGGACGCCGCGGAATGTCTAATATGATCAAGCACTTGCGCAAAGGCGGCTTTGTCGGAATTGTGCATGACCAGCGCATCCATGGTGCACCGCTCTACGAATTTATGGGCAAGCCGGCCCAAACAGCGGAATCCGCTGCGGAACTGGCGTTGAAATACAAGGTCGACCTCGTCCCCTGCTATGGCGTGCGACAGGAAGATGGCAACTACATGGTCATAACCGAGGCCCCAATCCCGCACACCAACGCGGAAGAAATGACCAAAGCACTCAACGAAAGCCTCGAAGCACAAATACGGGCCAACCCCGGGCAATGGATGTGGACGCACAACCGCTGGCTCGGAGCGGGCAACGACACAACAGCCGACCGTAAACGCAAACAAGTCGAAGCCGAAATCATCGCGGCACAAAGGGCTAAAAAGAAAGCCAAAATCGACGCGGAAGGCGTGACCAAGAAATAGCCCCAATTAGGGGCCAATTTGGCCATTCACTTCTGAAAAAAGGCAACTCTGCCAGTGATCCGCCTGCTCGCGGTCACGCTGCCAATGGAGAATAGCCTTGAGACACGTGTCTGCCGCCGCTTTGGTGCAGTCGTCCCGTTTTGCACGACTGTTTGAATTGATCCGTCAGGAAAACCTACGCGACCAGCAAGAAGCGCCCCGCGTCGAAGACCAACGAGACTTCGTCAACGATTTCCTGATGAAATCTGCTCAAGCCTCGCTTCACCGCGCAGCGTAAAGGGTTAGGTTCACCCTCTAAACCCTGTTGCTACAACAAATTTTTCCGAACTGTCAGAACGACTGCTTGGCGGCTTATAGTTGGCGACTTTTGTGAACTTCTGTTTCAACAGCTTCTGCAGCTCACCTTCAGCGCCGCCTGCCAAAACCTTTGCGACAAAAGTGCCGCCGTCTTCCAGCACGTCAAAGGCGAAATAGGCAGCCGCTTCGCAGAGCGAGATAATCCTCAGATGGTCCGTCTGCTTGTGTCCGGAACTGGCCGCCGCCATGTCGCTCATCACCACATCGGCTTTGCCGCCCAGCCATTCTTTCACTTTGACGTCGGCTTCGTCTTCCATGAAATCCAGCTGGTGAATGTCACATCCCGCAAGCGGCTCCACTTCTTGCAAGTCGATTCCCAGAATGGTGCCGACTTTCTTGCCGGATTTTTCGCCCAAAGCGTTCACACGCGGCACCGCAACCTGCATCCAGCCTCCCGGTGCACAGCCAAGGTCGACGACCCGCGCGCCTGGTACCAAGAACCGGTACTTGTCATCGATCTCCATGATCTTGAACGCCGCACGCCCGCGATAACCTTCCGCCTTCGCGCGCTGCACATAGGGATCGTTCAACTGCCGTTGCAACCAACGGGTGGAGCTCAATTTGCGGCCGCGAGCGGTTTTCACCTTCACGGTCAGATCGCGCATACCGCGCCCACTTGTATTTTTGCCAGTTGGTTTCTTAGCCATCATTTCACCTCAAGAGGTCTCGGACGCCGTCGTCTATATCAATATGGACCGTCTTCCAACACGCCATCTGCACTCATTTGGGCATAAAGCAGCCCTTCGCGCAGTCCCCGATCCGCCACCGAAAGGCGTGTCGTCGGCCAGCATCGCAACAGCGCTTGCAAAATCGCAGACCCTGACATGATCAACGCGTGTCGATCCTGTCCAATCCGTGGATCATTCCGACGACCTTTGGGGCCAAGCTCCAGGTATCCGCGAATGACCTTGTCTATCTGATCGCTGGTCATCCGCAATCCATCCACTTTGGTGCGGTCATATCTCCGCAACCCAAGGTGGCTGGCCGCCACAGTGGTCACCGTGCCACTGGTACCGACAATCTGAAACCCTTCACTGGGAGGCGCATCTTTATACGGCGCGAACTCTTCAAGGTTTTCCTCAAAGAACCAGCTCATCAGGGCAAAGCGTGCAGCGTCATCTTCCACATCACGAAACTGGTCGCGCAAAGTTGCCACCCCGAGCGGCACGGAAATCCAATCAACAACCTTTGCCCCCGGGAACGGGCTGTCATCATTTCGGAACCCGCTGCGTAACCGCATGATCGCGCTTGGGCGGTCGCGCCTTGGCACGGACGTCAGATCGATCCAAACCAATTCGGTCGATCCCCCACCGATATCAACAACCAAAAGCTGCTCGGTTTTGGTGCTAACCAGCGGCGCACAGGAAATAACGGCAAGCCGCGCTTCTTCCTCAGGTGGAATAATCTCAAGCGCAAGACCCGTTTCGCGACGCACCTGACGGATAAAGTCCCGACTGTTCTTGGCACGACGGCAAGCTTCAGTCGCAACGAGGCGCATGCGCTTGACCTTATGTCGCTTGAGTTTTTGCTGGCAGATACGAAGCGCCTGAATCGTCCGCCGCATGGAGCCGCGCGACAACCGTCCCGTGGTCTCAAGGCCGGAGCCAAGCTGGACAGACTTGCTAAAGCTGTCCACCACATGGATCTGGCTGCCCTTCGGCTGGGCAATCAGCATGCGGCAACTGTTCGTGCCCAAATCAAGCGCCGCATAGAGCGTGCTGGGATCAGGCGGTTTCGGCGCGGGGCTCTCAACCGGTTTCGGGAACGCGCCCGCACCTTCGGGACGCTTGGGCGCCATTTTTACGCCCTCCATATCGTGTTGAGATCAACGTAGTATCTCCGCTGGCCACGCGCAATCCCCGCCCGCCGGCAGCGCCTCAACTTCTTCATGCAAAAGTTTCAAGCGCCGGTCCCTGTGCAGCCCGCCACCTCAGCGCTACAAGGGCGAGAGGTCGCGGAAAGCGATCACCTTGTCGAAAATAAGCCAAACCGGTCGGCGCGTCTGACTTACGAATAATCCTACCAACATCGGAGGAATCACCGAAATGCCCGACGTCACCATCGTCTATTGGCGCGACATTCCAGCCCAGGTCATCGTGGGCAAAGGCCGTCGCGGCGCCAAGAAACCGTTGGCCGAACGCTTTGAACAGGCGATCGACCGCGCGGCGATGAAGATCGGAGCATCAGACACCGACGCCTATCTGGCAGAGTGGCGCAAGGGGGATCCTTATCCGGTAGAGGGAGAGGCGCAGGCGGTTTGCGATAGCGAAGTGGCCCGGCTCGAAGCAGAGTTCGATCAGGAGCGCATCAAAGCGCTGATCGCAAATGAAGGCTGGGCATGACACGCCCCTCCATCTGGGAGGCCGCAATGGCTTTGTTGAATTTCAAGCGCAAGAGCGACGAGACCACCACCTCGACACCTGAAATGGAGGCCTTCCTTCAGGGGTATTCCATTGAAGTGATGCCTCGCACCGCCGCCAAGGTCGAAGACTTCCGCGCGCTTTTGCCTGCTGGTACCCGCGTGTACATCGCCCACATCGAAGGCACCCCGATCGAGGACATGGTCGCCACCGCCAAGCGTATCGCGAACGAGGGATATGATGTCATGCCCCACTTCCCGGCGCGCATCATCAAGGACAAGGCCACACTGGAAAACTGGATCGCCATGTATCAGGGCGAAGCCGGCGTGAAACAGGCTCTGATGCTCGCAGGTGGCGTCGCAGAACCACACGGTGAGTTTTCCGACTCCATGCAGCTTCTTGACACCGGCTTGTTTGACAAGGCGGGCTTTACCCGCCTGCACGTGGCCGGTCACCCAGAGGGAAACAAGGACATCGATCCATCGGGCGGGTCCGCAAATGTGGACGCGGCGCTTCAGTGGAAACAGGAGTTTTCCCAGCGTACAGACGCCCAAATGGCCCTTGCGACCCAGTTCGCGTTCGAGGCCGGTCCGATCATCGAATGGGCCAACGGTGTAAAGGCCTCTGGCGTCGATATCCCGATCCACATCGGCATTGCAGGTCCGGCGAAACTGCAAACATTGATCAAATTTGCTATCGCTTGCGGCGTGGGCCCGTCTCTCAAAGTGCTGCAGAAGCGCGCGATGGACGTCTCCAAATTGCTTTTGCCCTACGAACCGACCGACGTTCTCACCGAACTCGCCGCCCACAAGGCAGCAAACCCCGACTTCAACATTGAGTCGGTGCACTTCTTCCCCCTCGGCGGCATCAAGACCAATGCCAACTGGGCCATCGAAAATGGCGGCGCTGCAACGCAGCCTGCAAACGCGAATTAAGGACAGCGCATGACCCGCACAATTATCGAATCCGAAACCAAAACCGCGATCATGGGTTTTGACCAGCCCTTCACGGTTATTGGAGAGCGCATCAACCCGACGGGCCGCAAGATCCTGAACGCCGAGCTCGAGGCCGGTGATTTTTCCCGCGTTCAGTCTGACGCACTTGCACAGGTCGCAGCTGGCGCCACAGTTCTGGACATCAATTCCGGAGCCGTCTTCTCCAATAAAATGGCCGAAGACCCACGTTACGCTGACAACAACTTCGTCGAGCCGGACCTGATGCGCCAGCTGGTCGAAAAAGTGCAGGAAGTGACCGATTGCCCGCTCTGTATCGACAGCTCCGTACCCGGCGCCCTCGAAGCTGGCCTTGAAGCCGCCAAAGGCCGCCCGTTGCTGAATTCAGTAACTGGCGAGGAAGAGCGCCTCGAAATGGTCCTTCCGCTCGTGAAGAAATACAACGTGCCCGTGGTTGCCATCTCGAACGATGACACCGGTATCTCAGAAGACCCGGAAGTCCGCTTTGCCGTGGCAAAGAAAATCGTCGAACGCGCCGCCGATTTCGGCATTCCGGCGCATGATATCGTCGTCGACCCGCTTGTGATGCCGATCGGGGCGATGGGCACTGCCGGCCTGCAGGTTTTCGAACTGAACCGCCGACTGCGTAACGAATTGGGCGTGAACACCACTTGCGGTGCGTCCAACATTTCCTTCGGGCTGCCAAACCGTCACGGCATCAACAACGCCTTCCTGCCCATGGCGATGGCAACAGGCATGACGTCGGCGATCATGAACCCGATCGCCCTACCCGTTGGCCCCAAAAAGCTCGCAGAAAAGAAAGCCGAAGTGGAAGCGGCAGGCATCATCCTTCCAGCAGATATGGATGACGAAGCCTTCTGCGCCATGTTCGGCCTCGGCTCCACCAAGCCAAAGGCAGGCAAGGAAATGGAGGCCATCCGCGCCGCCAACTTCCTGACCAATAACGACGATGGCGGTGCAGAATGGATCCGCTTCAACAAGCCGCCCGCCGCAGCAGGTGAAGAAGGCGGTCGCGGCGGTCGTCGCCGGCGCCGTCGGGCTTGATCTTTCAGTGAACCAGATGAAAGGCGGGCTTGGCGCCCGCCTTTTTTCTATCCGCTGATCAATTCCTCAACCGACAAATTGAACCGGTTGAGCGCATCTTCAAACCGTCCAAAGAGATGGCTCCGGTTGCCTCGACTTGCAAATCCAGCCTGGATTTCCTCGCCCAACTCGAAATCTTCCATCAAAGTCACCATCGTAATTTGATGGTTTTTCTCCCAATAGTCCTCCGGTTGCTCCGCTTACTCTGGCGCCAAGGTTACCAGCCGCAATGTTGTAAGCCCCTCGTCCTTCGGTGTGCCCTGAATCCAAATGACATGGTCCTACTGAACCAAAAGCTGGCAACTCGGCATCAGTGTGTAGAGCAAATTTGCAGGTTCCCTGATCGACCACTTTGCTTCGTCAGTGGCCCTCAAGTCCGCCAGCGTTGCGCTCGGTAAAATAGGCCCTCAGAACTGATATCTTTTCCGTTCTAAATCAGCCTCTTATCCGCGCTTCTTCAATGAGCGAAAATCGTATGCACTCTCTGTCGGATTCTCACCTTCGGCAAACATTGCGTGTTTCTGAACCTTCTGCGTACCCGTGACAGGCACTTCTGGTACAAACCGTAGCCAACCGGGCGCCTTAAAATAGGCCAATCTCTCAAAGCAATGATCAAAGAGTTCTTTGGCCGCGACTTCGTCGTCACGAGAAATACTCTGAACGCAAGCCATAACCTCTTCATCCCGCATGTCGTCCGAGACCGCTATAACGGCAACTCGCTCAACATTCGGGTGGTCCTGCAGGCAAGCTTCGATCTCGGCGGCAGCAATGTTTTCGCCTGACCGACGGATGATGTTTTTCTTGCGATCGACAAAGTAAATCATGTCGTTTTCGTCCATCGTGACCGTGTCTCCGGTGTGAAACCATCCCCCGCGCCAGGCTTTTTCAGTTTCTTCAGGCAGGTTCAGGTACCCCGAAAACGCACCCTTGCGAGGTGTCGCCGCACTGTGACGCAAAACCATCTCACCAGCCGTTCCACGAGGCACCTCGTTGTCTTGGTCGTCGACCACCCGCACCTCAAGACCAGCCTGCGGTCTGCCAATCGCGCGCGTATCAATGCTGCGAGGGTTTTCGTAGTCTCCCAGCAAGCGGCACATTTCTGACATGCCCCAGACTTCTATCAGGGGAAATCCAAAGCGCTCTTCAAATGGACGGTGCAGCGTTGGCTCCACGCCTGCACCGACGGCGAACTCTATTTTGTGTTTACTTTCAAACTCATCCGGAGCGCGGTTCATCAAAGCCGGGATCACAATTCCAAGGTAGTGCGCGGCCGTCGCCTCGGTTTCCACGATCTCCCGCCACCAAGAACTCGCGCTAAAGCGTTCAGGCATAATCTGCGCGCTGCCTGTTTCCATAACCGCAAAGAACAAAAGGATCGCGGCGTTCACATGAAACAACGGCAACGGGCAATACACCCGCGTTTCGCCGGCTTCGAACCGGATCAACCCACCCCGACCCGCATACCATGTTCCCATCTGAACTTCGTAGTCATGGCTCAACATGCACCCTTTCGGCCGGCCAGTCGTGCCGGAGGTGTAGATCAAACTGGCTTCGGTTTCGCCGGACACGGCATTCTGTCGCGGCACAGATGTGGCGGACTGAGGGAACTCAGGCGTATTTTCCGAAAGTTCCACCAAGGGGATTTCCCGACCGCTCTGTGTCAGCCCCTCCTGCATCAAATCCAGCAAATCACCAGTGGTCACGGCCAAAACTGCGCTGCTGTCTTGCAAGAGATAGGCGACCTCTGCGGGTCTGTAATCCGGATTGACCGGAACCCAACTGATCCCCAAGCGGGCAAGCGCCAACTTCCAAACCATCATTTCGGGACGGTTGCCAAGAAGAACGGCAATCCTGTGGCCATGACCGTAGCCTGCGTTGGCCAAAGCGCGAGCAAGTGCATCTACCTTTTGGCCGACCTCTCCATAGCTCCAGCATACGCCTTCGGGGTGATAGCTACGTGATGCATCTGCCGGTACCACGAGTAAAGGAAACGTCTCAAATTCCGCAACGCGTGCCGCAAACAAGGCGCTGATGGTTTCCATAACGCTTTCCTCCCCCTCAATTTCACGCCAAACTAGCCGGACCAGCGGCACTGTCAAACGGAACCGACCGCGCCGTCCCGCAACATAGGCTGACCAGACGTGTTCACTCTCCCCCTTCTTTTTGTTGTTCTTCTCGAGGTGCTTGCGGTGATTTTTGCCTTCCGCGCCTTGACCCATTCCCGCACCCCTCAGGGGGCCGTTGCTTGGGTAGTTTTCCTGGTGGCCGCGCCGTACTTTGCGGTGGTCTCCTACCTCTTTCTGGGTCACTCAAAGGTCCGCGGATACGTGTCCGCACGCCGAGACAGTCAGGACGTTGTAACAGCGATCAATTCCGCCCGCCTCGCACTGCCGCCAAAACCGACCGGACAAACGCGTGATGCGAAGTTGTTTGAAACCGTCGCTGCCAGTCCGGTTCTGGCAGGCAACAAATTCGAATTGCTTGTTGATGGAGAAGAAACCTTTGATGCGATCTTCAAAGCTATTGATTCAGCAAGAGATTACATTCTCATTCAGTTCTACATCGTTCGAGACGACCCCACGGGACGTGCCCTTGCCGACCATTTGATTGCGGCCGCCAAGCGCGGCGTTTCGGTTCGATTTCTCTATGACTCCGTTGGCTGTTCCAGACTCTCCCGGAGCTATATCTCCGACCTCACCAACGCAGGCATCCGTATCCTCGATACAAACGCGCTGCGCGGGCCGACCAAACGGTTTCAAGTCAATTTTCGAAATCACCGCAAAACCTTGGTCGTCGATGGTCATGTCGGATTTACCGGAGGTCTCAACGTCGGCGAAGAGTATATGGGCCGCGACCCCAAGTTTGGCGCCTGGCGCGATACCCACTGCCAGTTCCACGGCCCGCTGGTACAACAACTCCAGCTGATCTTCACCGAAGACTGGCACTGGGCCACTCAGGAAAATCTGATAGACGACCTGAACTGGATCATGGACATTCAGGACGCAGATCAGGATGCCTTAATCCTTGCAGGTGGTCCCGCTGATCCAATGGACACCGGCAACCTTTACTTCAATGCCTGTATTTCCGCCGCAGAGAACCGTATCTGGATCGCTTCTCCCTACTTCGTGCCCGACCCCGACATCATTACCGCATTACAATTGGCCGCACTCAAAGGTCTCGATGTGCGGATACTTTTACCGGCAGAGGCCGATCATTGGATCACATGGCTTGCCGCATTCGCCTATTTCGACGAACTGCGCGACGCGGGCGTTCGGTTTTACAAATACAACGAAGGCTTCATGCACCAGAAATGCGTGCTCGTAGATGACCAAATCGCTTCCGTTGGTACCTTCAATCTCGACAGCCGGTCGTGCCGGTTGAATTTTGAACAGACCGCCATTCTGTTTGACGAACGTGCTGCCAAAGACCTTGAAATCATGTTTGAGGAAGACTTCGCACGCGCTGCGATCCTGACCAAGCCGCTGCATCACCAACCGCTCTGGGTACGCATTTTTGCCCCCGTCGCCCGCCTATTCGCGCCCGTTCTCTAGCGCGATTTCCGCTCTGCCATAAGCTGACCGTTGAACTCTGCCCCGAGCACGAAAACCGCGCTCATGACGTAAAGATACATCAGCGCGGTGATAATGCCGGCTAACCCTGCATAAGTCACTGAATAAGTGGAGAAATTGCTGATGTAGTAGGCAAAACCGTTGGACGCGACCATCCATAGAAACACTGTCAGGACGACGCCTGGTGCAACGTCGCGGAACCGATGTTTCACACCAGGCAGCCAACGGTGACAGGCGTACAGAAAAAACAACAGCAAAACGACGGTGATAAGCCGACGAAATTGGTCGTTACTCAGAATTGACTGGTCAAGCCAAGGAACCAGATCGTCAAAGAAATGCAGCACCAACGGGATGGCAACGCTCAGAATACCGGTCGACAGGATTAGAATTGTACCGACCACCACAAACAAAAGCGCCAAAAGTCGGGTGCGCCAGAACGGGCGCGGATCTTCATCTCGATAGGCTTCCGTGACCACAACACGAATTGCGTCAACTCCGTTGGTGGCAAACACAATCGACAGAACCGCTCCAAAGGTCAGTGATCCCGCTCCGGATTGCAAAACCGCACGCAATTCCTGTTCCACCGGCCCAACGATTTCCGGTGGCCAGTATCCCAGAACGAAATTGATGACCGTATCTACATCCGCATCCGCGCTCAAAGCTGCCGCAAGGGACAGGGCAAAGATACAGAACGGGAAAAGGGCCAGCATAAACGACAGCGCAAGGTGCGAGCTTCGCACGAAACCGCCTTTGCGCTGGAAATGGTCCAGAGCCGCCCAAAACACAGTCAGATAACGTCGCATACGCGCCCTCATAGCCTTCGCCAGATTAGCTATGAGTCCCGCGCCGAGGTCAACCCGAAGGAATTTCGTTAAGCGGCTCTGGCTGCAATCTGGGTACGGCCGGAAAAATTTCCAGATGAGGCAACCGAAAGCCCTATTTTTCATAGGCGGAAATGCGCCCGTCATCCCCAATTCGTGCAGCCAATTGCCCAATGGCAGGTATTCCAAAGGATTGGGGAGAAATTCACATTTCAAAATTTCCAGAACACCCTAAATCAGCATCAAGCAAGGACGACGCGATGTCCATTGCCACACTGATCAGGGGCGCCTTTTCCCTCCTCCCTCCCTCCCTCCAGGGCGACCTTGATCACCGCACCCGTTAGCCTTGGCGGGACAGCGGATCGCAGGCTGCGCGCCTGAACACTCACGGAAATCAAGGCCGGCGCCGACCACAACGGTCGGCGCTTTCGTTTTCACCGCCCTGTCCGTCGCAGAGCCATAAACCGAGCGCCAAGACTGAAAGTTATGCCAGAAACTTCCTTTCCGCACGCCGGCACATCTTTGATCGCCGCCGAAACCCGCCATGCCGTCCTGACACACCCAACAAATTCGGTCACTGTTGCAGGTACGCCAGTGGTTGTTGTCATGCCATTGACGTCGCACAGCCAGCCCCGTGCATTTGCTGATGAAACCCGCACCTATGCAGCCCTTCACGCTGCCGGGCATCAGGTTTTGACGGTGTCATGGCGCCAATTCTGGACTCAAAGCGGAAAGGAACGGTTCGCGCCTCGGGTAAAGGATCTGGATGCCCTTGTCACGGCGTTGGGCTCTTCCGGACAATCCCTGCATCTCGCTGCCATCGGAAACGGCGCTCTGGTTGCGATGAAATGGTTGGCTGCCCTGGTGGATTTAGGCGGTGATCCAATACACAGCGTCCAAAGCCTGACACTGATCGCACCCGAGTTGCATATCTTCGACCGACAGCCGCGTACTCCTTTGCGCGGCACACCAGCAAACAGCTGCCTGATCGCAGACGCCTCGCAAGACTGGCATTCGTCCAGAGCGATTGCCACCAAGCTTCCGGGAACAACCCAATTTGCATTGGCCGAGGGCCACCAGCGCTTCAGCATAAGTGATCTTGGCTCCAGAAACTCCCGCGCCGACTCGGATGCGGCCACTTTTGAGGGCGATTGGCGTCTCAGCTGGGCCGACTGGCTTCATCGCGCCCGTGTCGCAGAACTGGCCTAGCGCCTTAGCGCGGCGCGCACACGGTCCGGTCTCGCGGGCAACTGCGTCATGCGCACACCAGTTGCGTGGCGGATCGCATTGAGAATTGCCGGCGTCGTCGGGATCAGCGCGTGTTCACCCAGACCTTTGGCACCATAGGGACCCTCAGGATCAGCGCATTCGACAAAATGGGTTTTGATTTCAGGCATATCACCCGTGGTCGGTATGAGGTAATCGTGCAGGTTATCGGTCTTACCCGACACGTATTCTTCCATCAGGGCCATGCCCAAGCCCTGCGCAATTCCCCCCTGCACCTGCCCCTCGGCCAACATCGGATTGATCACGCGTCCAACGTCGTGTGAGGCCTCCATGCGCACCACCTTCACCGTGCCCAACCGCAAATCGACATCCACTTCTGCAAGCTGCGCCGCATACCCATAAACTGCATAGGGAGCGCCCTGCCCGTTTTCGTCCAAGGGGCTGGTCGGCGGGTCGTAGGTTGCCTCCGCACTCAGAACATATCCATGCTCGTCAGTTTGCAATTCAGTGAGATTCACCGACCAGCTTTCCGCACCATCCTCAATGGTGATCCGACCATCGCCGAAGCCCAACTTGGCGCCACTACCCGCGTTGCAAAGCGCCAGGACTTTGCTGCGTAATATCTCGCCTGCCGTTTTGACGGCCTGTCCGCTAACAAAGGTTTGGCGACTGGCAGACGTTTTCCCTGCATCCGGCGTGACGTCGGTGTCCGCGCCTACCAATTCGATCTCTCCGACGGGCACGCCCAGTGCCTCTGCCAACATCTGTGCCATAACAGTATTGGACCCCTGCCCGATGTCGACCGCGCCTTGGTGCAGCATCACCTGTCCGGCCCGAGTCACTCCAACACGCATGGTCGACGGGTTTGACATGCCGGTGTTCCCGCAACCATACCAGCCACAAGCTATACCAACCCCGCGTTTCACCACATCCGATTGTGCGTTAAGCGACTTGGCCTCACTCAACGCCGCCTCCCAACGAGGCTTCAATGCGGTCAAGCACTCGGTGATGCCAACTCCGTTCAGAACCTGACCACACACGCTTTTCTCACCATCTAGGAGAGCATTTTTAATCCTGAATTCAATGGGATCCATGCCAATCTTTAACGCAACTTCATCGAGTAACGTCTCTTGCAACGCCGCGGCCTGCGGGACGCCGAATCCTCGAAACGCTCCCCCAATGGGACCGTTTGTATGCAACGCTTTCGCCGTCGCGTGATAGGCAGGAACGGCGTAAGGCCCGGAGGCATGCACCGGCACCCTCACTGCCACTGTTGGCCCCCAGCTGCTGTAAGCACCCGTGTCAAAAACCGCGTCAAATTGCATCCCGACAAGCTTCCCGTCACGGTTTGCACCTATCTTTGCCCGCAAACGCCCGGGGTGTCGCTTGGGGCTGGTCATCATGCTTTCCCGGCGGCTGAAGACCATTCTGGTCGGCTCGCCTGTCAACAGAGTCACCAATCCCAGAAAGGGCTGCACGGAAAGGTCAAGCTTGCCGCCAAAACCGCCACCTGTGACTGCTGGCACGATCTTGACCCGCTCTTCGGCCAAGCCGAGAACCACAGCAAGGCTCTCGCGATCCATCCCCGGCGATTGAGTGCAGGCTCGAACGACCAGTACGTCTCCATCCATCCACGCCGCACCGGCCTCAGGCTCAATATAGGCATGTTCAACGTGCGCGGTCTGAAGTTCACCCTCTACGACGCAATCTGCATTCTTCAGTGCCTCAGCGACATCGCCTGTTTCAACACGACCCGACACAAGGATGTTTCCTTCCCGGTCATCATGGATGTTTTTCACCGGTTGCCCCGAGGAAATCCCAACCGTTGCTTCGTGGTTGCCCCAAGCAATTGGAAACGTGTTCAAATCCAATGCTTCTACAATTTCTTTCGGGCCAGCTACAATCGCGACGGGATCGCCCTTCATGCGCACAGTCTGTTCAGCCAGAACAGGTTGGTCGGCAAATTCTTCCAAAACACCAAACCTGTTCCGACCGGTTAAGTCCGAAGCCGAAAAAACGCGGACCTGATGGCGTTTCTCCCAACCCGCTACATCGCCAAATTCGAACGTCCCAGCCACTATTGGCGCCCGTATCACACGCAGATACATCGCTTCATCAGGAACAAGATCTGCTCCAAAAAGGTCTTGCCCGACCATCTTGGACAGGCCGTCCACGCGAGCCAAAGGCGCGCCGACAGCAGATGGTGCCTCTGCGCTCCTATTGTCGTCAGACCGAACATCCAGAACCGCATCGATGATCTTCGCATACCCTGTGCATCGGCATAGGACCCCACCCAATGCATCTTCTACTTCCTTGCGAGACGGATTTGGGACCCGACGAAGAAGGCCTTCAGCAGCAATTACCATGCCTGGAGTACATATCCCGCATTGCGCTGCGCCATGCCGATGAAAAGCCTGTTGTAGGGCACTCGGCTCATGCTGGGAAAGTGCTTCAATTGTTTCTACGCTGGCGTCGCCAACCTGACCCACTGGTGTCAGGCAGGCACACACCGGATTGCCATTCACAAGGACAGTACAAGCTCCGCAATCGCCGGCGTCACAACCGACCTTGGTCCCCTTAAGGCCCAACTCCTCCCGCAAAACATCGGACAACCGCCGTCCCGGGTGAGACTTCACTACGCGTCGTACGCCATTGACAGTAATAGACTTTTCCAGCCTCACTGATCGGCCTCCCCGATCATGTGCAAAACTCGGACAACCAATTCACGTGCTGCTTCGCTGCGATAGACAGCATTAGCACGGATATCGTCAATAGGCGTCAATCGGTCTCCAAAATGGTCTGCAACAACCGCGTCACTTTCCTGAAGGGTTCTTCCCAACAAAGCCGTCTCAAGCTCTCTCAACCTTTGGGCAACAGGGCTACAAGCCCCTACAGCGACAGATACATCCTCGATAACGCCGCGGTTTGTTGCAATGCGTGCGGCGACCATAACCATTGAAATCACCAGGTGCGCCCGTGCGCCAAGCTTGAGAAAAGCGCTTCTCCCTCGTGCACTGGCGCTGGGAATGTACACCGCCGTGACAATTTCCCTTGGCGAAAGATCCTTCTGACGCGCGCCGGTCAAGAACTCACCCAAAGGCAAACGCCGTCTCCGTTGTTTGGAAGCGACTTCCACTTGGGCGTTCAGCGCCAACAACGGAGGAACGCCATCCGCCGCAGGAGATGCGTTACAGATGTTGCCCCCAACTGTGCCAGCGTTTTGAATCTGGATGCCGCCCACTTCAACCGCTGCTTGCTGGAGCGCGCCAAATGCCTCGGGTAATCGGGCATTCGCAATTTCCGACCAAGTCGTAGAAGCGCCAATTCGCCAGCCTTCTTGGGACCGATTGATGCCCTTCAACTCCGGAATGGCGGTCAAATCGAGGATATCCCCCACAAGTTCCTGCTTTTCTGTGACGGCAAAAAGGTCAGTGCACCCGGCCGCAATCAACGGCGCGTCTTCCGACAACAAAGTCAGTGCGTCTTTCAGGTTGTCGGGACGGTGATAGTTGCTCATTATGCCGTTTCTGCTTCGCGGCATTGGCCGCATGAGGTTGCTGAGAAAGCAAAATCCTGCGTCAGCCCGAAGAACCTGTCAACACGCGACACAAGCATGGATTTTTCATGACCAAAGACACGTCTGCACCCTATCGATTGGATGACCAGATAGGGTTCATCATGCGTCGGGCCAATCAGCGGCACTTGGCTATTTTTGCAAAGCACATTCCGGACCTGACTCCGACCCAATTTGCGGCACTTGCCAGGCTGTGCGAGGTCGGCGAAACGTCACAGAATGCCCTTGGACGGGCCACAGCCATGGACGCAGCGACGATAAAGGGCGTCGTTGACCGCCTGCGCGACAAGGGTTTTGTGTCTACCAGCCCGTCTCCGGACGACCTCCGTCGTGTCAATGTCAAAGTGACGCCACAGGGCTGGGAACTGTTTGACCGGATCGAGCCACTTGCGCGCCAAATTACCGCCGAAACTCTTGAACCACTGAACGATGCCGAGCGGACAATTTTTCAGCTTCTTCTCAACAAACTAGTCTAGTTGAGACGCCGACGTTTTACCGACGCGATACAGACGCTTTACAGACGACCTTTCAGACGCCGACATGACGCTTGATTGCGCTGCGATCTGCGACCACGTGTTCCGCCGCCATGGTCAGAACAACCTCACCATGCTCCATAAATGCGACCTGATCCGCGATTTCCAGAACAGCATCGACTCGCTGCTCCACCAACAAAACAGACACACCGCGGTTTCTCATCTCGATGGTCACATCCTTGATGGCGTCAATCATCGATGGCTGAAGCCCTTCTGTTGGCTCATCCAGAAGAAGGACATCTGGACGCAAACACAACGCCCGCGCGGTTGCCAACATCTGTTGCTCGCCACCGGAAAGCGTCTGCGCTCTTTGCCTGTAGCGCTCCTTAAGTCGCGGAAACAACGTCACAATGTCTTCAAGAACCTCTGTGCCTGAACCGCGTGCTGCCAATCCAATTTCAAGGTTTTGCGCTACAGTGAGTTCACCGAACAATCGACGCCCTTGCGGTACATAACCGATCCCCAGTTTGGGCACCTCATGTGCCGGCAGGTCTGAAACTACCCGTTCCCGCAAGAAAACCTTACCCCCCGACACGGGCACCAGTCCCATAATTGCGCGCATGGTGGTGGTTTTTCCTGCACCGTTTCGCCCCATCAGACATAGGATTTCGCCTGCGTTGACCGAGAGAGAAACATGCCTCAGGACCTGAACGCGGTCATATCCTGCTCTTACATTCTCAAGCCGCAACATAGGCAGCTCCGAGGTAAGCTTTTTGAACGCCCGCATCTTCTTTAACAGCTTGTGGCACGCCCTCAAACAACACACGACCTGCGTCCATTACCGTAATGAAATCCGCTAGTTCCATGACAACACTCATGTTGTGCTCAATCAACAGAACCGTTGTGTCCCCAGCGATATCCCGGATCAGACTTTTAAAGTTCTCGATCTCGTCATCCGATAAACCCTGTGTTGGTTCATCCAAAATAAGAAGCTTCGGTTGTTGGACTATTCCCATAGCAAGCTCCAACAACCTTTGATGACCATAGCTCAAGTCGCCGGCAGTAATGTCGCGCAAATCGGCAAGCCCGACTCGCTGCAATACATTCGCCACACGGCGAACCGCACACCTTTTGTCCTTCGCGTTTCGACGCGCAGCCAAAGCCACCGCCTGTTGGACTGTCATGTCCGGAAAAATGGACGTGATTTGGAAAGTGTAGCCCATACCCGTTGCAATCCGCCTATGCGCTGGCCAATCACTGACGTTGCAGCTATCAAAAATCACGCGTCCGCTTGTCGCTTTTAGTCGGCCACATAACATGCTGACAAAAGTAGTTTTTCCTGCACCATTCGGGCCAATCAAGGCTCGAATTTGCCCATTGGGGATCTCGATCGACACATCATCAACAGAAACCAGTCCATCGAACTCCTTCGAAAGGTTTTCGGTACGCAAAATGCTCATGGGATCCACTTCCAGAACCGCTGCCGCATTGTTCCGACAATGCCTCGTGGTGCAAACAAAGTGAGTACGACAAGCACAACACCTGCTATGAGCATGTAAGCGGAAGTGAAGCCGGAACTCAGATCTATGAGGTAGAACATAAAGAGCGTGCCAATAAAGGGCCCCAGCACTGTTCCGGCTCCCCCGAGGAGCACCCAAAGCAAAGGAAAAATGGAGTATTGGACCGACGCAAATGTCGCTCCAACGTAGCCAAACAAAACGCCATATACTGCACCGGCTACAGCCGAAATTCCGGCAGACAACAACAAGGCCACAAGCTTGTATCGACGAACATTGTAGCCCAACATTACAGTGCGTTCTTCGTTCTCCCGAATGGCAACCAGAACTTGTCCAAAGGAAGATCTTGCCACGACAAAAAGCGTCAAGAAGGTCACGGAAAATACTGAAAATGCGCCGAAATACCGCGTCGAAGGATCGCTAAGGTCAAGCCACAAAAACACCCTTTCGGCCTGATGAATGACAAACCCCTCATCCCCGCGGGTAAGCTGCCCAAAATACAAGATCGTCAAATAACCCGCCTGGGCGAACATCAACGTGACAATCATGAACCCCACTCCTTCGGTGCGAAGTGCGAGGCTTCCAAGTGTCGCGGCCACAACCAATCCCGCAATCAGTCCGAAACCGACCGACACGCCCGCCGGTACGCCCAGATGGACCATCGATAAACCCATTCCGTACATACCCGCAGCAAAGAAGAGTGCATGACCCAGGCTCAGCAGACCCGTATAGCCAAAGAGAATGTTGTACCCCATCGCAAAGGTTGCCAGCACCATGATCCTTGCCAGGTTGCCTTGATGATAGGCGGGCAGCACAAAGTGCAATGCCAACAACAACGCCAACACCCCCAAATGTAGCAACCAGGACTTGCGCAAATCATCCATGTTGACGCGCTCCGAACAGCCCTTGTGGTCGGAAAACCAAAATCATCGCCACGAGAAATGTCGCAAGAATTTTTGCCAGCGTTGGCGAGAAAAACACCGAGATGATCCCGTCGCTCAACCCGATCAGCAATGCGGCCAGAAGCGCGCCGGGGAGGCTGCCTAGCCCGCCGATTATGACCACAATAAAGCTGAGCAATAACGGATCGCCGCCCATCAGGTAATGCGCCTGCTGAATTGGAACGACAAGCACAGCTGCCAACGCAGCCAGTGCAGCCCCCAGCCCGAACACGCCGGCATATACCCTTGCAATTGGAATTCCGAACGCCTGCGCCATCTCACGATCCAATTGCGTCGCCCGCATAATCAAGCCCATGCGCGTATTCGTCAAAAAAAGCCAAAGTCCCCCGAGGACCGACAACGAAGCGAATATCACAGCCAACTTGTAGCTTGTGATGCTTAATCCCCACGGCCAATAGAATTGCGGACGCCCCTCGACAACTTCAATCCAGGGCAAAGCAATTCTGCTGTTGAAAGGCGGCGCCACAGGACGTGCCTCTGGGCCGTAAGTCATCAGCGTAACTTGCTGAAAAATATACAGTATACCAATTGTCGCGACAATTGTTCGTTCTGGATTGTGATTGATCCTCCGCAGTATCGCGAAGTCCGCCAAAGCAGCCACCACGCCAACAAGAACCGGAACAATCAGCAAAGCGGCAAAAAACCCGACCGCCGAATTACCACCGGGTACGTGGGATGCGACAAACCATGCCAAAACGGCGCCCAGCATGAAAAATTCTCCGTGCGCCACATTCACAACGCGCATCACTCCAAAAACCAACGCCAAACCGGACGCGATCAATGCCAGCACGGCCGCGCCCACCGCACCCTCCAACGTGGCCAACATCAAGTATGGACCAAGTTCCATCCGCTTCTCCGTACATATACGAAGGCCGGCCTCGAAAGCCGGCCAACTGATCAAAGGGTCTGAAGCGTGTAATCCACTTCATCCGGATAGAACGTGTCCTCGATCGAAGTGGTGTGCACCAGTAAGAGTTTTCCGTCGACGACCTTCGTGATGTACTGGTGCCCAAACACTTGGTGCGTTTTGCCGTTAAACACCTTCGCGCCCTGAGGATGAGCAATCGAATGTGGCATGTCCTTCATTGCTTCCACTGCTTCAATCAACTTGGCTCGATCCTGCGCTCCCTGATAGCCGGCAGCCTCCATTCCGGCTTTGGCGACGTGCAGTGTTTCCCAGCACCCGAACATATGCGAGTAAGTTGACACATCTTTGGGGTCACTCACAGACGCGCCGTTTTGATCCACACCTACGCGTTCACGAAAGAAGCGGTCAAAGTCGGACTGATTTTCTTGTGCATACCGCGGATTGCCTTCCCAAAAATACGTCCCTTCAAGAAATTCGAGGCCCGGGCTGGCAATATCGACGGCCTCAAGGCTATCGATGAACCCAAAAATCTCTGGGCGCCGCGGCCCAAAAAACTCCCCCAACTCCTTGACAAAAGTCAGCACCGCCGGTCCCACCATCACGTGATAGATCACCTCTGTGTCGCGGGGAATTTTCGGGAAATACTTTGTAAATGACGTCTCTGTTGGGGGAATGGCAATGTGCTCCAGCACTTCCCCTCCCTGCGCTTCGATAGCAGCCGTGAAAAAGTCGCGATGGTCGTGACCGAATGCAAAATCCGGAAAGATCATTGTGACTTTCTTGCCCAGATTTTCGGATACAAACGGTGCCATCGCCTGCACCTGGCTTTTCACATCGGTAATACCAGGCTGGAGCGTATATCGGTTCAACATGCCACTGGCCACGTGATGGCCTTCGGACACGACGAAGTATGGCAGTTTCAGTTCGCCGGCGCGCGGGGCGGAGCCGATCACAACGTGAGAAAACAGAGTTCCAAAGCCGATGTCGCAGTTGTGCTGCGTCGCAAACTTTTCGACCACTTCTGCTCCGCGTTTGGGGTCAGTGCCGTCATCCTCCGCGATGATTTCCACCGGACGGCCATTGATGCCGCCTTGTTCGTTGATCAATGCTGCAGCTGCGGAGGTCGTTCGCTCGTACCAGCGACCATAAGCAGCGCCGATACCCGTGCGGTGGACCTGAAAGCCAATCTTGATCGGCTCGGCCGTTTGCGCAGATGCATACCGCGCCCAGAGCGGCAGACTTGCGCTGGCCGCGCCTAGTCCAAGTGTTTTCAACGCTTCCCGGCGCGTTAGTTTCGAGTTTGTTTTTTTGGCCTCGGACATATCCGGCCCCCTGTGACTGCTTCGAAACCATCGGTAAATTCGTTTGTTGGTAGGCAAACAGAACCGGATTTCGTTTAGAGGGCACTGTGTTTGTCAAAGCCCGCGGGGGGATGCAAGCAGCCAAAGTCCAAAGATCGTGAAGCCGACCATAAAGACCGCCAAAGGCACCTGTGACAGGGTTGCGCGTACCCCTGATCCAAATGCACGAACGGCGACGGCATGTGCCAGCGCGATCGCCACAATGTGTCCGAATACAACAGAACCCGCCTGCGTTAGCCACAAAACGCGCACACTGTCAGGCGTGTTAAAAAATCCCGTTGTCACGTAGTAGGTACCAAGCCCAAGCAGATCTCTCCCCGTTGCCCAAGGATCGGACGCTGCCGCCAGCGCATACTGAGCCTCGACCAGAAAAACGGTAAAGTAGTGAGCGAAATGGTAAGCCAGCGCGATTGGCAAAAGCGTCGGCGCAAAAAGACATACAGCAACCCGCAGTTTCAATTGCGATTTGGCCAAGTTCAGCCCAAGCCAGACACAGCCTCCGAACACGATCAGCAAAAGGCCGTTGCTGATCAAAAGCCCTGTCATGGTCTGCCACACAACAGCGGACCGCCCCGGAAACTCGAGCGGATTGAGCCCCAGTAAACTCAGCCACCAGAAGGTCTCGTTCAACCCGTCAAAGCTTCCGCTACCCAGCAAGACAATCACAAAAACTGCGGTACCGAGATCGGCATTGCGTCTCAGGAAAACCTGCCAACCTGGGAAGCCGAAGGCTAAACTGCGTGATCTGCGTCCCAGTATCGCCATTCGCCCGTAGCTTCGCATCAAAAGCCCTATTGGGTCGCCCTGCACGCGCCACCGATCTCCGAAAATCAAGGCACCAAAAAGCGTTAGTCCCCAATAGAGGCCCACCAACCGCGCCAACCTTGCCGGATCAGAAGGCGCAATATCGGCCAGAAGAAAGCCGGAGAAACACAAAAACAGAGCAATGGCTGGAAATTTTCCCAATTTTGTAGGAAGCCGAGCGATCGGGGACATTCCACAAAACCTTCGCGCCAGAAACAACGGACCGCTCCATGGATCAATCCAAGTCCAAACATTTCCAATCGTTCCCTGGATAACCACCAATCCGATCCACCAAACCGTCCAGATCGCAAGCGGCAGAGGGTTGGCCAATGGATCACGTGGCCCTTCGATGCCAACCCAAAACAGGCAAAACAGGATCACGGCCGAACCGCATGACGATGCTATTGGCAAGCTTGTCGTCTTGACCGGCATGGCCCCAACGGGCCTGAAAAATGCGACTGATGTTTTGGCCGGAACTGCAAACAAGGCGAGGACCGTCAATGCAACCGATAGCCCGCCAGCAACGATATAGACGTCCGTCGGAAGCAAAAGAACAAAACCGCCTTCCGAGGTATGCGTGGCCGCCGTGTTCGGCAGTACCAGCAATAGAATTGCCGTGAAAAAGCGAAAAATTCGCGACCGGTTGCAGGAGTTCGAGGCTTGGGACATGTTCATCCGCGCGATCATAGGCAGGGAAAAATCAGATGAAACCGGGAAATCCAAAGCCAATGCTGGTAGGTCTCGCGACAGCGATTTTCGCCTTTGTGCTGTGGTCGGCTTTTGCACCAAACCAACCTTCCATCCTGCTTGAAAACGTGACCGCATCGCCAATTAACAACGCACCTCAGGATGTTGTTATTTTTGCAAAAATTCAAAATGGAATAAGGCACGAAGAGTTGATTTCCATTTCCTCCGCAGTCGCGGAAAAAACCTCTCTCCAAAAGAATTTGAACACGCTCGCCATCCCGCAAAACACGACCGTTTCAATGGCTGCAGATTCCGTTCATGCCCGTCTGACCAATGTCAAAGGTGACCTGTCAGACGGCAGAACGATTCCCCTGACTTTTACTTTCCGAGAAGCCGGCGAGGTGACTGCGCGTGCGCGTCTTGTCGCTCCGACGTCCACTGGCTCTGCTCCAAGCTTGGGACTTTATGGAATTGGGGACATATGTCAGGTCGGTGACGGAGAGCCCGCTCCGCAGATCAGCTTAACCGCGACCTTGAACGGCGATGGCTTGTTGATCTCTGTGCTGTCCAAAGATTTCGAGTTTACGCCTGAACTCGTTGACGGACCTCATGTGCCCGGCACAGGGCACGGGCACATCTATCTGAACGGCCTGAAACTTGGACGGCTTTATTCGCCGTCTCACCTGATCCGAAGTCTTCCCAAAGGTGAACACGTGGTCGAAGTTACGCTGAACACCAATGATCACCGCGCATACGTGGTCGGTAAAAGTGCGGTCAGGGCCAGAATCGCGATTCGTGCAGAATGCGATTATGGCCCTGAATCTGTTTGTGCACCAATGATTGAACCTCAGCCGATGGATTAGAAAAACGCCTGTAGTCCGGTTTGAGCACGCCCAAGAATTAGCGCATGCACATCATGTGTTCCCTCGTAGGTGTTAACCGTCTCAAGGTTCACCATGTGCCGGATCACGCCAAATTCCAGGGAAATACCATTGCCGCCATGCATGTCGCGCGCATGCCGCGCTATCTCCAACGCCTTGCCACAGTTGTTGCGCTTGATGATCGACACCATTTCCGGCGCAGCCTGAGCTTCGTCCATCAGCCGCCCAACGCGCAGCGCGGCCTGGAGCCCAAGCGAAATTTCAGTCTGCATGTTGGCAAGTTTCAGTTGAAACAACTGCGTCTGCGCAAGCGGTTTGCCGAATTGCTTTCGGTCCAACCCATACTGACGAGCCGCGTGCCAACAGTACTCCGCCGCTCCCATCGCGCCCCATGCGATGCCATACCGCGCCCGATTCAAGCAGCCAAACGGCCCCTTAAGACCTTCGACATTAGGCAAAAGCGCGTCTTCGGACACCTCTACGTTGTCCATGACGATCTCACCGGTGATCGAGGCACGGAGTGAAGCCTTATGCATGATTTTGGGTGCAGAAAGTCCTTTGGCACCCTTGTCCAGAACAAAGCCACGGATTTTGCCGCCATGCGCTTCGGATTTCGCCCAGACCACAAATACATCAGCGATCGGCGCATTCGAAATCCACATCTTTGCGCCGTTCAATACGTAACCGCCGTCAGTCTTCTTCGCAGTGGTTTTCATGCTTCCCGGATCAGAGCCAGCATCAGGTTCGGTCAATCCGAAGCATCCGATCCACTCGCCAGAAGCCAACTTCGGCAAATATTTCTGACGCTGTTCTTCTGACCCGTAGGCATAAATCGGATACATCACCAGCGAACTCTGCACGGACATCATCGAACGATAGCCACTGTCGACGCGCTCAACTTCGCGCGCGACCAGCCCATAGGTTACATAGCCGGCGCCGATCCCGCCGTACTCTTCCGGGATTGTCGTTCCAAGAAGGCCCATCTCGCCCATTTCCGCAAAAATTGCAGGATCGGTTTCTTCTTTTTCAAACGCTGACGTCACGCGCGGAGCAAGCTTCTCATCGCAATAAGCTCGGGCAGCGTCTCGCACCATGCGCTCGTCTTCTTCCAATTGGCTCTCGATCAGAAATGGATCTTCCCAGTTGAAGCTTCCAAGATCGGGTTTGGATTGTGGCGCCAGATCCTTGGCCATGGTGTCCTCCTTCGCCGAGCCTCGACGTAATTTGATCAGATTTCCCCCTTCCTTCCCCCGCCCATGTCCCAACGTCAAGCCTTTCCGCTGATCTGCGTCGTCGCGTCCTTTCTGGCGACTTGCCTTGGTCCGTAAACCTGCATACCACTTGTCGCCACCACACTCACTAACAGGACACCCCAAAATGAAACCGCTCCAAGGCCTCAAAGTCGTTGAACTTGCACGCATTTTGGCGGGTCCATGGGTTGGTCAATCACTTGCTGATCTGGGCGCGGAAGTCATCAAGGTCGAGGCGATCGAAGGTGACGACACCCGCCGATGGGGTCCTCCGTTCATAGATCGGGACGACGACCACACCGCAGCTTACTTTTTTGCTGCCAATCGGGGAAAAACGTCAGTCACGGCAGACTTTCGTACCGCGGAAGGTCAGAAAACCGTCAAAGATCTCGTCGCAGACGCGGACATTCTTATTGAAAACTTCAAGGTCGGCGGCTTGGCAAAATATGGCTTGGACTTTGCTGCACTGAGCGCACTTAACCCTCGGCTGATCTACTGCTCAATCACCGGTTTTGGTCAGGACGGCCCCTATGCCAACCGCGCGGGTTACGACTTCATGATTCAGGGCATGTCCGGCCTGATGTCGATCACAGGCGAGCCTGAACGTCAGCCTCAGAAAGTCGGAGTAGCCGTCACCGACGTCGTCACCGGCCTCTACAGCACCATCGGAATTCTCGCGGCTGTCGAGCAACGACACCGAACCGGGAAAGGACAACACATTGACATGTCTTTGCTGGATTGTGCGACCGCGCTATTGGCAAACCAGGCAATGAATTATCTCGCGACAGGCGAAAGCCCGACCCGTCAGGGGAACGCGCATCCGAACATTGCGCCTTATCAGGTGGTGCCGACAAAGGATGGCCATATCATCCTAGCCGTTGGCAACGACGGACAGTTTCAACGAGCTTGCAGAGTTTTGAAGCTGCCGAATCTCGCTGCCGCCCCCGAATACGCGACTAACCAGTCTCGTGTCTCCAACAGGGCCGCCCTGACGGCACAGCTGGAGGCCGCAACTCGAGCATGGACATCGTCCGATCTGCTGGAAGCGTTGGAGGCCGCAACCGTTCCGGCCGGTCCGATCAATTCCGTTGAAGACGCGCTTACGAATCCTCAAATTCAGGCACGCGGGATGGTTTACGAAGCCGAGGGCGTAAAGGGTGTGCGCGGGCCCTGGTCCTTCTCTGACGCGGAGCTGGCGCTCGAGAAAGCCGCCCCCAAACTCCCCTCAAAAGAAGCTTAGGTTCGCACCCTAACCAATTGTTATCAATTATTATCCAACGATCAACTGCTTGAGCTGAAGCGCTTCGTGCTCCAGTTCATTGAGACGATAATTCACCATATCGCCGATGGTCACCATTCCGACCAGACCGGTGGAATCTACAACCGGCATGTGGCGGAATCGCCCTTCGGTCATGCGCCGCAACACAGACACCAGAGCCTCCTCGGGCGAACAGGTTTCCACCTTGCTTGTCATGACATCTTCAACCTTCTGCGGAAGGGTTTGACCAGGTGTGTCCGCAAGTTTGCGCACGATGTCACGCTCCGAAAGGATGCCCTGCAAAGCACCGGTGGCATCGGTAACCACCAATGCACCAATCCGTTTGTCACGCAGAACTTTGACAGCTTCGCCAAGAGTGTCTTGTGGCCGGATCGCAAAGAGGTCGCCACCTTTTGCATCCAGAACCCGCTGCACCGGAACCGTTGCCGCCGAAACATTCGTCTCCGTGGACTGGCTCATGGTCTTGGTTTTCTCTTCAGAATTCCGGTTGGGGGCTTGGTAGGATGCTGGCATCAATCGGCTCCTTGCGTGGCGTGAAATCAACAAGTATGCCTCCAGCTTAACCGCAGTTTTGCCGTTTGGGGATTTTTCTTTTGGCCGACTTCACACTCTCACCCGCTACAGCCACGTTGATTTTTGTGGTTGCGGTGCTTGCGGGTCACAGGTTCCGGCGCATTTGGAAAGACGAAGGCCCCCGCTGGCAACTTTGGGTGACGGGTCTTCTGGCGGCCGTTTGCTTGCTTACGGTCGCACTTCTTCCGCTAAATTCCTAAAGCGCCTGCAAAAGAAAAACGCCTGAATAATCAGGCGTTTTCGGCTTCCATCTGCTCCAGCATCTTGCGAGCCCTCGGGCATTGCAAGCGTTCTCTGAGCGGGCTGTCCGGATCAATATCCTTCGAGCAGACAACACATTTGTCCGAGCCGGAAATCGCGTTTAAACCGCCACAGCTTCCTTTGATCGTGCGTCCCTTGAAAATGACGCCGACAGCCATGCCCAGCGTCACGATCAAAAGAAAGAAGAAAGCCAGAATAAAGGTTTCCACGCGTCGTCCTCTTAGGAAATTGCCGCAAACTTGGAAGATGCGGACGTCACAAAGGCTTTTTCGGATTTGCTGGCGTCACGTTCAATGAACAAAACCGCGAGGTCATGGGTTTCTGCCACAGCCATCCCGCGTTCACGTCCCATAGCCAGAAGTCCGGTCGCCCAAGCGTCTGCCAACATGGCGTTCTCCGCCAAAACAGTTACCGACGCCGTGGTATGGGTCACCGGCTTGCCGGTGGTCGCATCGATGATGTGGGAGTATCGCACGCCATCTTCTTCAAAATAGTTGCGATAGTCGCCGGAGGTCGCCATGCCAAAGTTTGACACGCCCACCACCTTCTGGATACCGCCCGACAGCGCGTCGGGTGTCTCGATGGCAACCTGCCAGGCCATGCCCTCAGCATTTTTGCCTTTGGTCAGGATGTCGCCACCGATTTCGACCATGTAGTTCTCGATGCCGAAACGTTCCAGCGTTTCTCCAACCTTGTCGACGCCATACCCTTTGCCGATGGCGGACAAGTACATTTCGGCGTCTGGGTTCAGTTTCTCCAAGCCGGCGTTCGTCAAACGCAGGGAAGAACCCTGCCCTACTTTGTCCATCGCCGCTGCGATTTGCGCCTCAGTCGGAACGACACCGGGCTTGCCGTTGGCGCCAAAGCCCCAAACATCGATCAAAGGACCTACAGTCAGGTCAAACTGACCCTCTGTTGCTTCATGTACAGCGTTTGCAGCGTCCAGAAGTTCTGCCATCTCCGCCGAAACAGCAATCGGAGCGGTAGAGCGCGATGCGTTGATCTTGGAAATCTCGGACGCAGCATTCCAGTTCGACATCTGGATGTCTGTCTGTGCAAGTGATGCGTTGATCGCAGCTTGCAGAGCTTCCTGGCTGACTTTTTTCGCAGAATCGACCGCCACGACGTTATACGTGGTACCCATTGTCTCGCCGCTCAGGAGCATGTCCGCAGCGCCGCGTTTGCAGGCCGCCAGTGCGAGAGTCATAAAGATAAAGCTGCGTCGGGAGATAGATGTCATGGCAGGCACGTCACTGAAGGTTGAGGCATCACAAGTTGGTCCCGGACCCTATGTCCGGACACATTTGATGCGCGTTCTGAATTCGCGCGCACCCTATTTCTACCGCTTGCAAGAAACAATAGCAAAAACGTACGATAAAGACTGGTTGATCTGGGAAATCCGGCGTATACGCACTCAAAATCAAATTCACATACCCACTAAGCTAACGACAGGATGACATTGGCGTGCAGCATTTCGTGCTACGAAAAGGCCTGACTCTTCCAGTCACCGGGGCTCCCGGCGAAGGAATACATGAAGGTCCAGCAGTCAAGACCGTGGCGATCCTCGGCTCTGACTATATTGGATTGAAACCGCGAATCTCCGTGGCCGAAGGCGATGTCGTCGCCGCAGGCACGCCAGTTATGGCACACAAGGATTCGCCCGAGGCGGTTATCGTTTCTCCGGTTTCCGGCCGCGTCAAAGCAATCAACAGAGGCGCGCGGCGCAAGCTTCTCTCCATAGAGATTGAAGTCGACGCAAGTGCCGCCGAACCTGTCGACTTTTCCTCGGTAGGAGACACCAACACACGAAACGGCCTTGTGGAACGACTTTGCGCCGCTGGTCAGTGGGGCGCATTCCGCACCCGCCCCTACTCTAAAGTGCCGGCAACTGACGAGATTCCCTCGGCCATCTACATTAACGCAATGGACACCGAGCCACTCTCCGGCGATCCCGAGCCGATTATCGCGGAAGCGGCCGAAGCTTTTGTCATCGGTCTTGCGGCCATTGCGAAGCTCACAGATGGCAAGGCGTATCTGTGTCACGCCAAAGGCGCCAACATCCCGACGACTAATGGCATCGATGTCGCCACATTCGAAGGCCCACATCCGGCCGGTCTGTCCGGCACACACATGCATTTCCTCGAGCCGCCCACGGCATCCAAGTTTGTCTGGACGATTTCCTATCAGGATGTGATCGCCATTGGTCGACTGCTCGAATCCGGAAACGTGAGCGCGGAACGCGTCATCGCAGTGTGCGGCCCCTTGAGCGCCAACCCGCGTCTGGTCCGCACCCTTACCGGCGCCTCGATGGTCGACCTTACCGAAGGCGAAATTTCGGGTGACGCGCCTGTACGCCTCATATCCGGATCTATTCTCAGCGGCAAAGCTGGCGAACCGGTCGAAGCTTATCTTGGGCGCTACGCCCGGCAGCTAACGGTCATCGAAGAGGATCCCAAGCAGATCCCGATGGGCTGGATCCGCCCGATGCCGTCAAAATACTCTTTCTTGCCGGTTCTGGGGTCCGCGTTTTCCAAGAAGCTTTACCCGCTTACGTCCAACCTCAACGGGGGCCGACGTGCAATGGTTCCGCTCGGTACCTTCGAAGAACTGATGCCGCAGGATTTCCTGCCAACGCAGTTGTTGCGCGCGCTTCTGGTGATGGACACCGACGAGGCACAGAAACTCGGCGCGTTGGAACTGGATGAAGAAGATCTGGGTCTCGTAGGCTTCGCGTGCCCGGCCAAGTATGAATACGGCATCGCCCTGCGCGACAGCCTCACCAAGATTGAACGGGAGGGCTGACATGGGGTTGCGCAATTTCTTTGACCGCATCGAGCCGAATTTCGTCAAAGGCGGTAAGTACGAAAAGCTGTTCCCCATCTACGAGATGGTCGAAAGCTTCATCTACACGCCCAAGACCGTGACCACAGCCGCGCCTCACGCGCGGTCCTACGTCGACATGAAACGTATCATGACTTACGTCGTGATCGCGACGATCCCCTGTATCATCATGGGGCTCTATAACGTCGGTCTTCAGGTCAACTCTGCCTATGAAACGATCGATCCCACCGGCTGGCGGGCTTGGATCATTTCCACACTGGGCATCGGCTTCAATGCCGCAAACCCGCTCGCCAACTTTGCACATGGCCTGCTGTACTTCCTGCCTATTTACATCACCACGCTCGTCGTGGGCGGCATTTGGGAAGTGCTCTTCGCTACCGTCCGCGGGCACGAAGTGAACGAGGGCTTCCTCGTTACCTCCATGCTTTTCGCCCTCATTATGCCGCCCGCTGCGCCTCTTTGGCAGGTCGCACTGGGCATCAGCTTCGGGGTTGTGATCGGAAAAGAAGTCTTTGGCGGCACAGGCAAAAACTTCTTGAACCCGGCGCTTACGGGCCGTGCATTCCTGTATTTCGCTTATCCGGCCGATATGTCCGGTGACACGATCTGGACTCCGGTAGACGGCTTCTCCGGTGCGACAGCGCTTTCCGTAGGTGCCTCGCAGGGCTATCAGGAACTGCCCGCCAACGGCATGACATGGATGGATGCCTTTATCGGCACCGTCCAAGGCTCTATCGGCGAAGTTTCCGCGCTGGCCTGCCTCATCGGTTTGGCCTTCCTGCTGATCACTAAAATTGCCAACTGGCGTCTCGTCGTAGGCTGTATGGGTGGAATGATCGGCTTCTCCCTGCTGTTGAACCTGATCGGCTCCGATACAAACCCGATGTTTGCCATGCCGTGGTACTGGCACTTTGTGGTTGGCGGCTTCGCGTTTGGCCTCGTCTTCATGGTCACCGAGCCGGTATCCGCTTCTCACACAAACGCAGGACGCTACATCTACGGTGCACTGATCGGTTTCATGGTTGTGATGATCCGTGTCGTGAACCCGGCCTTCCCCGAAGGCATGATGCTCGCGATCCTTTTCGGCAACGTCTTTGCGCCGCTGATCGACTATTTTGTCGTGCAGGCCAACATCAAACGGAGGGCGCGTCGCAATGCCTGATAGCTCCCAAAACAAAGGGCCCATTGCCCGCTTTCTGGCCGCACCGCCCGATAGCGTAGGCAAAACGGTCTTCATCGCGGTCGCGCTTTGCCTTGTGGCTTCCATGATCGTGTCCGCGACTTCCGTCGCGCTGCGTCCGCTGCAAGAACAGAACAAACTCAAAGACAAGCAGGCCAATGTTCTGCAAGTCGCTGGTCTTTACGAAGACGGCATGGACGTGATCGAAGGTTTCTCGGTCTTTGAACCGCAGGTTCTTGAACTGGCAACCGGCGAGTTCACCGATGCTTTGGGTGACGCGGCAACATTCGATGACCGTGCCGCAGCGGCGGATCCGGAACTCTCTGTTCGCCTCACCGAAGACCCCGCCGGCATTGGCCGCCAATCCCGGTACGTGACTGTCTATTTGCTTCGCAACGATGACGGTTCTCTGGACAAGGTGATCTTGCCAATTCACGGCTATGGTCTCTGGTCAACGCTGTACGGCTTCATCGCGTTGGAAGAGAACGGAAACGACATCTTCGGCCTGCAGTTCTACGCCCATGGCGAAACTCCGGGATTGGGGGCCGAAATCGACAACCCACGCTGGAAGGCGCTTTGGAACGGCAAAAAACTCGCTGACGAAAGTGGCGAACTTCAGATCACCGTAGCCAAATCCGTTCCGCCCGCCGGTGCAGACTTCCATGTCGATGCACTCGCTGGTGCAACGCTGACCTCTGTCGGCGTGGACAACCTCGTCCGTTTCTGGATGGGCGAAGCCGGCTACGCTCCTTTCCTTGAAAACCTGAAATCGGGAGACATCTGATGGCGCAGACCAAAAGAGACCTTCTGGTCGATCCTCTTGTCGACAACAACCCGATCACGCTTCAAGTGCTCGGAATCTGTTCCGCCCTCGCGGTAACGTCCTCTTTGCAAGTTGCTTTTGTCATGGCCATGGCCGTGACAGCCGTGACCGGCTTCAGTTCGATGTTCATTTCGGTACTGCGCAACCAGATCCCTGGCTCCATCCGGATCATCGTTCAAATGGTGATCATCGCCTCGCTGGTGATCATCGTGGATCAGGTTCTCAAGGCTTACGCCTATGATGTCTCCAAGACATTGTCGGTCTTTGTCGGACTGATCATCACGAACTGTATCGTCATGGGCCGCGCAGAAGCCTTCGCCATGAAGAACCCGCCGATTGACAGTTTCATCGACGGCGTCGGCAACGGCCTTGGATATGGCGCTCTGCTTCTCGTAGTCGGCTTTATTCGTGAACTGTTTGGCGCAGGAAGCCTTTTCGGTGTCACCGTCCTGCCAACTGTGAACAACGGCGGCTGGTACGTCCCTAACGGGATGCTGCTGCTGCCACCGTCTGCCTTCTTCATTATCGGTCTTCTGATCTGGGCTGTCCGCACTTGGAAACCTGGTCAGGTCGAAGAACGCGAATATAAAATTCAAGTCGTGGAGGGCCACTGATGGAAGGGCTTCTCTCTTTGGCCGTAAAGGCCGTCTTTGTTGAGAACCTCGCGCTCTCGTTCTTCCTTGGCATGTGTACGTTCATCGCCGTTTCCAAGAAGATTTCGACGGCGCTGGGTCTCGGCATATCGGTTATGCTGGTGCAGGCCATCACGGTACCTACCAACAACCTTTTGCTGTCATACCTTCTGGCGCCGGGTGCGCTGGCCTGGGCTGGCTTTCCCAATGTCGATCTCACCTTCCTTGGTCTGATCTGTTACATCGGTGTGATTGCGGCGATGGTGCAGATCCTCGAGATGGTGCTCGATAAGTTCTTCCCGCCGCTCTACAACGCTCTGGGTGTGTTTCTGCCGCTCATCACCGTGAACTGCGCCATCCTCGGTGGTTCCCTCTTCATGGTGGAGCGCGACTACAACTTCGCGGAAAGCATGACCTACGGCCTCAGCTCCGGCTTCGGCTGGGCGCTGGCAATCACTGCGATGGCCGGCGTTCGCGAAAAGCTGAAGTACTCCGACATTCCTGATGGTTTGCAGGGGCTCGGTATCACCTTCATCACCGCGGGTTTGATGGCACTGGCCTTCATGTCCTTCTCCGGCGTCAAACTCTAAGAGGTCAAACAGATGGAAACATTTACTCTTGGCGTGGTGCTTTTCACTCTGATCGTTCTGGCACTTGTGACGATCATTCTTCTGGCGCGCTCCAAACTGGTTTCGACCGGCAATGTCAACATCACCATCAACGGTGAGAAAACCGTATCGGTTCCCGCAGGCGGTAAACTCCTGCAGACTCTGGCAGAGCAGAAACTCTTCGTACCTTCTGCCTGTGGCGGCGGCGGTACATGTGCCCAGTGCCGTGTGCGTATTCACTCCGGCGGCGGCTCAATCCTGCCAACCGAAGAAAGCCACATCACCAAGCGCGAAGCCGCTTGCGGCGACCGTCTTTCCTGTCAGGTGGCCGTGAAGCAGGACATGAACATCGAAGTTCCCGAAGAAGTCTTCGGCGTCAAAAAGTGGGAGTGCACCGTGCGCTCCAACGAAAACGTCGCGACCTTCATCAAGAACCTCGTGCTGGAATTGCCTGAAGGCGAAGACGTGAACTTCCGCGCCGGCGGTTACATCCAGATCGAGGCCCCGGCCCACAAGCTGAGCTACAAGGATTTCGCGGTCGAGGAAGAATATCACGAGGACTGGGACAAGTTTAACTTGTGGCAGTATGAATCCACTGTGTCCGAACCCATCGAACGTGCCTACTCGATGGCGAACTATCCGGACGAAAAAGGCCTGATCATGCTGAACGTCCGTGTGGCATCTCCGCCTCCGGGCTCGCAAGGTATCCCGCCGGGTCAGATGTCCTCATACATCTTCAACCTGAAACCTGGCGACAAGGTCACCATTTCCGGCCCGTTCGGGGAATTCTTTGCCCGCGACACTCAAAAAGAGATGGTCTTCATTGGTGGTGGTGCCGGTATGGCACCGATGCGCTCGCACATCTTCGACCAGCTGAAGCGTCTGGAGAACCGTGACCGCAAGATTACCTTCTGGTACGGCGCACGGTCCAAACGTGAAATGTTCTTTGTCGAAGACTTTGACGGTCTCGCCAAGGAGTTCGACAATTTCGATTGGCATGTGGCATTGTCCGACGCCCTGCCCGAAGACGATTGGGACGGCTACACCGGCTTCATCCACAACGTTCTTTATGAGGAATACCTCAAGAACCACCCGGCACCGGAAGACTGTGAGTTCTACATGTGTGGTCCACCCATCATGAACCAGTCCGTGATCAACATGCTGCTGGAACTCGGCGTGGATCGCGAAGACATCATGCTCGACGACTTCGGCGGCTGATCGATAGAAAACAAATCAAAAAGCCCCGCCAACCGGCGGGGCTTTTTTGTTCCAAGGCGTTGTTGTCTTAACCGCCCATGCGGCGCATGTGCTGTAACAGATTCTGGGTGATGCGATTGTCCTGCGGCAGCCCGTGATCACGTTGATATGCTGCGATCGCTCGGCCCGTTGCTGGACCGGCCTTGCCGTCCGCCGGTCCGGGATCATATCCAAGTCGACGAAGCGCCAATTGCACTTCATAAACGAGGTTGACTGCGCTTTTGGGCTTGGGCCGTTGAACCGGCTGCTGTGCCCTGTATCGATCCCAGCGCCGGTATTCATAATATCGGCGTTCTCGGTCAATTTCACGCGCCGCGCCGTCTATCGCGCCAATCGTACCCCCGATAACGGCACCGTCAATGGCGCCGTCTTCGCCGTCAATGATACCGCCGATAATGGCACCATCTATTGCGCCATCAATAAATCCGCCCCACATGTCGGCTTGCGCAGCACCGCCAAAAGCCACTCCAGTCAATAAAATCACGGATGCCAGTCTCATTGCGTCGGCTCCCCGTTTTTCCACACCTCTACAACAGCCTCCGCATCCGCGCCGCGAAACACCAGAACTGTGCCCTGAAGCTCGCCTTTGACAAACCGCCCCTGCACAACAGTGCCATCAACAGTTGTCAGTGTGCCAATGCCGTCAGGAATTCCTGCTTGGAATTGACCAGAATAGTGATCCCCCTCAGCGGTCAGATAAAACCCCTGCCCCGTTGCAAATCCATTTTGAAACTCGCCGGAATAAAAGTCGCCGTCCACAAGCTCGAGAATGCCATCGCCATGTCGTTCCCCCTTGTCAAATCCGCCAATGTATACTTCGCCATTTGCGGAGCTGCTCTGCCCGAAACCATGCGGAAGATCATCCACAAAGAAACCGCTGTAGCGTGCGCCGTCTGCGCCAAGGAACTCGCCTTCGCCGTGCAACTTGCCCTGCTTGAATTCACCGGTTTTCCGATCCCCATTGGCGAAAACGACTTCGCCTGAGCCATTCAGATATCCGTCTTCAAAACTGCCGACATGGCGCACAAAGTCGCCGTTGCTTGACAAATTGAGTACACCCTCTCCGTTGAGCATCCCGCGCGCCATTTGCCCTTCATAGCTCGCCATAAGATCGCCCCCGTCCATCCAAACAAGCGAGCCTTCGCCTGATGCCATCCCGTCTTTGCATGGTCCGACCCAATGCACTGTCTCCGTAGGTTTGGGAGAGCTGTCAAAAACAACTTTGCAGCCACTAATCGGATCGGACGCAAAAAACTCTTCCGCCGTTAACGGCAGCGCAAAAACAACGCCAACACCCAGACTCAAAACCATTTGGCCGAACTGCATGATCATCTCCCTTGTCTGTCGGATTGCAATTGATCCACGAATCCAAACGGACTTTTCATGGGAAAATGTAGCTCAGTCCGAATTTGAACTGTTGTTTGTTCGCGCCAGCTGCGGCCTCGACCAGATAATAATAACCAATGTTAAAATCTATCGCACCGCCGTTCGGCTGCGCCCAGGTCTTGCCGGCTGTCAGACCAATTGGCACTGTCCATTGAGAGCCCGAAGGCGCCGCATCATTATAGGCAATTGTGTTGTTATAGCCAAAATACGACCCGCCCAAAAACTCGGTGTTATAAAACACGATCGGTTGGATCGTAGTGACGTTCACATCGTTTTCCCCGCGGATGTGTCCGATGATGCCGCCGTAGGACAAATCACCCGCAAAACCAAAAGCAACCGCTGCCAGCCCAAGCCCGTCTCCCAGTCCCGCGAGCGCAGGGTTTTCACGGGTCTGCACCGAGACTTGAGGTCCGAACCCGATACTGAGCGGACCTAATTTGGTGTTCGGTACCCAGAACGCCTGCAGGATCGTGTCTGAAAAGCCTGTAATGTCGCTCGGCGTAGAAGGCACGCTGTTGTAGTTGATCACACCGCGCAAAATCAGATGCCCCGTCTCGCCGAAATCGATCGAATACACCGGTTGAATCTGGTAATTCGCCGTTTGATTTCCGCCCGAATTGTCAAAGGTGAAAGTGTTGTCTGTAAAGACAGCAGTCACCGGCGCCAAAGGGTCCTGTGCCTTGCGGGCAGCAAGACAAGCCGCATCACAGGCCTCCTCTGCTGCCACAGCAAATGAAACTACAGAGGCTGCAACTGAAAGACATGTGGCCATCAGGGGCTTGATGATACGTCTCATGAAATCACCTGTTCAAATTACACGCGTAACGCCGTCCAACTGATCGTACACCGTTTGGTCAACCGTTCAATGCCGACCATGTGACTTTCAGGTGATGACAGAAGCGTTTGGAGAAAAGCCGGCACTTGGCAGACAAATGGGCTTTGCCGTGTTTGTCAGCGGCCATCGTCCGCGACCCGCGTTTCTTTACGGGACAGGTTCTCGGCACCACTGACCGCGACCAATGCGCCGGACACGACCGCCATAACGACGGTAAACACCAAAACGCCACCAAAGTCCCCACGGTACACATCGACATATCCACCAAACCAAGCGTTTCCGGCGCCATGCATCACGGCAGCCACCAAAACACTGCCGCCAGTGTTGTTAAATACCCAACCGAATTGAACAGACCATGCCATGCAAAAAACGACGTACCCACCGATAGCAACGATCCACCCTGCGTCCTGTAGCCAGTCGTTCTGGACCGTTCCTTCAACCATAAACAATGGCAGGTGCCACAATCCCCATAGACACCCGATGCAAAGACAGGACGCCAGTGCCCCAAACCGCGCTTGCAACCTCGGCATAGCAAACCCGCGCCACCCGAATTCTTCTCCGAAGCCGGCAAGGAGAGTGAGCAACAAAATGAGCGGTACAACTTTCCAAATCGGATCGAGCCCGTCCCATGTGACCTGCGGTCCGCCAATGACGCTATAAAGATAGAGAGCGGCGACCGAGGGTATCACGGGAAACACAAGCGCGAATGCCCACCAGCCCAATCCAACACGCCATTTAAGTCCGCGTTTCAGCAGGTTGTAAAATCCCTTGGCGCCACCGGTGAGAAACGCCAGGACAAACCCGGCCAAAGACGCACTCAGTGCCCCCAACTGGCTCGCTTCTTTTGGCAGAAATCCAGCGGACACAGCCCACAACGGGACAATTCCAAACACCATCGCCAAAACTGTCAGGCACAGAGCCGGATGTTTGACAACGATCTCGCGCAATGCTGGTTTCTCGTCAGATGTGTCCACAAATCAAAACTAACGAAGAACTGGGCACGACACACGACAAAGATTTTACGGCCAGCGCTTCACGCGCAACCTCATCAAGTATCTGATTTTCAAGATGAAAGTGGCGGAGAGACAGGGATTCGAACCCTGGAGACGGTTTCCCGCCTACACACTTTCCAGGCGTGCGCCTTCGACCACTCGGCCACCTCTCCGCGCTTTGTCCGCGCTGTTTACAGCCAAACCCGTTCCGCCTGCAAGAGGCAAAAGCACTTTATTGAAGCGATTTTTTGCACACTTTCTTCAGCTGTCCAGATGCAGGTACACGCGACGGTTCTGTTTGCCTTTTTTCTCGATCTTTCCGAGCCTTACAGGGCCAATCTCAGCGGTGCTGGCCACATGCGTGCCTCCGCATGGCTGTAAGTCGATCTGATCTTCACCTTCGCCGATCCGCACCAATCGCACGTGCCCTGCCCCTACGGGCGGTTGCACGGACATGGTTTTCACAAGCCCCGGATTCGCTTCCAACTCCGCATCGGTAATCCACTGCTCTCCAACCGGCAAATCGCGTGCAATCAAAGCGTTCAGAGCCTCTGCAAGCGCCTCTTTGTCTTCGGGCGCTTCCGGCATATCAAAATCCAGTCGGCCTTTTTCGGCTGAAATAGAACCGCCCGTAACCGGAAGCGGGACAACCACAGAAAGCAGATGCAGCGCGGTATGGATCCGCATGTGCCCATAGCGCCGCCCCCAGTCCAAACGTTGAACCACCAACTGTCCCACCGGCGGCAACGCCTGCGGTTCTGCAGGCACCAATACGATCTCACCCTCGGGCGTTTTCACCGTGGTCGCGATCTCGAGCGACTGATCCCCCCAGGCCAGAATTCCGCTGTCTCCGGGCTGACCTCCACCGGTCGCATAAAACACCGTTTGGTCGAGAATGACGCCTCCTTCGGCCGTATGTCCAACCACGGCTGCGTCGGTCTCTTTCAGATATGCATCTTCACGAAACAACAGTTCTGTCATCTGGCGTCTCCATCACCGTCACCCTCGCTACCGGGCATGTCTTCCAGATCCGGTTCGACCGGTTCCCTTTTTTGAGCCAGTTGTACAGGCTCCTGAGGGGTGTTTGCAGCGTCCTGCGCGCCATCATCCGCAGCCACACCGCCAAGAGCTTCGGGGTTCCGGATCCAGATATCACGCTGGGCGTAGGGTATTTCGATACCTTCTTCCACAAATCGTTTGGCGATTTCATGGTTGATTTCGGAGCGCACCGACAATGACCAGTTAACGTCCCGAAGAATGGCACGGATTTCAAAATCCAGACTATCCGCGCCGAAGCCTTGAAAAACGATCCCGGGCGCCGGGTTCGCAAGCACCATCGGATGTGCCTCGGCAATCTCGCGAAGGATGCCCTCGACACGGCGGGTGTCAGTGCCATAGGCCACACCAACCGGTACAATGATCCGCCCGACGGTGTTCCCGCGTGTGTAATTCGTCACCGTACCGGAAATGAAATCCGAATTCGGGACCACGACATCCGTACGATCAAATGTTTCGATCCGTGTGGCCCGAACCGAAATATCCCGCACATACCCCATCTGCCCGCCGACTTCGATCCAGTCTCCCTCTGTGATCGGGCGCTCAATCAACAGAATGATGCCACTGACAAAGTTGCTCACAATGGTCTGCAGTCCAAAGCCGATCCCGACCGACAAAGCGCCAGCAAACAAAGCTACATTGCTCAGGTCAATTCCGGCAATCGTGAGCGCCACAAGAGCGGCCAGGAATATCCCGACGTAGCCGGAACCGACCACGATGGCGTTCTGTCCGCCTGGATCAAGCTTCGTCTTTGGCAGGATGTTGTCGCGCAGCATGCTTTGGGAAAGCCGCGTCAACATGTGGCCGACCGAATAAACCAACAGGAAGATAAAGATAGTTCGGGGAGAGAGCGTCATGTCTCCGAACCGTAGTCCGGACGCCAACTGGCTCCATATCTCTTGAAGATCAGCGACCCTCGCGCCCCAGAAAAGCGCCAGAATCGGCATCGTTGCGATCACCAGCATCGCGCCAATCAGAACCGCCGCCAGAGAGGAATCGTCATCATCGCGACCTTCCAGTGCGGCAAATATCTTTTGCACCAGACGTTGAATTACGAGGATGAAGGCGATCAACAAAACCGTCTTGGTGGCGGCAAAAACAAGAAATCCGCCCGCCCGCGTCAGGCCGAAAATCCCCAACGTTACGCTCACAATGGCCGCTGCCAACATAAATCGCGAAACGAAAACGACGATCAAACCCGTGGCACTTCGACGGCTTTCGTCCGGTACCACCATCTGCGCCCCTTGACGGGCAACAAGACGGCTCAAGACGCCCATACAGATCGCGGCAAACATCGTCGTCGTAAAGAAGACAACGGCCTGCGCTTCCAGTTGCCAGTTGTCATACCGTGCCAATTCCGAAAACAGGGTGTTCACGGCAAGGAAAACACCCAGAGCCGCCGATGCATGTCGCCCTTGTACCTTTTCGACATTGCTCAATTGGATCGGCAGCAACGGATCTTCATAGCGGGAGAAAATCCGCTCCCCCAGCCAGCGCGCCACCAAAACCTGGAAGGTCAAAAGTGGAAGGTTGGACAAAACGATGTCCCCGCGAAGCCCCGCCAGATCAGTGGCGTAGACTGCTTTCGTCAAAGCAAAGACGCCGAACATTGGCAGGATCACCTGCCCGAATGACAACAGGAAAAGCATCACCCAACGCGCGGCAGAGATCTTGCCTTCGCGCGTTAGCATATGTTCCAGACCCGAACGGACCCAGCGCCCGCCCCGCAAGATTAGGAGCCCTCCGACCGCGAGGTAAAACAGAATGATCGGAAGAGTTTTGCCAAGGCTGTTGCTGCGTTTTTCATGCACCCAACTGGTCGAAAACTCGAGCCCCATCAAAAGCAAGGACCGCTGAACATCCTTCCATGCAGGCAACCAAATTGCAGGGTTTACCGGAATTGGCCCCGGCTCGATCAAAAGTTGCGTCTGCCGATCGCGCATCAGGACGTCAATTGCGCGGATTAGCTCCGAGGCCTCCGCCTGTGCCAACTCCGCGCGCCGCGCAGGCGCCCGGGCAAATGCCAGCTGTTTCTCCAGTGTGTCCCGTTCCGCAGCGACATCCTCTGGATCACCGCCCTCCGGCACTGGCCCAAGGCTTTGAAGCTGAGCCTGAATGGTGCTGACCGAGACGCGGCTCTTGGAGCTTTCCTCTCCAAACACATCCCGCCAAAGATCCAGCTGGTTGCGCAATGCATCCATAGCCGCTTCAGAGGCGCGATTGTTGTCAATCGCCTCTCCCGCCCGCTGCACCACGCGGTTCCATTCTTCGTAGTCCGGCGGTGACGTCTGCGCAAAGCCCGCTGTCACCGACCAAAGCATGAGGGTCGCGCATATGGCGACCAGACGCACTATGGCTTGCATAAGCCCCTCGCGTGTCAGACGTCCTCAAAAACGCCGGGAATGCTGCTCGGTCCGGTTTCACCAAGCCACTCTGGCGTAGGCAAACCCTTCTCCTTGAGGAACGCCGGGTTGAACAATTTCGACTGATACCGCGTGCCGTAATCGCACAGGATCGTCACAATGGTGTGCCCTGGCCCCATCTCTTTGGCCATGCGAACCGCACCGGCAACGTTGATGCCGGAAGATCCGCCAAGACACAGGCCTTCTTCGGCCAAAAGATCAAAGACATAAGGCAGTGCCTCTTCATCGGAGATCTGGAAATTCATGTCGGGTTTGAACCCTTCGAGGTTGGCTGTAATGCGGCCCTGCCCGATACCCTCGGTGATCGATCCACCCTCGGATTTCAGCTCCCCGTTTTCGTAGAAATTGTAAAGCGCCGCCCCCATTGGATCAGCAAGGCCAATCTTCACACCCTTGCCTTGAAGAGCTTCTGCGACACCGGCCAACGTGCCCCCCGACCCAACCGCGCAGGTAAATCCATCCACTTTGCCGCCGGTCTGTTCCCAGATTTCAGGACCCGTGGTTTCCACATGCGCCTGGCGGTTTGCCACGTTGTCGAACTGGTTTGCCCAGATTGCTCCGTTCGGTTCCGTCTTCGCCAGCTCCTCGGCCAAACGCCCTGAATAGCGAACGTAGTTGTTCGGGTTCTTGTAGGGCGCTGCAGGCACCTGCACCAACTCCGCGCCGGCCAGACGCAGCATGTCTTTCTTTTCCTGCGACTGCGTTTCCGGGATCACGATCACGGTCTTGAAACCCATTGACGCGCCAACAAGAGCCAATCCGATACCGGTATTGCCCGCAGTGCCTTCGACGATTGTTCCGCCCGGCTTCAATGCACCGCGCGCAATTGCATCTTTGATAATATAAAGCGCCGCGCGGTCCTTGACCGACTGCCCGGGATTCATGAACTCGGCCTTGCCATAGATGTCACAGCCCGTCGCCTCGCTCACTTTGTTGAGCCGGATCAGAGGGGTATTGCCAATCGCTTGGGCCAGATCGCGCGCAATGTGCATCGATGACGTCCTTTTTCTTTTTTGTTCGCTCTTCTGTGTAGGACCGCGCGTTGACAAACTCAAGCACCAGCGCGCAGCCGCTCCCGATGTCGTGACAACCATAATGCCATAAGGATGAGAGGTGCGTTGTCCAATTCCCGCCTGTCCACGAGTTCCATCAGTGCGTCATAGCTGTAAAGGTAAGACCGAATGTCCTCCGCCTCATCTTCCAGACCAGACACCCCAATAACGTCGTCAGGCAAATTTGTGATGCCGACGTAAAGGTGGAAGTATTCCGTACAACCTCCCGGAGACGCATAAGAACTTCCCACTTCCTCGAGACGCTGCAATGTAAGTCCGGCTTCCTCCTGGGCCTCCCGATGCGCGGTGGCCTCTGGCGTTTCTCCACCGTCAACACGGCCTGCAATGGGCTCTAGTTGCCAGACCTTTCTGTCCCCGCGTGCGGTTGGTCCCAACCTGAATTGCTCAACCAGCAAAACCTTGTCCCTGACAGGATCGTAAGGCAGGACAAGTGCCGCATCCGTGCCCATGAACACGGCGCGATTGACAGGTTGGGACATGCTGCCGTCATATCGACGGAAACTGACATCTACTTCTTCAATTGCAAAAAAGTTGGCATAGGGTCGTTCCAGCCGGTGGATCTCGATGTCCGTCACATCAAATCCGCTGGGATTATGACGAATTGGCCCACTCTCGGCCAAAACTTTAGCACTGGCTCTGGCCTTGATCGTCGGCAACATCCGGTCAACTTCACGTCGCGATCTGCTACCGAAATAACTCATTTCTTCCATAGCCTTATGGACCGTAAATGATCCATGCCGCTCGCTCCAGTCTTTTAGAGACCAATCGCCCTCCGGCTGCCAGACAGCACTTTCGCTGAAATATACCTGCGCGGATGTCACAGCGCCGCCCACAACAACATCCACCGGCTTTAGTGCGTAATCATACCCGCCTTCATAGAAATCTAGTCGGTCGACGTCCGTTTGGCTCAGGTTCCGAAGCAGCAGACCTTCGGCAGTACCTTCACCAACAGACAGGATGGGAAAGTCCTCACCAACAACCCCGTTGACACGGTGTCCGGGCAAAGTGCCGATCACCATATCAATCTTGTCCGCAGGACGATCAAGTACAGCTGCCAAAAGCGGCACGTGTCTCAACGTGCCATACACAAACAGATCAGCCATGCCTCATCCCCAGCGACGGTAGGCGTAATCGATCAGAAAACCGGAGATCAGGCCGCCAACAGCCAAAACAACAAGCACAACGGGATGCGCAAGATAAAGCCCGTACTCCAGCCCGATCGCAACGATTTGCTCCAACGCTTCAACAGGTTCGGTGTAATAGCGCTTCATTGCACGTTGCAGCATCTCGTAGCCGCCAAACACCAAAAGCCCGACAACCACGAGAATGATCACACCGGTGATCCCGTTGTTTACCGGCCCTGCCCGCACGGCCTTTGGCCCGACAATCTTCCATCCGACAAACATCCCGACGCCTGCGGAAACCAATGTCATATACCCGGGATCAAATCCCTCGGGCAGTTGTGGTTTGACAAGTTCAGCCACAATCGCGCCGAGAAAGGCGAGACAGATGGCGGCGACCAGATTGTTTGCAGTGGGCATCAGTTGGGTCTTGAGATCGTGATTTGAGTCACGTCGCAGCTTCCACTGTGAAACGCCGCAGCACAAGAGGTGAGATAAAAATTCCACATCCTGCGAAACCTGACATCAAATCCCAGCGGCTGGATCTGGTCCCACTTGGCGTTGAATGTATCGAACCAACGGCGCAGCGTCTGGCTGTAGCTCTCGCCAAATTCAACGCTCCGCTCCACCAGCATTCCGGCTTTTTCAACCTCGCGCCGCAAGACTTCCGGGCTTGGCAACATGCCACCGGGGAAGATGTATTTCTGTATAAAATCAACTTCTTTCCGATAGCCCTCAAACCGCTTGTTGGCGATGGTGATGATCTGAAGTGTCGCGTTCTTTCCGGGCTTCAAACGCTCCCGTACCGTTTCGAAGTACACTGGCCAGTACTTTTCTCCGACCGCTTCGAACATCTCGATACTTGCAATCCCGTCGTAGGTTGCCGTTTCGTCTCGATAGTCCTGAAGCTTGAACTCAACCAAGTCGGACAATCCAGCCTTTTCAATACGTTCCTGCGCATACTTAAGCTGTTCTTCAGAGATCGTCAGCCCCGTGACACGCAACCCGCGCTCCTTCGCAGCGTATTCCGCGAAGCCGCCCCAACCACATCCGATCTCTAGAACATGATCACCGGGTTTAACCCCCATCTGATCCACCATGGAGGCATACTTTGCGGTTTGAGCTGCCTCCATACTTTCTTGGCCGGTTTCAAAGATGGCCGAAGAGTATGTCATCGTATCGTCAAGCCACAGACCGTAAAATTCGTTTCCGAGATCATAGTGATAGGAGATGTTCTTCCGCGCCTGCTTTCGGGAGTTCCGATTCATCCAGTGGCGCATCCGCTCGTAGAATCTCACAAACGCCATGCCAGGGAACCCGTCATAAACGTCGTCGTTGTCCGACCTCAGAAAATCACAGAACGCCTGAAGATCAGGCGTGCTCCACCATCCATCCAGGTAGGCTTCACAAAAACCCAACTCGCCTTCGCGCATCAAACGGGCAAAGGTCTCACCGTTGTGGACGTGCATCTCACAAACCGGTCCGGGCTTGCCCCCCTGAGCGCGAAACACGCGCCCGTCCGACATGACAAAATCAATCCGCCCCTCGTTCACCTTCTTTGCGATTTGAAAAACCGCAGGAAAATACCTCGGCAGGTCTTGTTCATTTTGCGTCGTCGTCAGGACCATCCACATCTCCCCATCGTTGTGGTTGTTGTTAAGGCTAGGCGGTCAAAACCGCCTAGGGCAAGAAATTATTGGGTTTTGAAGGTTTCGTAGGCCGCAAGCGCCCGCGCGCGCCCTTCTGCGAGGTCCACCAAAGGCTCGACCGATTTGTCAGTCAACTTCAAACCCCAAGACACTGGAATTGCGTCAAAAAACTGGATCGCAGATTCACTTGCGCACGACATCTCGTCGGGCAGCCAGCGGGTCAGATACCGCGCTTCGGGATCAAATTTGTCCGACTGGGTTTGCGGGTTGTAAATGCGAAAATACGGCGCCGCATCCGGGCCGGAACCAGCCACCCATTGCCATCCCATGGCATTTGATGCCGGATCCCAGTCTACCAGACAGTCTTCAAACCAGCGCATTCCGAGCCGCCAATGAATGCCCAGATGTTTGGTCAGATAACTTGCGGTGATCATCCGCGCCCGGTTGTGCATTTTGCCGGTGACATACAGTTCACGCATCGCTGCATCGACCAGTGGCTGTCCCGTCCGACCCTGACACCAGCGCAGGAAATGCGGATGGTCCTCGTCGTCTATCCAGCTGAACCCGTCCCACTCGGGCCGCCAATTCTTGGTTTCAATCTCGGGATAGTGCCACATCAGATGCCAGGCGAATTCTCGCCAGACCACCTCTTTCAGGAAGTGTTCCGCGCCAGCAGCGCCTTCCTGCATCCGTCGGCGCCCCGCGTGCCAACACTGTGCAGGACTGATCTCTCCAAGGCTCAAGGCGTCAGACAATTCGGACGTGACCTCAGCATCAAGATAGTCCCGTTTTGCTTTGTAGGCTGCGATCAGGTCTTCACAGAATTCTGCCAACCGAGCTTGGGCCGCAGGCTCTCCAACTCGAACGTATTGGCGGACAACATCCGCGCCCCGCCGCATTTCCGCCGAAAGCTTCCAGTTTTCCCGTGCCTCTCCATGAGGCCAAGTCTCGGGCGCGGGGATTTGGTCCGGTGCCTTCAGCGGTGCCGGAACGCCGACCTCGCGCACCGCCTTCCAAAAGGGTGTGTAAACGCGATATGGCCCGTCGGTTTTGGTCTTCACCGTCCACGGCTCAAACATCAGCGCACCGGTAAAGCTCTCGACCTCCAACCCATCGGCTTTCAGGCTCGCTTTTATGTCTGTATCACGCGCCACTGAGGACGGATCATACAAACGGTTCCAATACACAGCCGTTGCGCCGGACTCGCGCGCAAGGTCCTGCAGAACATCGAGTGCCTTGCCACGCCGCATCACCAGCTTGCTTCCCATCGCCCCCAAACGGTCTTCAAACGCCGCCAACGCCAAATCCAACCGGAATTTAGGTGCGGCGCCCAATGACTCAACCTGAGGGTCGCAGATGAATACCGGCAAAACCGAACCACGACGTATCGCGGCGGTCAAAGCCGCATTGTCGGTCAGGCGGAAATCACGCCTGACCCAATAGATGGAAATCGGTGAAATACTCATGGTCCTCTCGTATTTCAAAGACTTACGGGAGGATTTTAGCAGTGGATCACAATACAGCGTCCAAAGATTGCAAAAGCTTGTCGATCTCCGCTTTTGACGTGTAATGCACGAAACTCAGTCGCAAAACGCCCTTCTCCATGTCCACACCACAAGCTTCCAGCGCCCTGCCCGCATAAAAATCCCCGCCGCCGGCCATAATACCGTGATCAGCCAGCTGCGCCGCCAATGCGCCACCGTGAACATTGGCGGCCAAAGCCACCGTTGGCGCCCGCTCAGAGGCACGCGAGGGACCAATCAAGCGGACTGAATTTTTGCTTGCAGCGTAGTCCAGAACCGGCTGCAACAATGCCGCCTCATGGTCACGCATTAAATCGTGCACAGCCGCGCCTGTGGCTGCAGGAGTCTCACCGATGACACCGTGATGTGCGGCCAACGCTTCGAAATAATCCACCATTCCGGCACAGGCGGCGACTTGCGCGTGATCCGGTCCCGCAGGCGTGAATCGCTTGTAAAGCGTGTCGCCGTTGAAATGGTGCCCTTGATTGGGAAGCAACCACCCGAGGCTCTCACGCATCACCATTATGCCCTGATGCGGCCCATAGGTTTTGTAACTGGAAAACAGATAAATGTCGGCACCAAGCGCCCCTACGTCCGGCAAACCGTGCGGCGCGTAGCTGACCCCGTCAACGCATACAAATGCCCCCGCAGCATGCGCGAGCGCCGTGATCCTCGCCACAGGATTGATCTCGCCAACAACGTTGGAACAATGTGGGAAACACACCAACCGCACGCGATCATCCAGCAACTCATTCAGCTTTTCGGGATCTAGAGCTCCAGTCTCCGGATCGATTTCCCACTCACGTACGTCAATTCCCGCGTCAGCTAGGCGTCTCCACGGGCCGGAATTGGCTTCGTGATCTTGATTAGTGACCACAATCGCATCACCGGGATCCATCCACTGTCGGAAAGCTTGGGCCAGAACATATGTGTTTTGCGTCGTGGATGGGCCAAAGGACACTTCTTGCGCGGCAACACCCATCAGGGCCGCCAGACGCGCCCGCGCTTCATCCATCTCCGCTCCGCCCAATTCGCTGGCGCGGTATGGCGCATAGGGCTGAACTTTGCGTTCCCGATAAAAACGCGTAAGCCGATCGATCACTTGTCCGCAGGTGTAGCTACCACCGGCATTCTCGAAGAATGCCTGCCCTTGCAAACTTTGCTCATCAAACGCCGGGAACTGCGCCCTTACAAATTCAACGTCCAACATCTCGCACTCCGTTGGTTCCGGCCCAAGCTGCGCTTAGACCGGCATGTTTATTTTCCAGCTAGTAAGAAAAGCATTCCACATTGCCGTCAAGCACATAGCCGCCTCTTGACCGGCGGGGCCAAACCGCATCAAGTCGTTGCATAACGAGTTTCATTCGGTGCAAGCAATTTATTTTCAATTCACTTTCGCAGGGAGACCTTAATGTTCCGTCCAATTTCGCTCGCACTTTGTCTGGTGGCTTCCAACGCCTCGGCGTCCGACGTCGGCTCCGACGGCAAGTATTTCGTTTACAACGGAACGAAGTTTTTGACCAAAGGAGCACAAGCCGTCGCCGCTCCGGGGCAAACCGGAAGAATCACGGGAAAAGGACTACTAGGTTTCTTCACCAAAAACGGATTTGCGCATTATGCCTACACATCGGCTGGCGGAACCCGACCGGCCACAGAATTCGAGATCGACGGCAGCTTGCTGGCCTCCGGAAACGTCAACGTATCCCTTGCCGCCGGCGATGTTGCCGAAGTTGGTGTGGAAGCCGAAGCATCAATTGACACGAACAAGTCTTACAAAGGCTTGTTTGTTGAAGTGAAAGACTGGCCAGCTGTAATTAATGAACTCAACGACTTCGCGGCGACACAACCTGACGGAAGTGCTATTTTTAACAAAGACTTCCGGGTCATTTCTTCCGTACTTTATGTCACCGGATACACTGACTCTATGGACATCGAGTTCGATGGAAGCGTCAATTTGGAGGTCGAGCCAACCGATGAAATTTCGGTTGTTGGTACTGTCACCGGTGAAGGTTCAAGGTCTTCGTCGTTCAGCCTGTCAGACGGAAGCACGGTTGCATTTAGCCTGCGCCATGTGTGTTGGAACAACAAAAAAATCGTGGATATCGTTGCGGATGTTGTCGGCCAGTCACGCCCGGGAGACTGCGACAAATACTGAGGCTGGTTGATATCGGTGGCCTCTCGCGATGGAAGGCCACCGACAGAGTGTTTAATCCAATACCGCGCGGATCTTGTCGGCTTGCTCTTTAAGCACGTCAAAATCCGCCATTGTGCCCGGTGGGCGCAGTTTCACACCGGCATGGCGTGGCAGAACATGGTAGTGCAGGTGAAACACCTCCTGCCCGCCCGCAGCCTCGTTAAATTGTTGCACCGTCACGCCTTCAGCGCCAAAGGCCTGCATCACCGCGTGTCCCATTTTTTGCACCGTCAACAAACAGGCAGACAATTGCTCAGGGCTTGCGTCCAACATGTTACGGCAGGGCGTCTTCGGGATCACCAGACAATGCCCGTCTGCACGCGGCATGATGTCCATGAAAACAAAAGTGTTTTCATCCTCATACAGTTTCTCCGACGGGATTTCCCCGCGCAGGATTTTCGCGAAAATGTTGTCGTTTTCATAAGACATGGCGCGCGGTCTCCGTCAGCAATACAAAAGGCGGGCAAGTTTCCTCACCCGCCGTTGTCGAGATTTGTTGCTTGCTTATGCGTTGACGTCAACCACAACGCGACCCTGAACCTGACCCTTCAGAATATCCGCGCCCAAACCGGGCAGATCGGTTAGGGTTGCGGGCTTCACCATCGCTTCCAGCTTGTCCATCGGCAGGTCACGCGCAATCCGTTCCCATGCACGCAAACGGTTTTCGTATGGCTGCATGACCGAGTCGATGCCCAGAAGGTTCACACCACGCAGCAGGAACGGGATAACGGTTGCCGGCAGCGCCGCTCCACCGGCCAGACCGACGGCCGCAACAGACGCGCCATACTTCATCTGCCCCAGAACCCGCGCCAGCATCTCGCCACCCACGGCATCGACACAGCCGGACCATGTCTCGCTTTCAAGAGGGCGTTTCACGGTTTCGTTCAGGTCTTCCCGCGCCACAATCTGCGTTGCGCCCAAAGACTTCAGATAATCGCCGCTTTCCGGACGCCCTGTGACACCAGCCACCTCGTAACCGAGATTGGCCAGGATCGCGACGGCGACCGACCCCACACCGCCTGCTGCACCCGTCACCAGAACGGGACCATTGCCGGGTGTCAGACCATGATCTTCCAGCGCCATAACAGACAACATCGACGTGAAACCCGCGGTGCCAACCGCCATGGCCTGCTGAGCGGAGATCCCTTCCGGCAGAGGCACAAGCCAATCCGCTTTGACACGCGCTTTTTGGGAATAGCCGCCCCAATGCGCCTCACCCACACGCCAGCCGGTCAGAACAACCTTATCGCCCGGCTTGTAGCGGTCATCGCTGCTTTCCTCGACAGTGCCCGCGAAATCAATGCCCGGCACATGCGGATACTTCCGCACCAGTCCACCGCCTTTGGCAGACAGGCACAATCCGTCCTTGTAGTTCACTGTAGAATATTCGACCGCAACGGTCACTTCGGCGTCAGGCAAATCCGCCACCGAAAGCTCCTTGATCGAAGCGCTCGCCAGACCCTCTTCGTTCTGGTCCATCACCAATGCATTGAACACTTTGTCATTCTCCTATCTAGCGGCGCTTTCGCGCCGGAATATTTCGCTATGCCCAGAAGGCCTCGTAAACGGTGGCAGGCCGCACCCCATCCGGAGTCAGAACATCCAACTCGGTTCCCACATCCCAATGCGTCATGCGGATCATCCCAATCGAAACATTCGTATTGAAATCGGGGGAAAATGCCGCGCTGCTTATGTTGCCGACGTGGTGCTCTCCATCCATCACCGGCCACAATCGGTCACAAGCCGCCACTGGGGCCCCATGAATTTCCACCGGCCTAATCTGTCGCACGGGCCCCTCTTGCGCCACGCGCAGCAGGGCATCCCGCCCGACACAGCCAATGGCCGTATTCGTGTTGCAAAACCGACCCAATCCACATTCGTGCGGCGTGTTGTCATCGGTCATGTCATTGCCATAGCTGAGCAATCCGCCTTCGATCCGTTCGATCAAATTGGGACAGCCCGCACGCACATCAAGATCCTTTCCGGCTTCCATCAAGGCGTTCCAAAGCGGCATGCCGATGTCGCCGCCTTCAACGTAGATTTCGAACCCTCCCTGCTTGGAGTACCCGGAACGCGCCACGACAAGGCTACGTCCCTGAAACTCGAACCAGCCAAAGCGGAAAAACTTAACATCACGGACCTTGTCTCCAAACACCCGCGCCATCAACTCATCGGCAAGCGGCCCCTGCACCGCCAGAGGGCTCACATCCGGCTCATCCACCAACACATCAAGCCGGTAACCATAGGCAATACCCTTGACCCAAAACAGCAAATCGCTGTCAGCAATGGAAATCCACCATCTGTCCTCGGCCAGCTTCACGGCCACGGGATCATTCAGCATCCCGCCCGTTTCGTCCACGATCGGCACATAAAAACACTGCCCGGGCAGCATTGAGCGCAAATCCCGCGGTGTGAGCATTTGCATCAAGCGGCCAGCGTCCGGACCGCGCAACTCAACCTGCCGCTCTACGGCCACATCCCACACCTGAACCGCCGACTTTAGATGCCGGTAGTCTTCTTCAACCGAGCGGAATACTGTGGGCAAAAGCATACGGTTGTAGACTGTGTAAGCCTTTACGCCTGCTGCCTCCACGCCTTCCGAAAACGGCGTTCGACGCAGCCGACGCGATGGGGAAATCAGTGCCATGACGAACCCTCCGGCATCAAAACGAGATCAGTTGCTCCCGGATCACGATCCAGGCTGGTCAGCATCGCGTGAATCTGTCCGCGATGGTGGGTTTGGTGGTTAAACAATCCGACGACACAGTCCGCCAGCGGTTTGGACATCTCCCTGTCCAGCATCACCGCGTGCCAGTGCAAATCGCCGCTCAAAGTGTCTTCGCTCACCCGATCCGCCCATTGCCCGATCCGCTGATCCATGCGCAGTCTTTCTTGCGACCAAACCGCGAATGTCGGGCATATATCGATGTGCTCTTTGGCCGGAACCGATGGCCCCTCGCCACCGTCAAGCCGGCTCATCCACAGGAAATCGCCCCAAAGGATATGATTGAGTGTTGCCATGACCGAGCCAAAAAACGCGCCGCGATCAGCCCGTAATTCCGCCTCGGTCAGCTTTTCACACGCCGCCCGCACCTGCCCGTTCTGCCACGCGTTATAGCGGGCCATCATCTGGCAATATGCAGGCGTCACAGTCATTACCGAGGACCTTTCCAGTCGATCGGGCATATCTCCGCGGACTTGCCGCCAAAGTCCCAGACGCGGCCGAAGTCACGAACTTTGGACTTGGTACCAACCGCTGCAATAATGTCCGGCCCCATCCAGTACTTGGAGTTGGAAATCATAACCGGGTGGTCGGGACTGGCACCGTCCAGCATTTCGACCTCACCCTGAATCTTGCGCCCGACATAGAGCCCGCGCTTCTTGCCGTCGCGCACGATCTCCACCTTCTCACGCTCTGCCGAGAAAATGTCGCTGACCAGCATTGTGAACAGGCCTGTCGTGCCGCCCGCCTTGCCCGAGAAGATTTCGAGCAGACCCTGATAGGCCTTACCGCTCGCACGATCATCCACATAGGCTGCCACGCGCCAGTCGCCTTCCGCCATCTTGCCGGGGATGTACACCATCAGGCCGACGTTGAGCCCGGACAGGTCCTCACCTTCGTAATGACCCTCATCAATGGCAATCGCCATCCAGGCCTTACAATCTCCCTCTGTCGGCGGGTGCTGACCCAACGACACAACGCAGGGACAAAACACTGTGCAAGAGCAGTTCAGGATCAATTCGCCTTTGATCGCCCATTCCGTTGGCGTCATCTTGCGACGCTTTGGGTTCGTCATCCGGTTGTCGATCCGTTGCGACACCGGCAGCTTGTCCGCATCAGGTTTGCGCTCCACAGCCATGATTATCCTCCATAAATCAGGTTTGGCATGACGCAGATCACGCCTCCGCCAACGATCAATGCCACGCCCATCGGCTTGGTCACATGGTGACCGATTTGCGGCAACTTTTCCAAGACCATAAAGAGCGTCGCGAGCCCCATCCACAACAGGCTCATAACGCCGCCCACAAAACCCAGAGCCATAAAGCCCCAGCAGCATCCGACACAAAATGCGCCAAGGCCAAGCCCCATGCGCAGTCCGCCTGCGAACCCGGTTTTCCAATGTCCGAGGAAGTAGGTCATCGGACTATGACACACGCCGTGACAGACCTCCTTGGCGCGAGTGAACTGGAACGCTCCGACGGCAATCATCAATCCGCCCGCTACCCACGGGCTCTTAGCAATACCAAGCATATCCACAACGCCACCGAACAAAAGCGCAAGCTGAACTGCCGTGATCAATGCTGCAAACGCCACCCAAACAATAAAGTAGCCCAGCAAAACGCCGACCCAGCCACCCCAGCTGCCATCTGCGCTTACCATCAGCCTTTGATAGTTTGTCAGGGTCGGCACAATCGTGGGCAACATCATTGCCGCCATCATGATCGCCCACATCGCAAAAAGCGGGCCAAAATTGGCCATCGGCATGTACATCGGCATGCGAGGATCCATCATCGCCATGCGTTTGCCCATCTCGCCCGGGCGACCAATGAAATCCACATCCATGGACCGGGCCATGTCAAACATGACCCACCACGCGATCAGGATAGCCGCGAAGAACGACAGCCACAGAATACTGCGAACGGACAAAAATCCGGTACGTGTCATATCTCCTCCCTTAGATGCCATCACTAGCGACTCGACCTTTGCCATTTTTAATGTCAGACAATTGAAGCAGCCGCAAACACTAAATGTCTGACAAATGAAAATCGACCCACAAAGCCCCGCAGATCTTTCTGCTCAAATCGCCAAGGCGATCCGCGACGCCATTGTGAACGGCCAGATGATCGTTGACGAGCGCCTGCCTTCGGAAACCGAACTCTGCGACCAATTCGATGTGTCCCGTTCCACCGTCCGAGAAGCCCTAAAGCGGTTGGCGGCCCAGAACCTGATCCGTACGCAGCGCGGCGCCACAGGAGGAGCTTTCGTTCGCCGACTAAGCTATGACGAAGCGCAGTCTCAACACGTGACCACCTCGACGCTGCTGCTGTCGATGAACGCGGTGGATTTTGAAACGGCCTGCGAGGCCCGCTTTGCGCTGGAGCGCGCCTGCGCCCCTTTGTCCGCGACACGCCGTACACCCGACCATCTGGCGACGATGCGCGCGGAAATCCATCGACAGGCTCAGCCTGGCCTGTCTGACGAGCGCTTCTGCGACAGCGACGTAGCCTTTCACCGGGCTTTGGTGGACGGCGCCGGAAACCCCGTTCTGTCTTACCAACTGGCAGGCGCGGTCGAAGCCATGCAGCCTCTTATGAATATGATCACCTTCACCCAACGCAATCGAGACGAAATTATTTCGCTTCACACCCAGATCGCGGATGCTCTCGAAGCTCAGGATGGTACAAAGGCCGACACCGCCCTCTCCCAACTTTCCGACTACACGTTGACGTTAGGCCGCAAGGCGATGGAAGCACGCGCCAGACGCGACTGAACATTGCGAGCAGGTCGGTGAAAATACGACCACCGCCAATCCCTGAGAGCGATTGTCAACACGCTGACATCTTGACGCGTCCGTTCGCTCCCGAACGCCCGCCACATCTGGCTGGTCACTGGTTTGACGACATACGACCATGCGCTCCAGTTTCCCGGACAATTCAACGCACAAACGTCACCGACGTTTTGCCGACGCAATACCGACGTTGTGCAGACAGGTATTTTTCCCAAACAACCCGCCCCTTGCGACTCGCGCCCGCGCCGCATATCTAAATACTGTTCCTTCGGGGACTATGGACATAAACGCGCTTGTAATAAACGGATCGGACCCGGGGGCGGTACCCGGCGTCTCCACCAAACATCCTTCATTTGGGGATCATGGGGACGAAATAGGATCGACGGACGTCTAAAGAAGTTAGCTTTGTCTCGGCTGTCTGCCACCGTTATCGGCGAAACTAGTACAATTGCAAATGACAATCGTGCTCCGGTAGCAGTCGCTGCGTAAGCAGTGCCTAAAACCGAACTTTAAGCCCTGACGCTAGCTGCCTCAGGCGGGGTTCGCAGGTACCTGGCAACAGAAACCTGCACCTAACCTTCTGAAGTATCTACTTTTTCAGCTTCGATAACGCTGGATCCCTTTGATTTATTGATCGAACGGTGTCTTTGGCCGGTCTGGAATCCCCGACCATCGGATCGTTCCGGGTTAAACACTTCAATAACACTTTCACCATAGATTACCCGCTAAGGTGGAAACTTGGGGATGAAAATGGACAAAAAGCAGATCATCAAAGACTGGTTTCAAAGGGTCTGGATTGACATGGATCTGGACGCTGTTGACGAATACTTCGAACCTGACACCGAAGCCGAAGGGCTTTTGCCGGACTTCGGCATCGGTCCCAATGACTTCAAAGTCTTTGTGCCGATGTGTCGAGCGCTACTCGAAAGCCTTGAAGTACACGTCGATAAGGTTCTGGAAGAAGGCAATTGGGTCTCGGCTATTACATCGATGCGCGCAGTGAACCCAACGACGGGTCAACCTTTCGCCGCACATGGTCAGCTGTTCTGCCGATTCAAAGAGGACAAGATCGTCGAAGCCTACAATGCGTTCGACTATCTGTCTTTCTTCACACAACTGGGGTATCTGCCGCCGCAATCGCTAGAGCTGGGTCTCACGGGGCAAAAGATCGCCTGACAAAAAAATTCACTTGGTTTTTTGACGCCACGTCTCTAGCCAAGTCGCATGACGCAGGCAACCAACCTATCTGAACTGTTCCGAACCTTCGGACGCATCGGCCTTTTGTCGTTCGGCGGACCAGCCGCGCAAATAAGTCTTATGCATCAGAGCCTTGTCGAAGAAAAAGCCTGGCTAAAAGAAAAGGAATTTCTGGGAGCGCTTTCGTTTTGCATGCTTCTTCCCGGACCGGAAGCCATGCAACTTGCGACCTTTTGCGGCTGGAAATTACGTGGCACGCTCGGCGGACTGATCGCAGGCCTCCTGTTCGTTTTACCAGGAGCAGCGGTGATCTTCGGCCTAGTTGCAATTTATGCACTGTTTGGCGATCTACCCTTGGTTAGCGCGGCTTTTCTAGGTGTCAAAGCGGCGGTTGTAGCCATAATCCTTCAAGCTTTGCTCCGTTTGTCCGGCAAAATGTTGACGACTTGGTTCAATCGGATCATCGCCATGGCAAGTTTCGCCGCGCTGTATTTCGGAATTTTGCCGTTTCCCGCAGTTATTGCACTGTCCGCGACTGCGGGTCTGATCATAAACGCAACAGATAATGCGGAACCAACAACGGAATCCAAGCAAATCAGTGGCAGTCACACGCTGCGCACCGCATTGATCTGGGGAGCATTATGGGCTGTTCCTATTGGGCTTCTGTTTCTGGCCGACGCCCCGTTCCTGCAAGACGTCGCTGTCTTCTTCTCTCGCCTGGCTGTCGTCACCTTCGGGGGCGCTTACGCTGTATTGGCTTATATGGTGCAAACCGTATCACAAGACTACGGCTGGCTGACAACAGGCCAAATGATGGATGCGCTTGGCCTTGCAGAGACCACGCCAGGTCCTCTTATTCTGGTCACCCAATTTGTCGCGACACTCGCAGGATACCAACAAGGTGGTCTCTGGTTGGGGTTCGCAGCGGGTTTGACCGCTTTGTGGTGCACCTTCGTGCCCTGTTTTCTCTGGATTTTCGCAGGCGCGCCCCATGTGGATCGGATTCTTGCCTCTCCAAGGCTAAGCAATGCACTCACAGCAATATCCGCAGCCGTTGTTGGAGTGATTGCCAACCTCGGTCTCTGGTTCACGGTCAATCTGCTTTTCCCTGAAACCGTTTTGACCATAGTCGGCGAAGTGCCAGATGTGACCTCAACCAACTGGATCGCAGCCGCGTTGACCGCCCTCGCCTGCGCGTTGATATTTTTTGCGCGCCTCTCTCTTTTGAGCACTTTGGCGATCTGCGCTGCCGCCGGTCTGGGATTAGGTCTCCTTTAGAAGCTAATTTTCGCCCAGTCGTCTTTCGTTTCGCGCCGAATCTACTATGCTGAACGCAAGTCACTCAAAGAGAAGAGCCATGTCCCGCACAATCGACTATGGAAACCTCATGCACCGCGCAATGCGGTCGTTGATTCAGGACGTGCTGACGGATGTGCAAGCCAACGGTTTGCCGGGCGACCACCACTTCTTTATTACCTTTGACACGCAGCACCCTGAAGTCGACATCGCGCCTTGGCTGTCTGACCGGTATCCGGGCGAAATGACCGTCGTGATGCAGCACTGGTATGATGGGTTACGCGTTACGGACGAAGGTTTCGCCGTAACGTTGAACTTTGGCGATAATCCTGAACCTTTGTACATTCCCTATGACGCAATCAAAACATTCGTCGACCCGTCGGTCGAGTTTGGACTGCGCTTTGAAACGCAGGATGACGAAGACGATGAAGATGAATTGCTTGATGAAGTAGAAGACGAGATTACCGTCGAAGAGGTCGAAGAAGAACCCCGAAAAGACGCCGAAGTTGTGTCGCTGGACAGCTTCCGGAAATAACCCGCACAACTTCTTTGTTGTTCAAAGGGCGTTTTGTGCTTCCCCCGAGATCAGTTTTCGCATCGCCCTGATTTCCTGCGCCATGAAGTCGACAAATAAACGTACGCGCATGGTTTTTCGTAGCTCGCCATGCATCAATATCCAGATCCAGCGGTTCAACTCGACTTTTGTTCCCGGCATTTGCACGAAATCGTGATCGCCTAACACACTGCTTACCGGCAGATATCCAAACCCCATTCCAGCGCGGATCATTTCTTTCTGCATAACAACTTCCCGCGCAACGTGGCGCGCGTTTGCCTTTGAATAGGGTGTCTTCGAAGCCCACCTTTGAACGTCATCGGAATCTGTCCACGCAACCCAGTCGAGCCCTGCTCCATCCGGGCCCGACTGCGGGACCTTGTGCTCCAGATACCAAGGGCTGCAATACAGCCCGATCGCGGTTTGCGCGACCTTGCGCCCCACTACGTCATCGGTCACCTCATATGCCACTCGGATCGAAACATCAGCTTCCAATCTGTTGAGATCCTCAAACCGGTTCGTAACTGTAATGTCGAGCTTGATATCAGGATAGGCTTCTGAAAACGCTTGAAAAATCCTTGGAAGCAAATCGAAACCAAGCACTGGTGGAACCGACACTTTCACCGTTCCGTACGCTTCCTGATCCAACCCAAGTACCCGCGCCTTTGCCCCATTCATCGCGTCTTCCGCATTTTCAGCCAATGGCAAAAGGCTTTCTCCGGCCGGCGTCAACGACATGCCGCCACGCGTTCTGTCAAACAAGCGCACCCCATAACTCGCTTCCAGTGCCTTAACGTGACGGTCAACCGTCGCATGTGTTGCCCCCAACGACAAAGCTGCGGCGCGCAAACTCCCTTCCCTCGCAATCGCCAAAAAATAGGGCATTGCAGACCACTCCATAGCCGCACCTCCTGTATCATATTCAATCCACCGCGTCAGAAAACGTACGGTTCCGGACAGAAATATAACCACTTAACTCTTCGTCACAACAGGAGGAGATCAATATGCCAGAAGTATCAGTTCAAACCACGATCAACGCACCGGTCGAGGATGTTTGGAGCGCATGGGATGACTATGCCCATATCGAAAAGTTCAACCCGAACCTGAGCCGTTCTTTTCTGCTGGATGGATCGGAAACAACCGGACTCGGCGCAGAGCGTCAGTGTACCCTGACAGACGGTAAGAATTACATTCAGGAACGGATTGTCGAATACAAACCCCATCAGCGAATGAAGGTGGAGATCTTTGACGGAACTTTTCCGCTCAAGGATAACTACGCCACCATAGACATGCGCCAAACCGGTCCGAACCGCACCGAATTAAACTTCAAAATGGAGTTTGTGCCCAAATACGGCTTATTGGGGCGTCTGATGGTTCCCATGATGAAGCCGCAATTCCGCAAGTTGCTGGGGAAACTCATCGACGCAAACAAGGCTTATGTGGAGCGCGGTGAAGTTGTTGCCCGCGCAGCTTAAGCCCAACGAACACGGGCTGCGACCATTCGCGGCCCGAATTTGGTCCGTGTTAGCGGTATCCCATAGTATACAGTATTGATCTTCCGGCCCCGTACGCTAGAAAGCGCGTGAACGCTATTCCGGAGGTCATGATGGCAGATACCCGCACCGAAACCGACAGCTTTGGCCCGCTAGAGGTTCCTTCCGACAAGTATTGGGGCGCGCAAACTCAGCGCTCGATCATGAACTTCCCGATTGGTTGGGAGAAACAGCCGGTCGCCATCGTCCGCGCCCTTGGGGTGATCAAGCAAGCCTGCGCGATGCAGAACAAAGCGACAGGAAAGCTGGATCCAAAAATCGCGGACGCGGTTATCCAGGCAGCTTCCGAGGTGGTCGCAGGGAAGTTCGACGACAATTTCCCCCTGGTTGTCTGGCAAACCGGATCCGGCACCCAGTCCAACATGAACTCCAACGAAGTTATCGCGAATCGAGCGATCGAAATCCTCGGCGGCGTGATCGGCTCCAAGGACCCAGTGCACCCGAATGACCATTGCAACATGGGTCAATCTTCAAACGATACCTTTCCGACCGCAATGCACATTGCAGCGGCAATGACAGTGCGCGACGTTCTTTTGCCTGGGTTGACCAAGCTGGCAGAAGGCCTTGAAGCAAAGTCTGAAGAGTTCAAGGACATCATCAAAATCGGGCGCACGCACACTCAGGATGCAACCCCTCTCACGCTGGGTCAGGAATTCGGCGGGTATGCCCATCAGATCCGCCAAGGCATCGCCCGTGTTGAAGCTGCGCTGCCAGGCATCTACGAGTTGGCCCAAGGTGGTACTGCGGTTGGCACAGGTCTTAATACCCAAAAGGGTTGGGGCGAAGCTGTGGCGGCCAACATGGCAGAAATCACGGGATTGCCATTCGTGACAGCGCCAAACAAATTTGAAGCTCTGGCCGCACACGATGCCATGGTCTTCATGTCTGGTGCCCTCGCCACCGTCGCCGGAGCAATGTACAAAATTGCTAACGATATTCGCTTCCTCGGCTCCGGTCCCCGCTCCGGACTTGGTGAACTTATCTTGCCTGAGAACGAACCCGGGTCTTCGATTATGCCAGGCAAGGTGAACCCGACACAGGCCGAAGCCATGACTCAGGTTGCCGCGCACGTCATGGGCAACAACGCCGCCATGACCTTTGCCGGTTCGCAAGGACATTTCGAACTGAACGTTTACAACCCGATGATGTCCTACAACCTTTTGCAATCCATGCAGTTGCTAGGCGACGTGGCGGACAGCTTCACAGAACGAATGCTCAACGGCATTCAAGCAAACGAGCCACGGATCGACAAACTGATGAAAGAAAGCCTGATGCTGGTAACAGCACTGGCACCCAGCATCGGTTATGACAACGCAACCAAGGTCGCCAAAACCGCCCACAAGAACGGCACTACCCTGAAAGAAGAAGCCATCGCATTGGGCTTCGTCGACGAAGCGACTTTCGATGCGGTCGTGCGCCCGGAACAGATGATCGGCCCCAAAGACTGATCTCTTGCTGACAGAACGTCACACTTGGGGCGACCTTTGGGTCGCCTCTTTTCATTTGAGCTTTCCTTGTGCCAAACTCGCAGCATGACTGTCGTTAACCTCAACAAATTCCGCAAAGCAAAGGCCCGCGCTGAACAAAAAGCACAGGCAGACGAAAACGCAGCGAAATTCGGGCGCACCAAAGCACAAAAAGCACTGGAGGAGGCCCGCGCGGAAAAAGACAAACGCGACCTCGATGGCAAGGAACGCGAATGACTCGCCCAGTCAAACGCTCTTTGACGCTGCGCGGACACCGGACCAGCGTATCGCTTGAGGACGACTTCTGGCGTGCTTTTCAGGAAATAGCGCGGGAAAAAAATATTGCAACCAACGCGTTAGCTGCTGAAATTGATGCAACTCGTGACTTTGAGGCAGGGCTCGCCACTGCGATCCGGATCTATGTACTCAATCATTACCGCTCGAAAGCAATGGGCTGATATTGTCTGAAACGGCCTCCGTTTCAGCCCGCTTCGCTCGCCACCAAACGTATGCGTTCGATCATCGCCCGAAGTCCGTTGGAGCGCTGCGAACTCAGATGTTCGTTCAACCCGAGCCGTTCCATTTCAGCGCGGGCATCAACGTGAAGTACATCTGCAACAGGCAGGCCATTATAGAGCTTGCGCAGAACGGCAATCAATCCACTGACAATCATGGCGTCAGACGCCCCCTCGAAAGAGAAAATTCCACCTTCGATGTTCGGATGAAGCCAAACCTGGCTGGCGCAGCCGTCGACTTTGGTCGCAGGCACCCGCAACGCTTCGTCCAGCGCGGGCATGTCCTTGCCCTGCTCTATCACATAGCGATAGCGGTCTTCCCAGTCCTCGATGAACTCGAAATCCTCAACGATTTCTTCAAACGCCTCGGTTGCCATAGGCCGGTCTCCTTCTTGCCCAACCGAGTTAAGCCGCTCCGCGGGAAACGTCCACCCTGCCAAAGCCACTTTTCAAGTAGCCTGCGATAGGTTAACCCATGAAATCAAAGAATGAGGCCTAATCGATGCGCACCGCCCTGACTGTTTTGCTGCTGTCCACGTTGACTTTGACTGCGTGCCAGACCCGATTGAATCCATTTAACTGGTTTGGCAGCGACCGCGAAGTTCAGGCGGTCAAGGATGCTGTCGAAGCTGGCGAGGCAAATCCGCTTGTTCCCAATAGCAGCAACACCAACAAGGGTATCTTCTCCAAAAAACCCGCTCCCGTTTATGCAGGTACATTGATCGCGCAGGTGAAATCTGTTCAGGTCCTGCGCGTCACGGAAGGCGCGTTGATCGAAGCAGTAGGCGTATCGAACGTGCATGGCGTCCATTCCCTCAAACTTGATCCGCAAAACGACGGGAAACCGGTCAACGGCGTGCTAACCTACAGCTTCCTTGCAGTGCATCCCAAAGGCGGCTTCACCGGCGGCCCGGAACAGTCGCGCGAAGTTACGGTCGCCCATGTGGTGACGTCTGCGCAACTCTCCGGAGTGAGAACCATACGTGTCGTGGCGGCTCAGAACGCACGGGAAACCCGCCGCTAAGCAAGTTTGAGCCGGAGTTTTACCTTACCAGGCATCAACATATCGCAATGACGGGACGCAGGGGCCGGCCGCGCACAATGCCTTGCCAATCGCGTCCCGGCTATCCGCCGGATCAATAACAGCATCGAACTCCAGCAAACTGGCCGCATTCAAAGCTTTGCCGTTTTCATAAAGCAACGCGACCAACCGCTCGTATTCTTTCTCGCGTTCTACCTGATCACTGATTGCAGCAAGCCGTTCCCTTTGCCCCAGCTTAACCGCGCCTTCCAAGCCCATTGCGCCGACTTCTCCGGTGGGCCACGCACAGCAGAACTGCGGTCGGTCAAATCCACCGCCTGCCATGGCCATTGCCCCGAGTCCGTAAGCCTTTCTTAGAATGATCGTCACCAATGGCTGCGTGAAATGCGCTCCTGCGAGGAACAGGCGCGATACATGCGCCACCTGACCCGTCTTTTCGATCTCCGGCCCAACCATAAATCCGGGAGTGTCACACAATGTAACAACGGGAACGCCCCACGCGTCACAAAGCTGCAAAAAACGCGCGCCCTTATCGGCCGCCGACGCATCAATGGCTCCCCCCAAGTGTAAGGGATTGTTCGCCAAAATCCCAACTGACCGTCCATTGATCCGCGCAAAACCTGTCACCATCCCAACGCCGAAACCGCGCCTGAGCTCTAAAAATCCGGCTTCGTCAACCAGGCTGTTAATCGCGTCTCGCATGTCATAGGCACGCGTTCGGTCGGTCGGGATAACATCCCGCAATCGTTCCGCTTTGGGAGCTTCCAAGGATTCCAAATCCGGCCCGGACATCCCAAGCAATTGCTTTGCCGCAACTACAGCGGCAGCCTCGTCATCAACCAAGCAGTCAATCACGCCGTTTTTGGATTGAACGTCAGACGGGCCTATGTCCCGCGCGTCAACAACGCCCAGACCGCCACCCTCGATCATGGCTGGACCGCCCATTCCGATGAAACTGGCTTGCGTGGCTATGCGAACGTCGCAAACGCCAAAGAGCGCCGCATTTCCCGCGAAGCAAAGGCCTGTCACGATCCCTATCTTCGGACCTTTGTGAGCCGCGAAATGGCGGAACGATGTCACGTTCAGTCCAGCAACCATCATATGTGCGACGTCATAGTCGTTTGGTCGCCCGCCACCGCCTTCCGCAAACAGAACTATTGGAAGATTGTCTCGTCCCGCGACCTCGATCAGCCGGTCCATTTTTCGATGGTGGTTGTAACCTTGCGTTCCTGCCAGGACCGTGTAGTCCACGGCCATTGCAGCAACGGCAGTACCGTTGACTGTTCCTGTACCGCAGATAATCCCATCACCCTGAGTGCGCGCCTGCAACTCGGCGAGGCCGCGTTGCGTGCGCTGTGCTGCCACAGCCAGCGCCCCGTACTCGGTAAAGCTGCCTGCATCTAACAAATCTTCAATATTATTTCGGGCTGTTCGCATCCCTGCGTTGCTACGCTTGGCCACCGCTTCGGGACGCGCGGAATCTTGCAAAAGTGCCATCCGGGTTTCTAGCTCTGCCAGATCTGTCCGCGCCTCAACTTTCCTTGATGGCGCAGTAGTCTCCACCGCTTTCGGTTCATAGCTGATCAGCCGTTCTCCCCCAGCGAGTTCCTGGCCAGCCTGCACATGCACGGTTCTCACGACGCCGCTTTCGGAGGCGCGGATCTCGTGTTGCATCTTCATCAATTCGGTAACGATCAGTACCGTGCCTTTCGCCACCGCCTGACCTTCACGCACCCGCACATCAGAAACGATTGCAGCACTCTCTGCCTTAACAACCTTCATCTACCACTCCCCGAATCCCTGCCCGTGCATTTTTCGATCCCAGAATGCGCGAATGTGCGGGTATGTGGCAAAGCCCTTACCGTGACGTCACAAGGGCAAGAACAACCTTCCTGAGATCAATTTTGCCTGCCAGTTCCGACAGAAACGGAACAGATTTCCAAATTATTATTGTCAGATTGGCAAACAAAAAAGCCCTCAAGTCAGAGACTTAAGGGCTTTTTATGGCTCCGGCGGTAGGGATCGAACCTACGACCAATTGATTAACAGTCCTAGGGCGACTGCCCTCCCATCGGTTGCCCATCGGAGAAAAAACCAAAAAGTCACCTTTAAAACATGACTGACCAATTGATTTTACCTTTACTGTCGGAGTGTGTCGGAGCATGTCGGAGGTCCGAAAACTGCCCTTCCTCTGCCCATCGGGAGGATGGGCAAAACCGAAAACACAGGACTTCCTCATGAAGACAGAAGACAAACTTAAACTTGCCCAAGATACACACGCGCAGTGCATGCGAACCCTCGAAATCCTCGAAGACTATGACGCGAACAGCCCGTTGATGGGAGCAGTCGGAGAACTATGGGCAGAGGTCAATCTGGGTATGACAAAGGCCGAGCGCGGTGCGGAGCACATCGACGGAACAACACCGGACGGTCGACGTTTGCAGGTGAAGGCAAAACGCGCTGGAGCGCATCGCGACAGCGGAACATACGTCACCATGCCCAAGGACACAAAGGCGGACGACTTACTGATTGTATTCGTCGCCGACGATGGAGAGATCACCCGCATAATCGGGCCAGTACCAACCAACCTCTTGCAGCCAAAAGGGCGCGGAAACCGCTGCTACGTCAGCGACATCGTCAAGGCAATTGGGGACAAATGAATGAAATTCGACATCGGAAAACCGCTCGCGATCAGAGCCGCGTTGAAACCCCACGACGACGGAAAGCCCTTCGAAATCAGCGACACGCAGGTCAAAGGCCTCACAGCGCGGGTCAGACGCATCGACGGGCAAATCATCGGCAAGTGGAACTGCCGCATCACCATCGACGGGAAGACCAAACGTATCAGCCTCGGCGATGTGAACGAGATGAGCGGCACAGAGGCCCGACTCGCAGCCATCACCACCAGAGAACAGGCCAGACAGGGTCAGACCATCGTGAGCGCCAGCACAGCAGCCAGAGAGGCCCAACGCGAGGCAGAGGAAGCCGCAGCCAAGGCAGCAGTCGACCAAACCACCCTGCACGACCTGCTGTTCGTCGATGATGGCCAGCGAAAGAGCTACGACACACTCAAGTGGCAGCACCTGAAGTCAGGTGCAGGCGCAGCACGACATGCGAGTAACTTCCTCGCAGACCTGCTGCACAAACCCGCGAAGCAACTCACCAAGTACGATCTGGAGCGGGTTTTCCTACAGAAAGCAGACACAGCACCGCACAGCGCCACCCGAGGGCTCGCGTACGTCCGCCCTGCCCTCATCTTCTTGATGAAGCGCGAATGGGTCCAGCGAGACGTTCTCGATCTGGTCGAAGATTTGAAGGTCAAAACGGTCGCGAGAGAGCGCGTTCTGCAGCCGGTAGAATGGCAAGCCATCTGGTCAGCCACAGGCACCGAACTGTTAAACGCCACACCCGCAGGCCTCGCGGTCAAAACGCTGATGATGACAGGCGCACGGAACCGAGAGGTCGCAGAGATGCGCGTCGATGAACTGCATCTCGACCGAGCCGAGTGGCATCTGCCGACCGACCGAAGCAAAAACGCAGACCCGCACGTCTTCTGCCTGCCCCAGCGAGCGGTCGAGGTGCTGCGTCACACGTTGCAGAAGAAAGAGGACTTCGGGCTCGAGGACAGTGAGTTCGTCTTCACGAACGACGGGATCGCCCCAGTCTGGCTGGGCAGCAAGGTCAAAGCGCAAATCGACAGCCGCAGCGGTGTGACGGAGTGGCGGTTTCATGACCTGCGACGCACGATGGCCACGGAACTCGGCGAACGCGGCATTAGCGGCGAGATTGTGGACATGATGCTGAACCACAGGGCCAGCGCGAGCCGCGGCGGTGTCAAAGGCGTTTACAATCGATCGAAGCTGCTGCCACAGCGCCACGCCGCCGCAGACCGCTGGGGCAATATCACCGACAACTGGATCGACGGGCATACGTCAAACGTGGTCCAAATCGCCGGTTAAACTTTGCTGGAGGGGTGGACAGGACCGAAACGATAGTCAACGATGGGTCATCCGTACCGCCACGCCTCAACCGTAAAATCGGCACTGACGTAACAAACGGTCGGAGACCCTGCTGGCCCAATGACCGCGGCGACCTTGCTCTCACCGGATGGGGGAGAATGCTCGCCGGATGCATCATAGCACAAGTGGAAGATCGACGGACAGCCCTACGAGGCGCGGCACTGACCGCATCGATCTCCCGCTTTTGCCGCGCCTCACAGCAGAGACGATGACCCAACCATCCGAACTCAAGTACCTATTCAACGACCTGCCACTCTGGTGTTCGATTGACCATGTCTGCATGGCGGTAAATCGCGCAGTCCCGCGCACCGAAGGACTGGTCAAAATCGACATGCGCCACGGCCTCGGCCAGAACGTCCAGCGCAAACGCCTCGGTCGCAATTTGTACTACGACCGAGCAGACCTGATCCACTACATCGAAGCGCTGCTAGATAGCATGGAACCCGTCGACGGTCTGGACCCAGAAATGGCGGCACTGGCGAAGAAAGCGTCCGATGCGCTCGCTGAACGGGGTGCAGCATGACGTGCGCCTCCAACCGCCCCGCAATCACTGGCCAGAAGGCCCCAAAAAAATGACCGCGCCTGACAGGACCAGACGCGGACAAAAAACCGAAAACTACGGCTTCAGGAAGCCGAGGTTAGCTTACCGCATCAGTCCTGTCAGGTCCAGCGGCACCCGCATCAGGGAGCCATGAGAATGGATCAGATGAAACCGGATCAACAGTCCGACACGACACAACAAGGGCCCGTACCGGATCAGCCGTCGCAGATGGGCTGCGAAGGGGCAGAATCTGCCAAGATCGCAGCGATGGTGCCCATGAGCGACCAGCGCACCCGATACATCGAGGAAGTCGCCAGACGAACCAGAAAAGTGGTCGCCGCAACAAAACGGAGTGAAGACACCATCGAACTGGTCAAACAACTGTACGCAATCGCACCAAGAACCTCCGGTGGCGGTGGAATGCCAGAGGACAACTGATGCGTGACAGGAACCTAACCCCAGAGGAACTGACCCAAGCCCTCGGCGGAGAGTGGCGCGGCAATGTCGGTCGCGCCCCATGTCCAGCCCACGACGGCACGGACAACAACCTCGTCATCAGCCATGGCAACAACGGCATCGTCATGTACTGCCACAGCCACGGCTGCGATTTCCGCGACATCACAAACGAACTCCGCAACCGCGGACTGTGGTCAGGAAAACCAGACGACAACTGGACGCCCCCCAGCCCTGCGCAGCGCGCCGAGAACAGGCGACGCCAAGCCCAACACGAGGCACAGAGGGTCGCCAAGGCCAAAGAGCAATGGGCGGGCAGTCAGCGGCTGGATGGCACGCTGGGCGATCGCTACCTGAACCGCACCAGAGGACGGGATGGTCGCGGCATCCTCGACCTGCGGTTTCACCCCCGCATCTTCTACAGCCAAGCCGAGTGGGCCCCCGCCATGATCGCCGCGGTCAGAAACGTGGTCACAGGCCAATTCCAAGGCGTCCATCGCACCTTTCTGAACGATGATGGCACAAAGCACGCCAATGCCCGTACGGTCAAAGGCATCGCTCACCACGGAGCCATCATGTTGGACCCGTTTGATGCGGTCACAACCGGACTGTCGATCTGCGAAGGCATCGAAGATGGGCTGGCCATCAGAAAACACCAGACTCCGGTGTGGGCCATGCTCAACAAAAACAACATCGCCGAACTGCCGGTGTTGAACGGCATCGAACACCTGACCATCTTTGCAGATCGCGACGCCGATGAAGGCGGTCTGAATGCCGCCAAGATGTGTCGCAGGCGATGGCAGGACGCCAGTGTCGAGGTGTCCGTCCTCCTGCCGATCGGCGGCAAGGACGCAGACGAGGTACTGGCATGAGCGACATCAACGAGAACTTCGAGCCGGTGCCAGACGATGAGCCGACCAAAGGACCCCAGGTCAACGGAACAGGTCAACAAAACAACGGTCAAAGCCACCAAGGCGACGCCGGTGGTCAGAGGGAGGGCTGGACTGAGGCGCTGATTGCGGAGCGCACCTTCACAATCGGCCCTCCATTCCCAAAACGACGCCAACTGGTCTACGGCAACTTTGCCGCTCGAAAGCGAGTTACCGTGATCGGTGGCACAAGCGGCATAGGCAAGACGGCAATGATCTCGGCTTTGTCTGCAGACATGGCATCGGCGGGGGCGCTAACAAAAACACCGTGCCCCGAGGGTCCACTGAATGTCATCTCCATCAATACCGAAGATGACACCGAAGAAGTGGATCGCTCCCTGAACGCAACATGCGTGGGAAACGACATCACCAAAGCGCACATAGGCGACAGGATCGTTGCAATCGGTCGGGACAAACTGCTCACCGCTCCCATGGCCGTCGCGGGGAGTGAAAGGGCACCAACGCTCAACACTTCATTCTTCAAGAGCCTCTCCGACCTGATCGAAAAGTCCGGTGCGGATGTGCTGATCATCGATCCGATCGCAGGGCTCACAGGCGCGGTCGAGTTTACCCCGGGCGTGATGAACTTACTGCTGCGCGCCTTCATTGACATGGCCATCAGGCAAAACATCGCCATCATCGTGGTCGCCCACACCAGAAAAAAGCAGGGCATCAGTTCCAATAACGATGACGCAGAAGACCTTTCCGGAGGCAAAACGCAACAGAACGCCGCGCGGTGCGTAATCATGGCGAGGCCGATAACCGAAAAGGAGGCAACCGCTTTCCGTCTCGACAAAGATGAGATGCGCAAACTGGTCAGAGCCACAGTTCGAAAAACCAACATCGGCATCGAGGGCGCGACACTGTGGTGGGAAAAGAAAACCACCATGCTCACCGACGACGATGGCGAATACGAGATGAACTACGTCTCGCCGTGGTCGCCGCCGTTTGTTTCAGAAAACGCAGACACCCGCATCTGGCCGGAACTCAAGTCACGGCTGCAGAGCGACTTCATCTACGGTTCACTCAGAAGCAAAACTGAACCAAGGCTCGACAAACTCATCCAAGAAATTGCTGACACGGCTGGTCTGGCAATGGACGCCAAAAAGGTCGCCGAGGCGATGATCAAATCCAAATGGATTGAGATCGAAGATCACAAGCCTGAAGGGAAGAAATCACCTGCCAAACGAGCGGTGGTCGGGAGTGGTGATCCTGACCATCAGACGCAAAATCAGCCCGATGATGAGGCGGCTGACCATGGTCAGGAGTTCACAGCATGAGGGCCATCGAAAAACTCTTCAAAAAAAAGGAAAATGCGCCCGACCATCATCATCCCCCTCTAAGGATGGTCATGATGGTCAGGAGGTCCCCAATTCGGAGGGATTGTCTGTCTGAAAGAGGCAGACAGACAAACCTCCAAACCGACGACCAAAGGGACCCGAAGCAGACCTTCAGGACCACCGCCCGACCTTATGGTCAGGATGGTCAGGAGGGCACCGCCACCACGCCCTTTCAAGTGGGGGGCAAGGTGGGGGTCTCAGGTGTGGGGGTGTGCAAAACCACACCACCCAAAAACAAACAAACAGGAGAACTGAACTCATGAACACACTGACAGCCGAAGACCAAGAGACCCACCGGCAACTGGTCGAGCAAATCGCACTCAAGCTGCAACTCCTCGCCAACCTGATGGCCAATGTCTGCGAACAGCAGACGATCGAACTGCCGGACATACCGCTGTCGATCGAATGGAAAAGCAAAAGCGAAGGCAACGGCATCGATAAGGTCTTCATCGAGGCACTCACCGACATCCACAGCTACATCGCAGGCTTCGAAAAGGGACAAGAGGCTGACTGGGGCATCAAAGTGGTCAACTTTTGGATCGGTCATGACGAGGATGACCCCGAGGAAAAACGGGTGCTGCAATGACCCAAGCCCGCGGCCTCTTCACATCGACCGGCAATGTGTCCCGCCAGACGACGGCGCGTAAAAAGGATGACTTCTACCCGACGCCGCCAGAAGCCACCGCCGCACTCATGGCCGCAGAAGCAAAAGACATCCGACACCATGCACCGTGGGTGATCTGGGAGCCATGTGTCGGCAACGGTGCCATGGCCGAGGTCATCCGAAACATGGGCTTCACAGTGATCGGATCAGACCTGCACACCCGGTGGCCAGAAACGGAGAACTTCATCCAGCGGGACATCTTCGACTGGGAAGCCCGACCGGCAGACGCAGTGATCACCAACCCGCCCTTCAATCTCATGTCCAAGCGCGACGGCACCGCGCCGTTCTTCACCCACCTGATGCAACTCGGTGTGCCCTACATCGCCATGCTGCTCGGTGCACAATGGCCTTACGCCCAAAACCGCAAGTGGCTGCACGACACCATGCCCATGTCGCGCATCTACCCCATCCGGTGGCGGCTGCAATGGTCAGAAGGCAAAAACCCACCACAAAGCCACAACTGGGTGGTCTGGGACAGGAACCACCACGGCCCAACCGAACTGCACTTCCTCGACAAACCATGACCGAAAGCAAGAGAACTGAACGCATGACCGCAATCATCGAACGACGTCTCCGCAAGAAGCTGGTCAAACCGACCCAACCCGCCACTGTCCGCCGCCAGAGCAGGGCTCTGGGCGTTTCCGCGGTCAAGGTCACACAGAAGACCTCTGACGCGCCCCAGAGCGTGCAAAAGCGCACCTGCAAGAATGGGCCAACAACCCTCGACAAACTGCAGGCAAAATGGCCCAAGGTGTTCCAGTTGTCAGCGCCCCTGCCCCTCGCCCTCGGCATCCACGAGGATATCGCCAAACATCTTTGCGATGAGGTCCCGATGAAAAAATCCGATCGACATTGGGATAGCGGACCAACCAGCGCAAGTACCGGAGCTCCAGAATCGAAGCGGCATGACCTGAACGGCAATCCGGTTTGCGAGGTCGATGAGGATCAACGGGCATGGGCCAAAAGCAAACTGAACAAGCCCGCTGATCGTCAATCAACTGGTCAGGTCAAAATCAACAGGAAAAGGCGCAGAATGACCCAAAGCAGACATAGATGGGCTGAGAGTGGGCAGTCTCCCCGTCATCCCATGCGCGGTGAGGGCAAATTTTGAAAGCCGCAATCCGGTTCGGATTTGGGCGCGAAACAGCATGACGAAGGGACGCGCGCGCGGCCACCATACAGACCACTCCGCGGTGGTCAAAAGCAGGAGGAAAACACATGGCAGGACACCACCGATCAAACTCCGTTAAAGCGGGTAGACAAAAGCCGCACCAGTTCGTTCTCAAGCGCCTTTGGGCAGGCACACATGAGGAATGCTACAATGCTGCGATAGAACTCCCCGACCTCGCTGGCGTGCCAGAGTCATTCGAGGGCGTGGGAGACACGGCAGGAGTCGCGATTGACCATCTGATGCAACAGGTCACGGAACACGGCTACGGCGGGCAGCGGTTTTACATGGCGGGCACGTTCGAGGCCCCGACCGCAGAAGCCGATCGCGTACCAATGACGGACCCGTTCGATGAGCCGTTTGAGGACGAGGACGTGGACATATGACCAAGAAGAAAAAACTCCCTGCGAAAAAGGAGCCGGATAATGCACCTAAGGCGAAAAAGCACAAAGGCGGTAATCCAGCGTACGACCCCGAGCCCAACTGCGAGATGGTCCGTACTCTGGCGACCAAGGGCCTCTCCCGCGTATCAATCGCGGATCAGGTCGGTATCGGCGAAACAACGCTGTACAAATATCACAACGAAGACCTGCGCCTTGGTGACGGTGACCACGAAAGTCTGCACCTCGGCAATGTGAACGCCTTATCCCAACTCAAAACCAACCCCAACGTCGCTTTGCGAGCGTCAATCTGGGCCCTCGAACGCCGCCACGGCTACGGCGCGACGGTCAACGTCAATATCAACAACCAGACACCGGAGGAACGTGAGGAAGAACTAAAGGCTTTGAAAGAGGAAGCAGACCGAAAACTCGAACCGTATCTGCGTCTCGACCGAACGGTGGATTTCGATTTCTGGATGGAGCAACTCGACCGCGCCGAAGCCGAGGGCCTGTTTAAAGGCGACAAGGAGGCGTTCGTGAAGCGGTTGGCCACAATCAAAACGCAGCCGGATACAATCGAGGGCAAAGCAGAAAGTGTAGAGTGAAGCTTCGCCCCTGCGCCTTGCGCGAACAAGCGGAAAAGAAGAAGTTCAAAGGATGACCACCCTCGCAGACCACCTCGCCACATCCGACCTGTCGGAAATCCGCGTACAGGCGCAGCCGGTAGAATTCGCGGTCACGATCGAAGGTCTGCGCGAGAGGCTCAATCGTGGCGACGTACGCGATGCGGCCCATGCGCAATCCATCATCGACAGGTCAAATCTCCGCGTCTGAACGCAGACTGGTAATCGGCAAAACCTCTCGTCCCGAACGACAAGAATCCTTCACTGCGGGGCGAAGAATTAGTGGGCAAAACAATCCTCACCCCAAGGCGAAGAACCGCTCACAGTCCGTACCCACCGACCGCCTCACCTCACTCAAACGCAGACCAGATGAGGTCCAATCAACGGGCAATCGTGAAAACAAGCGATCCAGCGCTGCCTTAAGTTAGAATGGGCTAAAGGTGGGCTTAACACTCTGCGGTAAGGCGGCTGTCGCTTCGATCTGAACCAATTTCCGGTAAGTGCAGATGGCGACGATCGCAAAGCAAACCGCCCTTTTCGACGACGTCCGCTCCCGGCCCTTACCGGTCGTTCGCAGGATCCCTACGCGCTGCATCGCAGCTTTCCTTAAGCTGCCGTTGGCTCATTGATGCAGCATTTTAGTGGGTCCGAGGTCGGCAATGCGGACGAAGCGGCCTTCCGTCGTTTGAGGTCGAAGGTCAGCATTCGCTGTTTTTACAAAGACGCGCGATTTCATGTTCTGCACTTTCGAGGATGAACTCGGCTAGGGCCTCTCGCGTATCCATACCGTAAATTCCTTCAACCGTGGGCAGCGAGATCACCACGTATTGGACAGATCCGATAAAACTATGGGCCTCCGCGAGTGCAGCAGGTCGCGATAGGCCAGATTGATTGGGCAATGCTCTTACAAGATCGATCAGGCGATCCAGATAAGGCGTGAGTGGCCATGATCGCGCTTTGGGGTCACTGTCGAGCAGCGCCCGCATGACCAGCCGAATATCTTGCGACGATTCAAGAACACTCGTCACTATCGCTCGATAATAAGCGGCAAGATGCGTCCTGGCATCTTCGGCCCTGGCTGTTTCGATCTCAGCGCAAAGCCGGTCGCACAATGCACTCAGGACTTCGGCATAGAGCCGTTCTTTGGTTCCAAAGAAATGCAAAACCGCCTGTTTGGAAACACTTGCCTCTCTGGCTAAGACGGCAAGGCTGACCCCGTCAAATCCATCTTGGGCGAATAGCCGAGTGGCGATCTCTATGTAGTTTTTGCGAGGATCAGACGTCATGAAAGTAACCTGTCGTTGCGCCGTAACGTTACGTAGCATGGGATTGTCTGCTTACCAATCGTCAAGTAACCTACCGAATGGTAAGGGGGTCATAGGAGGGCGTTATGGATCGTGAAACAGAACTTGGCCTGATCCGAGAGATTATTGGCCTGGCAGAGCAGAAGTCCGCCTTTCTGGACGCTGAAATCGCACATTCACCGATCTCTCGATATTCGAGCCCGGAACGGTTCGAACGTGAGATGGCGCTGGTCTTTCGTCGGAGGCCCGTCGTTGCGGCCCACAGCTCTGAACTTGAAAGCGAGAATGCATTTCTCTCCAAGGATTTCCTCGGCCTGCCACTTCTTTTGACCCGCGATGGAGAGGGCAAAGCCCATGCTTTCCTGAATGTTTGCCGTCATCGGGGCGCCAAGATCGAGCGCGAAACCTCTGGCTGCAAGCGTGTGTTCACGTGTCCGTACCACGCGTGGAGTTGGTCGAACCAAGGCGTGTTGCGCGCAGTTCCACAGGAGGCGCAGGGCTTTCCTGATCTTCCACGGTCCGAGCGTGGCCTGCGCCGCCTCCCGACCGCCGAGGCGCACGGCTTTATCTGGATCATCGCAAACCCGGACGCCGCAGACATACCGGATATCGACGAATGGTTGTCCGGCCTGACGCCGGATTTTGACTGGCTCGGGCTCTCTGATCACCGGATCGCGGTCATGGAAACAATCGAGATCAATGCCAACTGGAAAGTTCTGATCGAAGGCGGTCTAGAGGCCTATCACTTTCGCATCGCGCATAAGACCACCATTGGCCCACATTTCCCTGACAACCTTTTGACGTATCGGCAATTCGGTCCGCACATGCGCGCCGTTCTGCCGCGCAACGCGATGCCTCAGCTGGGGGACACGCCCGAGGAAGACTGGGCGCTGCGCAAAGACGCGAACTTAGTTTACACGCTCATGCCCAATACTCAGATGCTTGTGCAACAAGATCACTTCATGTGGTTTCACATTGAGCCAGTATCCGTCGATAAGACGTTCTTTCGATCGGCGACCGTTGTTCCGAAGAGCGCACCGAGCACGGAAGAGATGGAAAAGCATTGGCAGACAAACCATCGGATCTCGATAACAGCCCTCAAAGAGGATTTTGAGATTGGCGAGGAGATCCAAGCTGGTTTCGCATCACGCGGCAATCCCTCTCACCTCTTTGGGCGGTTTGAAGGTGCGCTGAACAGGTTCAATCTCACCGTCGAAGAAATGCTTGCGAGTTGATCTATACCTGTGGGTCCGCCAGTAGCCGACTTTGGTGCACAGCGCAGCATCAGTTGAGATGGGCTCGCAGCGGACCTCGGAGGCCGTGCAGCATCCCGTGATATGGTAGCCAGGTCAACGTCGGGTTGTCGCCGTGGGAGGGAGTGGCGGATCAGAGGATCCATCATGCAAACACCAAACTTACCCGCCATTCGCGCATGTCGCCCTGCCTGGAACAAAGGCCGCGTTATAGGGCAGAAACGTCCGCTTTTGCCTAAGCATGTCTGGGCAATTCGAGTTCGACTTGAAATCGCTGAAAATCACCGCGACCTCGCGTTGTTCAATCTTGCCATCGACAGCAAACTTCGGGGCTGCGATCTGGTCAAACTGAAAGTCGCGGACGTGTACGCCGCGGGTCAGGTTAAGGAGCGGGCGTCAATCATCCAAAGCAAGACTCAGAAACCTGTCCGCTTTGAGATCACCGAGGGAACACGGAAGTCCATATTGAGATGGATGGAAGAGCCGCTAATGATCGGCTCCGAATTCCTATGGCCAGGGCGTTTCCATGAACGGCTGCACATTTCGACAAGGCAATATGCGCGATTGGTACGAGACTGGGTGAAATCAATCGGTCTGGAGCCGAGCGCTTATGGAACACATTCAATGCGGCGGACGAAGGTTGCGCAGATCTACAGGAAGACCGGCAACCTGCGCGCTGTTCAGCTCCTGCTTGGACACACCAAGATGGACAGCACAGTCCGATACCTCGGTGTCGAGCTGGAAGACGCTTTGTCGATCGCCGAGGCGGTAGAAATTTGAAGGCAATGGGCCGTCTTCACGGACGGCCCAAAGCCGACCTTGGTGATCTTTTGCTCAAAGACCCTTGGCTGTTGCTTCTGAAGCTATTTCAACCAAATGTTTTGTTGTGCTTTGGTGAATTAGCTCGTGGATCTTGTTTAGGACGTTCTTGCGCATGTTCAGTGCACATCACGAAGGTAAGTCTCCCAAATGCCATTTAGGCAATCGGAGTGCTGGAATTAACTGTTCGACACGAGTACATCCAATTTTGCTTCGCGGTCCCACAATTTGCCCAATTTCCACGAAGACCGTAGCTCAATGTGCAAACTTCTCGACGAGCACCTTCGCTAGACCGCCGCCAGTAAGTGGTCCATTTTACAGCGGAAAGAACCACGGAGTGATCCAAACCGTGATTACCCCAACGAGCGCGGTGAGTGGTAAACCAATCTTCAAAAAATCCGCGAAACGGTAGCCGCCAGGGGCGACGACGAGTGTCACAACAGGTGTCGAGACCGGGGTGGAGAACGCCGCAGACGCAGCCATCAGTACACAAATCGCCATCGGGTAAGGCGAGACGCCGAGCGTTTCGGATGCGACGATCGCAATCGGAGCGACAAGGACGGCGGATGCGGTATTGGACAGAACCAACCCAAGCGCTGCGGTGATCAGAAACAGGCTTGCCATCATCACTTGAGGTGAGGCATCCCCCACCAGATCAAACAGCGCATCTACCACGACATCGGCTCCGCCGGTCTGTTGTAGTGCCGTCGCCAACGGTAACATCCCGGCGACGAGGACGATGCTGCTCCAATGAATGGAGCCATAGGCAAGCTCGGGTGTCAGCGTGCGGAACACAACCGCTGCGGTGGCCGCAACAAGAACAGCGACGACAACCGGAACGAGCCCCGAAATACTCAACAAAACCATCGCCGCCAAAATCAACAATGCTGTTGCGAACTTGTGGCGCGCTACAGGCTCGCCAAACCGCTCCTTTGGGATGTTGAGGAGCACAAAGTCGTGGTTCAAATCGGTGAGATGCTCGATGTCATTCCAACTTCCTGCCAACAAAAGGCGGTCGCCGGACTTTAGCTTTGTGTTAAAGGGGTTTTCCAGTGCGTCTTCACCACGCACAACCCCGACCACTTCGATGCCGTAGACGTCGCGAAACTCAAAATCGCGAATGGATTGTCCGACAATCGTAGCGTTTGGGTGGACAAGAACATCGGCAATCCCCACTGAGTCACGCCATTCTGCCGTATCTTCACGCACATGGTTGAGCATGTTGAATTCCGGACGGCTGTTGAGTTTCTCAATTTCCGCTTCTTCGCCCACAACCAACAACCGGTCCCGCGCATAAAGAGCCATTTCGGGAACAAAGCTGTCAGCAACTTTTTGGCCCTTGGACGGACGGCGACGCGCCAGAATACGGGCATCCAATCCCTTGAAAATCTCTTTGAACGAAAGCGATGGCGCCTGTGCGACTTCAAACACATAGAAGCGCTCCAGCAGATTGTAGGCGTCCAACAAGGCCACCGAGGGCGTTTGTGCATGTGCCGGAGCGGCCCCGGCCGCGCTGCTCTCTTCTGACTGCGGTAAAAGGCGGCGCGCGAAGGCCAGCATATACACAACCGCAGCCAATAAAATCACAAGGCCGATTGGGAAAAAGCTAAAGAACCCCAGCGGAGCATAGCCCGCGTCCTGCAGGCTATCGCTCACTACAAGGTTGGGTGGCGTTGCAATCAGAGTGAGCATGCCGCTGATCAATGCGGCGTAGGACATTGGCAACAACAGTCGTGACTGGGATATGCCGGTCTCTGCAGTGATGCGTAGGATGATCGGTATGAAAATCGCAACGATTGCCGTGGAACTCATAACGCAGCCGAGAAAGGCAGCGCCCAGCATCAGATAAATAACCAAACGGTTTTCGTTCTGGCCGCCCCGTTTCAGGATCAGGTTCCCAATGGCATGGGCGACGCCAGTGCGGTCCAGCATCTCTCCAATGATCAAAAGTGCGGCAACCATAATCACGACGGGGCTGCCAAACCCAGCCAATGCCTGATCTGCGGTCAGAATGCCTGAGAGAATAAGCGCTACGACGACAATAAGCGCGACGAGATCAAACCGAACCCGGTTGCTGGCCATCATGGCACCGGCGATACCGATCAAAATAAACACGAATAAGACGTCGGAAGTCACCTTATCAAATTCCCTCAGAAGACATTAATGCACTGGTGCAAAACCCAGAAAAATCACACTTGTGGCAATGGTTACATGCCCAAGCATGCCTTGTCATCGCTTAGATTGAGGTGCCAGTTCGGCGCTGGTGGTGAGCGTGCTTTCGCGTTTTGCCTGCTCAGCTTTGGCGGTTGGTGAAGAACGGCCAAGTCGCCAATAGACAAAAGCTGCGTAACCGCCCATGCAGGCAAAGTTCAACCAATTCAGGGCACTGTCTCCCAGTAGGCTGGTGACTGCGCTTGCGACCAAGGGGCCGGCAATAGAGCCTACTGTCCATACGAAAAGCATCGTGACAGAAGTGGAAGAGATATACACCGGAACCGTTCTGTCTAGCGCATGGGCCACGATCAGCGAATAGATCGTCAAAAGGCTCCCTCCCAAAAGCATCATCAGCACTATGAAGAACCAGAACGCCACAGACGCATAGTCAAAGCGCTGCGGGGCGTAGTCCGGGTCAGAGAGTATGCCCATCGCAAGCAAAACAACCGCACAGACCAGCGACACGCCAAACACAACCCGGCGGCGGTCGATGCGATCGGACAAACCGCCCAAAGGAAACTGGAAAACAACTCGGCCCAAGTAGATCGCCGCAATCGAGATGGCGATGTCGACAGGTTGCACCCCCAATTGGGCTGCGCCGTAGGGCACAACGTTGAGAATTGTGGTCGTGACGACCCCGGTGGCAAGCGCACCAATGGCTGCGGTTGGCGCTTCTTGAAACAGGGCGCGAACACGTAGGTTTATCTTTTTTCCGGAATCCGGCGGCGACATGCTGGTGGTGGTAATGACGACAATCGACGCGCAATAAAGCAGCGCAATGACCAAAAACACCGGCCCCAGATCACCTTCTGCAAAGAAGATAATTCCCTGACTGGCCACAGCCACAATGCCGATGACAACGGCATAGATCGACAGAACTCGCCCTCTGGATTGGCCATCTGCCGCCTCGTTTATCCATGCGTCTCCGATGGCAAACAGCGACGCCGTGGCCAAGCCAACCAGAAACCTCAGCACGATCAAGACCGCGGCATTTGAGCCGACGGAAAACAGAATGGCGGCGATTGTGACCACCGCAGCGGATGCCGCAAACGCGCGAATGTGTCCAAAGTCCGCGATGGAACGCGAAACGACGAAGCAGCCGAGCAGGAAACCTGTTGCATATGCGGATGCTGCAAAAGATGCCGCTTCTTGGGAGGCGCCAATGTCAGCAAAAACCAGAGGGACAAACGTACCGGATGCGGACGTTGCAAGCTGGATCGCTGCCATCGCGACAAATACGGATTTCAAAGCTGATACTTGCGCCTTTAGAGACATCAAACAGACCACAAGAATAAAAAAAATCTGTTGTGTCAGTGTGCTGGCCTGACGGTGGCTGTGTCAACTCGTTAGGCATCCGGACTGTTCTGAGCCCTGAGTTTCTTACTTCGGGGGCAAGTGTGTCGCACCTATGCGGCAATGGATGCCGTGCTTTGCGATCAACAATGCGATGGATTTGAACGCTTTAATCAGTTCTTCGGCGCACTTGAAAAATTAATACCGCAAGCGTTCGCAACTGTGCCATGCTGATCTCACACATTTGGTGCTTACGGGCGCCGACAGTTTTTGACTGATTGCACTTAACGATCCGCGCACCGCGTAAGGACTACAAGAAAAGACCATTTTCCTTCGCTCTCTCGGGATTTCGAAGCTACTGACGAGGACTACTCTGCATGCAACTGCTCACAGCCATTCTTTCTTTCGGCACAGCTCTTTTTCTTTCCAACCAAGTGACAGCGCAAGAAAACGACGCCCCGCCTCGGCCGGCCAAGGTGCACGTAGTGACAGCACAAGAGTCGGTTCTAAGTCGGAGCTATCCGGCTGTTGCGTTTCCATCTCGCGAAGTGGCGCTTTCCTTCCGCGTCGGCGGACGTGTCGTCGACCTGCCCATCCGCGCATCGCAGGCTGTAAAGGCCGGTGACTTGATCGCGCAGCTGGATACGCGGGATTTCGAAGCCGATGTGTCCCAGCTCGAAGCCCGACTGGATGAAGCCGAAGCGCAGTTGCAAATTTTGAAAACCGGCGCCCGTCCTGAGGAAATTGCAGCTCTGAAAGCCGCCGTACAAGCCGCTTCTGTGCAACTTGAGCAGGCACGCGACGAATATGAGCGCACAAAACAGCTAGTGGAGCGCGGTGTGGTTGCCGCCACCGTCGTGGAGCAACAAGAAGCAGCGGTACGCGTTGCTGAAGCCGAATTGGTGTCACGCAACGAACAACTCACAATCGGACTGATTGGTGGCCGACCCGAGGAGGTCTTGGCCGCTGAAGCAGGAATTCGCGGCCTCAAGGCGCAGTTGCAAGCCGCCCGCGACACTCTTTCGGACGCCACCCTGCGCGCGCCTTTCGACGGTGTGATTGCGCGCCGTTCCATCGAGGCCTTTTCCAACGTGCAAGCAGGCGCAGACATTGCGCTGTTGCAAAACATCAAGACGCTTGAGGTCGGCTTTGACCTGCCGGGCGCTGATATTGTTGCGATGGCCAACAAGGGATTTGACCTGTTTGAAAACGCCGTGACCTTCGACGCTCTGCCAGACCTGGAACTTCCAGCCGATCTGGTCGAATTTGCAACCCAAGCTGACACCGCCACCCAAACATACCGTGGCCGGCTACTGGTCACACTTCCAGATGGCGCCGTCGTGCTTCCAGGCATGGTCGCACGCGTGCATATTAGAGGAAGCAGCTACGAAGCGGCAGTCGTGTCCGTGCCTCAATCCGCACTTGCCGCGGCGCCGGACGGGTCGACATTCGTGTGGAAGGTTGATGCAAACAGCAATGCGGTAACGAGCGCCCCCGTGACTGTGAGCGATGTCACCGAAAGTGGCACAATCGTTACTTCCGGACTGTCCGCCGGTGACGTCGTGGTCTCTGCCGGCATTGGCGACCTGCAAGACGGCACAATCATTCGTCCCATTCAGAAGGTGGGAGAATAACTGATGGATCTCGCTCGTTTTGCTGTCGAAAAGCGCGTTATCTCTGCGCTTGCGACCCTTCTCATTATAGCTGCTGGTCTGTTTGCCTATGGCAAGCTGCCGCGCTTTGAGGATCCGGAATTCATCATCCGACAAGCGCAGGTGGTCACACCCTATCCTGGGGCCACTGCAGAAGAAGTCGCATCAGAGGTCACCGAAGTTATTGAGACCGCCCTGCAGGAACTTTCAGGTGTGAAGGAAGTCAAATCTGTTTCTTCCCCGGGTCTCAGCACGGTTAATGTCGAATTCACCATCCAAACCACCAAAACCCATGCCGATTTGCGCCAGCGGTTCGCCCAGATGCGGGCCAAGATCCTGGATACGCAATCAGATCTGCCGCCAAACGCTCTGGAAACACAGGTCTATGACGACTTCGGCGATGTGTATGCCTTGTATTTCGCAATTGTCGGAGACGGTTACTCGATTTCTGAGTTGCGGGATTATGCCAAGCAATTGCAGCGGCAACTGCTGACAGTCGGCGGAGTATCGAAAGTGGTTCTGAGCGGAGTTCAAGACGAAGTCATCTACGTGGAATACTCCACTGCTCGCCTCGTCGAACTCGGCCTTTCGCCTCAGCAAATTGCGCAGGTGCTTGAAGGGCAAAACCTTGTATTGCCTGCGGGATCAGTATTGGCCGGTAGTTTCCGCATCGAAGTGCGCCCTCAGTCCGCCGTTGACTCTATCGAGGCTATCGAGAACCTGCGGATTGCCAACCCCGAAACCGGCGCCTCATTCAGACTGTCCGATATAGCCTCTGTGTCTCGGGGCCTCGCCGAACCGGCAAGTCTTCAGCTGTTCCGAGATGGCAAACCCGCTATTGGCATTGGCATATCCAACACTCTGGGCGGTAACGTTGTTGCAATGGGCGACGCCGTCAAAGCAAAAATGACAGCGCTGACGTCGGAACGTCCAATTGGTATAGAGCTTTTGCCGATCTCCGATCAATCGTCTTCGGTCAAAGACTCCGTCGATGACTTCGTCCTGAACGTAATTCTGGCGCTGGTGATCGTGGTGGGTACACTTCTGATTTTCATGGGGCTCCGCTCCGGCGTGCTCATGGGCGGTATCCTACTGGTGACCGTGGCCGGCACCCTGGCTGGCATGTATCTTTACGGTTTGGACATGCAACGTATCTCGCTAGGCGCGCTGATCATCGCGCTTGGCATGCTGGTGGACAACGCGATCGTTGTCGTCGAAGGGACGCTCGTGCGGGTCCAACGGGGCGAGGACGCCCGTTCTGCCTCCATCGCGGTGGTCAACCAGACCAAATGGCCTCTGCTGGGCGGTACGGTTGTAGGCCTATTGGCTTTCTCCCCGATTGGTTTCTCTCCGGACAATACCGGCGAATACGCAGGCAGCCTATTCTGGACGATTTCTATTGCCCTCCTGTTCTCATGGCTGGTCGCAATCTGGCTCACGCCGTATTTCTGCACACTTCTGATGAAGGCGGGTAAGACTGCGGTTGTTGCAGAAGAAAACGCTGTTTTGAAGGGCTACAGAGCCGCTCTTAAAGGCGCAATTCGAATGCGCTTTGTCACGGTTGGTGTGGTGTTTGGCCTTTTCGTCTCGGCGGTTCTGGGCTTTGCGCTGGTGCCGCCGGGTTTCTTCCCGAACAGCACCCGACCGCAATTTGTGATTGATTATTTCCTACCGCAGGGATCGGACATTTCGCAGACCAACAGCGATATTGCCGCCATCGATGCCCATGTGCGCACACTTGAGGGGGTGATCGGAACCAACACTGCCGTTGGCGGCGGGCACACACGCTTCATGCTGGTCTATAGCAGCGAGGACAGCAACAGCGCTTACGGACAGATCCTCGTTGATGTAGAGGACTACCGCCAAATCGACGCTCTGAGACCCCAAATACAGTCCTGGATTGAGGAAACCTTCCCGGCCTCCAATTCCAAGGTTTGGAAGTTTGTCTTGGGGCCGGGTGGCGGCTCGGTGATTGAAGCGCGTTTTTCCGGCCCCGACCCAGTGACCCTTCGAGAGCTGGCTGAAAAGGCCAAGACTATCTTTGACGAGCAAGGGGCAATCGCCATCAAGGACGACTGGCGGGAGCAAGTTCAGGTCATCCGGCCGCAGATCAACACGGAGAACGCCCGCCGCCTCGGGCTCAGCCAAGCGGACATTTCGCAGGCGATCAACGGCCATCTTTCCGGCGAAATCCTCGGGCTTTATCGGGAGGGCGACGAGCTCCTCAACATCACGATGCGCCCCTTTGAGCGCGATCGCAACGATGTGGGCGCTTTGCAAAACCTACAGGTGTTCAGCACCGTCACGGGCACCTATGTGCCAATATCACAAGTTGTGGACAGCTTTGATCTTGTTTTTGAAGCGGGTAATTTGCGTCGTATCAACCGCCAACTTGCCATCACGGCGCAGGCCGACAATCCGCCCGGCGTCTTGTCCGGAGACACGTTTGAAATGGTTAGGCCCCATGTCGAAGCCATCGACTTGCCCCCAGGCTACGCGCTTGAATGGCAGGGCGAATACGGAGACAGCATGGAAGCCAACGAAGGCCTAGCCTCCACTATGCCTTTGGGATTTGGCGCGATGATTGTTGTGGTCATCCTGCTGTTTAACGCAGTGCGTCAGCCTTTGATCATCTGGCTCACCGTCCCCTTGGCCATCATTGGTGTTGTGTGGGGCCTCGCTGCCACTCAAACCCCGTTGGAGTTCATGGCAATCTTGGGGATGCTATCGCTCACTGGGATGCTGATTAAGAATGCCATTGTTTTGATTGATGAGACGGACACCCAAATCGCCAGCGGCAAGGAGCGCATGGACTGCGTGGTGGATGCCGCTGTGTCGCGTGTGCGGCCAGTGGCTCTGGGTGTTCTCACGACAGTACTAGGGGTGATGCCGCTGTTGTGGGATCCGTTCTTTCAGTCGCTCGCAGTTGTGATTATTTTTGGTCTGAGCTTTGCAACGATCCTGACGCTGATCATCGTGCCGACACTCTACGCCATCTTCTTTGGCGTGAAGAACGATGAAATCAAAGGCACCGACGAGCCCGAACCTGCGTGATCAGATCACTGGCCTCACCTCGAAAGAGGTGGGGCCGGCAGAATTCCCGTTATCGGGGCGGGCCACTTCGCCAGAAATCTCCGGATTTGAAACTGTCATAGCCGTAGCTATAGAGCGCACGCATGTATTCCGGATCAAATGGTTCGGCGAGCGGCAAGGTAAAGTCTTCTCCAATCCACGCAACCCGGTAGCGTGCGTTGGTAGCACGCGCGAGTTTATAGCCAAGCTCCAATTCACTGGCGCCCTGATTTTTGGTCAACGTTGTAAGGGAACGCTCGGCGATTGAGAGCAGGTTTGCATCCGTCACGTTGGGCTCAGGCGCGATCTTGCCGTTGCGGATCAAATATAGCGTCGGACGACCGGCGAGCTGACTGCTGTGTCGCCAGCTGTTCAGGCTTGTCGACTGGGAGATAACGCCGCCATCCACGTGCAATTCGTCCCGCACACCATCAGGCGTTTCCACTTCGATCAGCACAGGTGGGAAAATCGCCGGCATTGCGGAAGAGGCCAACAGCACGTCCCGGAACAGGTCTGGCGCGTTTGGCGCCCCGCTGGCGGCGATGGCACCGAGATCCCAGATAACGGCTCGCTGCGCATCAAGACTTGTGGTTTGTACCAACAGCCGGCGCCCGCGTTCGTGTTGTTTTGCGATAGCCGCTAGGAATTCCGGTGTAATGTAGGCTTCAATCGTTTCACGGAGCGGCTCCGAACTGTAACGGGATGCGTTTGGCAGAACCCCAAACAATGACCGGACCTTAAAGATGCTGTCTGGCTCCAACCCACCAAAAAACTGGCGCAAGTCGTCATCGTAGTCTGACCCTAGATAAGCAAACGGCGCAGCCAGAGCACCTGTCGAAACGCCTGTGACCACAAGAAACTCAGGGCGCGAGCCACTTTCTGACCATGCCTTGAGTGCCCCGGCCGAAAAAGCCCCATTCTCCGCACCACCGGACAACGCCAAGACATTGAATGCACCGCCCAGTCCAGCCGCTCGTCGGCGCGCGTCAACGTCTCTATTGAGCGCTGATATGTTGGCCGGCGGCGTGTCTCCCCAAAACCGCACATCCTGCATATTGGGAACTTGCGGGTCATCTAGGTCCGCCAGCGAAATAGGGTCTCTATGAATGTTGGAACTGCAGGAACAACAAACCAAAGTGACAATCGTCGCAAGGATGGCCCTGGTTCGCCCCTTCGTCGAAAAGGATAATGTGGATTGGGTCACGTATTGGATCGCTACCTGAATGAATTGTTGGACTTTCAAACAGATTACTACGAGACGCAAAACGATCAACCTTGGGATCAGGTATGCAGGTTAGCAATACGTGTCACCATTGCCCCCAAACTTCACGCAGTTGGCTTTATCTGCAGCACTTTCTGCAAAGCAGTCATTGGCGTCGGATTGCAGCGAACGTCCGCATTCCGCCCTTTTCGGCGACGTCCGCTCCCGGCCCAGAGCAAACGTTCGTTCTGCTTGGGACTTTAAACAACTCGGAACGGACAGGGGGAGACTTCCCTCAGAGCGCAACGCATCATCCTCGATAACTCAAGGGCCTCGCTTCGCGCGACATTCCCAGTTGAATCGACCTATCTTATCACGCTTGACCAGGCAACGCATGAGTTTGCCTTAGTGCGCGCCTCCACCAAGCCCAATTCCAGCAGCCAATGCAATCCAAACTTTAATACGCAGCAGGACCGCCTTCAGTACCCCCAATGCCTCTATGCCGTGAGCCAGAACGCCTCCTTCCAATGCGCCGGTCACATGCGTCGTATAGGTCTGCACCATGCATCCGCTCCCCTGCATAAGCACGGCTTGGTGCTCCGGATGAACCAATTCAAGGTGAACAACAATATCGCCGCGCATGGCCCGCTCTCCCGGTTCGATCAAACGCCCGGATGGAGTCATTTGTCCCGTCGACACCACAGATTGGATTCGCGCGACCCGCGCTGGCAAAACAGTATTTCGCATTGAAATGTTGAAACTGCTGTCGCATGCGACCTCCGCAGCCATTCCTTCATGCAAAATGCTTTTTGTCACTTGCGAGAAACCTGCCGAAACGAAAGGAGGTTCATCTTCAGGTCGATCGGGAATAATGACCATCGATGGGTTCAATGCCAATTGAGAAGCCCGCGCACCCACGTGGAGGGTCAGTTGCTCAACTATCCCATTCGACGCTGCAAAAACTTGCGTTTTGTTTAAGTCGACTTTTGCTTGAACCAGAATTGCCTCTGCGCTTTCCAACCGAGCCGGAAGAATGGACGCGACCTGAAGCTTTGCTGCGTCCAATCTGCGTTGCGCAGCGTCAACTTCCGCCAAACGTAGTTCACGGGTATTTTGTGCTCGCTCAAGCTCGCTTTGTTGAAAGGCCGCAGACCCTCGTTGTCTTAATCCTTCTTGATCCTCCAAAGTCAGCTCAATCTGCTCCAACTGTGACTGCGCTCCTGCCAGTGCCGCCTCAGCAGTCTGTATATCGACTTTACCTGCGGCGATTGCTGCCTGTGCTTCCACGATTTTGCGCTCGGCAACAAGAACAGCCGCTTTCTCAGCGCCGTCGTCTACAGTGAAAAGCAGGTCACCTTTCTGAACTCGGTCACCGGCCGAAACCGCCACCGAAGTAACGGTCCCGCTATTCTCGGCAACGACTGGGATCGTTCTAAAGGCGACAATGCCAGTATAGGATTTAGGGTAGTAATAGAAGACTGTGAAGAAAACCGCCAAAGCCAAAACCAGCCACAAAAACAGCGCCCAATGAACTGTATAGAGCGTTACCGGTATTCCGCGCCACCTCAGATAAACGACACGCAAAATGAACGGGAAGGAAGTGAGGACAAGCTCAATCATTTGCCTTGCTCCTCATGATGCGGGTCCCACCAAAGCATGAAGTCGCGAGCCAGAGCCGCGAGAATTAATGCAATCGGCAGCAGCACGCTAAAGTGCGACAGAGGAGGAAAAATTTCGTAGGCCAGCGCAACGGTCAACATGGTTGGAATCGTTGTTCTCAGCGGGGTATCGATTGCGCGGTGCTCTGCATATCGGTCAAAGCGCGCGTACATATGAATGACCGCGTAGACCAGCAGGAAGAAGAACACCAATCCAACCATAGCAAAAACGTCTGTTTCACCTGGTGCCGTCCACCATGCGGGCGCGCCACCGTGATTACCCTCAGCCATTTGTCAAACCCTCCCAAAAACCTGTTTGCACATCGGCGCAGGTAAAAAATCCGCGCCGATGCCAACTAAAAACAAGCGTACTCGGTAATCATTCAATCAATTCGAAGTCGCCGGGTCGCCAACTCTTATCGAACCAAGGCTCCAGCGGCCCATAGAGACGCATCATGACATTGAAACTCTTACCAGGCATAGTCTGCGCCCAGTTGTTTTCCCAACCTTCAGGCGCTTCAGGTCCGACGTAGATGGTATAGCTTCCATCGTTGTTGGCTTTGATGCCTTCACGATTGGAATCGATGCCTCCAGATTTTTGGTCTGTCTCAAGAATGGAACGTGTCTGACCGCTGTAGAGCATAAACGACCAGAAGTTTTTCGCGGGCACTGGCGCGGGCAAGGTAACTTTGTAGGTTTTAGAACCATCAAGGTACTCGCCATTCACGTCTCGTGCCGTCATGGCATAAACCGAGCCCGAGCCCACCGGCGGCGACGTCATGGCTGGCGTTATGCCGGTGGCCATGTAAAAGAAGTAGGTACGGTCGTCGAGAATGCGGGCGCTGTTCTCTAGGAACTGATAGCTCTGGCGCTGGAATGGCGAATTCCATTGACGGTCTTCGTAAAAGAAGACACCCGGATCACGGCTTGCATAAGTGATGGCACGGGCGGTTGCATTTGCGATTGCTGCAGCTTCTTTCATAATGCCTTGCATGCGGGCGTCCGGTTCAAACGGCTGTCCCTTCTTGAGGCCAATTGAAGCAAAAGTACCCAAGATTTCGGGCGCGAAGGCATCTTCGGGATTGTTTTCGAGTGCGACGTGTATCTCTTCGAAAAAGTCCTCATTGTTGGCGTGTACTGTGTTGTATTGAACACCCGAAACATTGATGAATGTCTCATTGGGCGGGTTGGCAGCATCGGCCAGCGGATATACATTTAAACCAGCTTTGATTTCTGAGACTGGCCCTTCGGTACTTCCATCGGCGTTGGGAGATCGGCGCAACAGGAGCCAGTGCTCGTAGGTTTTTGTACGAAGCTCAAAATACCCATCCGGCACCGGAGTTTCGTCATCGTTGTGCAGAAGTAGATACTTGCCACCTTTGCCTTTGTCGGCTCCAAGCACGCCAATGTCCGCCACGTAGTCAAAAGCGGCATCATCCAAAAGACCAAGCAAACCAGCGGGCACATCAATGACGACAGGCCCATCCGAGATATCCACGTTTGAGCCGATATAGATGGTTGTTGTGTTCGGTGTCAGCCAAATGGAACGTGCATCCATGAGCGTCTCGGTGATCACCACATCATTTGGCTTTGCCCCGACGTTCTCGTACCCTTGGAACATACCTCTCAGTGAGGCAATTTTCATTCCGTCCAAAAAGGCGGTAGTGGCCCTCATTAGGTCGAGGTTATCGAAGACCTTCTCGACCGTATCAGCGCTCGGCATGCCATCGAAAAACTCCAATGTGCCGAGGGTCTCGGTTTCAACGGAGTCCGGCGTCAGCACATTTTGTGGAACGTCTGCTGCAAATTCCTGGGACTGAACAGCAGTTGCCACAGCCAAGGCCATTGCACTGCAGGTCAGAAATTGACTTAAGTTCATGGTTTCCTCCAAATACTTCATTTCAATTTTTCAAGATCACCAAGCTGCCACCCGCTTTGCAGCCATCCTTCCTCAGGGCCGTACAGGCGGAAGAGAAGGAAGTAGCTTTCGGTGGTCGGAATCCAGTTGGCTTCCATACCTTCGGGGGCAAACGGACCGAAATAGATATCGTAAGACCCATCCTCGTTGGCCTTCATGGTTTCAGCGTCACGGGACGACAGACCTACGCGGTCAACGTCACGAATGAAGCTCTTGGTCTCCATCGAATAGACAATGACAGACCAGAAATCCTTGGCTGGAGTATCTGCCGGAACATTCAGTTTGTAGGTGGCATTGTGGTCATACATCTCGCCATCGCTGTCGCGCAGACCAGTTAGGTAGAAAGTGCCTCCGCCCAACAGTTTGGGAAGGTAAGTGATCCAGAAATAGCTGCCGCCTGCGCGGTCATCGACCAGAATTTCTGTGTCTGTTTCATAGGGAAATCCTGCTTCTGCTTGGCCTTCGGCAAAGTCCCAAACCAGCCATTGGCTCTTGAGGCTACCATCTTCATTCGCCCACAAAGGCACAGTCGCAAGACCTGGCTCAACGAAGTAACGTTGCATCGCGGCATATGCCAAAACCAACCCTTCGTTCATCGCCGCAATTTGGCGTTCCGTTGGTTCGAAAGGCTTGCCCTTTTCGATGCCCAAATCCTTCAGGAAATTGACCATGATTTTATCTTGTGGGCGGATAGGGTTGTTTTGAACATAATCGTTCAGGTCCTGAAAGTACGTCTCGTTGTAATATGGCAGCGAGTCATACGGTACATCAGAAGCCTCATGATAGGTGTTGGCCGGAGGGTTGTCCGCCTCTGATAGATAGTAAACTTTGATTGTCTGCGCGTATTCGGCCGCATCCGCATCCGTAGCGCCATTGTAAAGACGGGGGCGGAACGAGAAACCGTACTCATAGGTGTCTGTTTCAAAGGGCATATATCCGGCAGCGGCCATGTCTTCCATGGACATTTCGCCTTCATAGCCCGGTGGGATCATGACGTATTTCCCGCCTTTTCCCTCGTCAAATCCGGATGGGCCAACATCCGCAATCGGTTGATCCCAAGCATTCACAATGGTGCCAAAGTAACTCACACTCTCCGTTGCGGCAGGAACCTCGATCACCAAAGGCCCCGGTTCCGAAGTCATTGATGCCCAAGCATAAGCGGTCACATCGTTGGCCGTGAGAAACCCGTGTTTTGAATCGAATGGTTTGTTCAGATACACAATGTCGTTGTAGTCACCACCAAGGTCGCGCCGAATTCCTTTCAAGAAATCCACCATCCCGGCGGCTGGCATGCCCCAGATGGCGGCCTGCGTAGCGCGCTGGACCATTATCTGATACTCGATGTCTTCCACCTCAGCTGATCGCGCCAGAATGTCCCCTGTATCATTGAAAGTCTGGCTGAACGCCAATTGAGCGGGTATCGCAAGCGCGACGGCCAATCCCAAGCAAGGTAATGAAGCCTTCATTGATCTGTCCCTACAAAAATAGATGGAATCGAAAAAAGATTAACGGTTTCCGTCCGTTGCGACGTATCATTTTACGACAGTTGAAAATTTTGACGGAAACGTGATGCCGCTGCCTCCCTTGATCTCTGCCAAGGCACTCGGAGCAATGCCCGAATTCACACTCGAGCATGTGGGGGAAAAAGCACTTAACCGGGCATTGAAAACAGCGGGTCTGCCTTACGGTCTTTTGGAAGCTCGTGAAGGATTCATACCAAAATATGCGCTCGCAGAATTTATCGACCAGGTCAGCGTCGAGTTGGGTGAACGTCACATCGGATTAATGTGGGCACCCGCCCTGACCATCGCAGACTACGGAGCTTGGGGAGGTTACGTACTCAATGCACCAACCTTGGGTGCCGCGTTAGAGCGCGCCAGACAGGTTATGCCCTACCACTCGTCAGTGGATCGAACTCACTTTAGAGCACAAGGCGACCTAATTGGGTATGAATATAGCTTTGGACTGAAAGGCCACCGTGCATATTCGAACGTAGCATTTTCCGCATTGGGCTCTGTTCTGAGTATATTTAAAACTTTTCTGGGCTCTAATTGGAAACCGGAACGCATTGAGTGCGATCTTCCTCGGACAAACCAGCATGAGCAAGTAGAAGCGGTGTTTGGATGCCCCATTGTCTGGAACGCCAGGCGTTTGGAAATTTGGTTTCGCAAATCTGTTCTGACGACCACTTTGAAGCCGCTACATGTCGTCCCAGTCACTCTACAAGACATACAAAGAGAACGCTGTTTGGCGGGCGGAGAAACATTTTCGAACGTAGTGAATTCGGTCCTAATGCAGCAGGTGTCCGGCGAGGGAATAGATCTGGACAACGCAGCTCGAATGTTGGGTATTGGGCCGCGTTCGCTTCAGCGAAAACTACATACCGAAGGAACAAGTTTCCGAACGCTCTCCAACCAGGTGAAAGCAAATCGAGCTACGGAACTACTCCAAGAAGGAAGCCTTTCTGTCAAACAGGTTGCGGCTGAACTCGGGTATGAAACCCCGCAGAACTTTAGCCGCGCATTCCGCAAGGTGACAGGAATGCCGCCGTCTTCTCTGGCTGAATAGGATTTAAAAAGCATCGGTTTCGCATAGATTTTGGCTTGAAAAAAGGGCGGCATATTTTCGCCTAAAGGTCCCTCAGGTTCTCCTTTACCAGCCTCATAGCTTTTTGGCAGTTGCGTGTTTTGTCGGAGAACATTGAGTGCAGTCGAGGCGAATAACCGCTTCCCACCCACATCGAAAGTGAGCAATACTAGTGCTGGGCGATGCAGGACGGGCCAATCGCTTCTTTGCCAGCTTCACGTCAGACGGGCGCTTCATGGCGGTGGTGGGCTTTGCGACCCGCTGGCGTCGCCACAACAGCGACGACGGGACGGTGCTGTGGTGACGAGGCTGTACAACACTCGCAGCCCACGTACACGCCGCCACATGGACAGCAGGACAGGCGCTGAAGGACCTGAAAACTGAAAGACTTTCCAAGGGCATCGCCTACTCCGACCCGCTCGCAGGTGAACGCGGTGTCGTTTACAGCGCAGCGGGTCTCAAACAGGACGGTGAACCGCATGGGCGCTTCCGCGTTCAACTACCAAAGGTCAAATGGCACGAACACCACCTCTGCCACTCAGACCGATGGCTGAGACATGGCGGACGCAAATGGTCGGCGGACCAAGCACGGTCGAAGGGCTACCGCGTCGAACAGGTGCCGCAGCGAAAACTCTGGACCAAATCACTCTGAACGCGGGGAGATTATTTGTGCCAAAAAGCACCGAATGCGGGCACAAATCTCTAAACAGCGGAAAATCAAAAAACCTGAGCGCCTCCAAAACGCCACAGCGCGGACTGCCCACCCCGTCCTGACGGAACTGCCCGTTCTCAGCCCTTCCACCGAACACGATGGGCAGGTCCAACAACCAAAAAAGCCTCTAACCGTTTGAGGTCAGAGGCTTTTTATGGCTCCGGCGGTAGGGATCGAACCTACGACCAATTGATTAACAGTCAACTGCTCTACCGCTGAGCTACGCCGGAACATTACCACTCAGAGCCGCTGTGTCTCTGAGGATGTCGCGGTGTATAGCCACGCCATTCAGAGACGTCCAGAGCCTTTTTTCAAGTTTTTGACATTTCGGCAAAAAAACTTTCAAAGGCGCTCAAAAACCGCCTCAGCGCGCAATTCCCCAATAGGTGAAACCATGTTTTTACCAACCAAATCAACGAGGTGTGCGAATACATTGCGGGTCGCAGCCGGCAAAAGCGCCGACGGTGTTTCCGTGTAAATACACCGCGCCAGCCCCTCGGCTGTGTTTGATCCGGCTGCGAGGGCGTCAAGAATCTCGGCCTCCCGCCCAGACCTGTGGGATACAAGCCAATCCAGACGTTCGTGGGGCGCTTCGATCGGCGCTCCATGTCCTGCGTGAAACACCCGCCAAGGCCGCGCATGAAGTTTGGCACAACTGTTCATAAAATCGGTCAAATCCCCATCCGGTGGCGAAACCAGCGAACTGGCCCACCCCATAACGTGGTCTCCGACAAAGCACGCATCTCCCCACGCCAACGCGATATGGTTACCGAAGTGACCGGGGGTGTGAATCACTTCAAGCGACCAGTCATCACCCGAAATCACGTCGCCTTCAGCAACGATCACATCCGGAACAAACGATCCGTCAACTCCTTCGCCTCCGCCTGCCAAGCCACGATCAGCAAGCTCGGCCATGACCGCGCTGCGCCCTGCATCCGGCCCGCCGAAAGCCCAAATCTGAGCGCCAACTTCCTTCGCCAGCCGCCCCGCCAACGGTGAATGGTCGATATGGGCATGCGTCACCACAACATGCGTGATCTGCTGAGCGTCGCCAACGGACGCCAGAATTGCCTGAAGGTGAGCGTCGCTGTCAGGCCCGGGATCAATCACGCAAAGACCACGATCGCCGAGGATATATGTATTCGTGCCTCGAAACGTCATCGGCGACGGGTTCGGCGCCAGTATACGCCGCAGCCCCGGCTCAAGCATTTCTGCTTTGCCGGGCGTAGGGTCAAAAGCGAGAATTTCCGCATCCATGGTCTTTCCTTCCCGAAACAGTCACGGCAAGGTTTATCCATGTCTTTCAGATGGCTCAAACTCTATATGCCCCGAGGGCTCTATGCGCGCGCTGCGTTAATCATCGTCCTGCCAATTGTACTCCTGCAGGTTGCCGTGTCGTTTCAGCTGATAAGCCGTCATTTCGAAGGAGTTACAGAGCAAATGTCCTTCGCAGCTGCGCGGGAAGTCCAATTGGTGATCGAACTGGCCGAGGCGCGGCACGAAAAGGCAGACGAACTGGAACGCGTTCTGGAGGGCCTCGACATTGACCTCAGGTTTCCAAACCGCATCGACGCAAAGGACACCCGTCTGTGGTATGACTTTTCCGGCATTGTGATAATGCGCACACTTCGCGAGGAACTTCCCGAACTGCAATACGTTCAGTTGCGCGATGACCGCATCGTCCGACTATTCCTGCAGGGTAGCAACGCTCCAATGGTCATCGAATTTGACCGGCGTCGAATGTCGGCATCCAACTCGCATCAGCTGATTGTGACCATGGTATTCTTCGGCTTCCTCCTGACGCTTGTTGCCTACGCATATATGCGAAACCAACTCCGACCTATCAAAAAGCTCGCAACAGCAGCAGAAGCGTTTGGCCGAGGGCGTGTCGTCCCCTATTCGCCGCGAGGAGCGCTTGAGGTTCGTGCCGCTGGCAATGCCTTTCTGAACATGCGTAATCGTATCGAGCGTTTCTTTGAGCAACGCACACTTATGTTGTCCGGCGTCAGCCACGATCTGCGCACCCCTCTCACCCGAATGAAACTCAGCATTTCAATGCTGGATGCCGATGAACGCGAAGAACTCGATCGCGATGTCGAGGAAATGCAACGTATGATCGATGCTTTTCTTGACTTTGCCCGCACCGATTTCGAAGACGAACGTTCTGAATTGGACGCCGCCAAATTCGTGACTGAAGTCGTCGACGGATGCGCCCGCGCCGGACAGGATGTGAAAGTCCACAAGATAGAAGGCGATGGCAACGTTACCATCAGCCCTGTTTCGGTTCGACGCGCTATCGAGAACCTGATCGGTAACGCGGTGCGGTACGGAAATCATGCAGAAGTCAGCGTACGCATAACGGAAAAGTCCCTGCGCATTCGCGTGGAGGACGACGGGCCGGGAATTCCCGCTGATCAGCGTGAAGAAGCCGTCAAACCCTTCGCAAGACTGGAGCCAGCCCGAAACCAAAACAAAGGTCCAGGTGTTGGGCTCGGTCTTTCAATTGCGGCCGACGTCGCTCGTGCGCATGGCGGTGTCCTTCGGCTCCGCGACAGCGAACGGCTCGGAGGGCTGCGAGCGGACCTGGTTTTTGGCCGTTAACCAATTCTTGCTTGGGATTAACCTCATTTAGAGACTATCGCGCTACAGCCCATTCAAAGGAATGGAGCGTCCGTATGACACTTGGCACGATCAAAACTCGCAAGCAGCTGATCGCAATGACTATGCTGTGGACTGGTATCTGTGTTTTCCTCAGCTATGTGATTTGCTTCCCGGTCGCAGGCGTGCCTGCCGAACCGAAATTCCTGATCACCGCAATATTGTGCCCTGCAATCATGGCTCCGGCCGGAGCGTGGGTGTTTGGCTCACTCATGATGCGCCTTCACCAGACTTCGGAAGAACTGCGTCACGCGCTAGAACGCGATCATCTAACCGGCATCTACAATCGACAGTTTCTAATGACCCTGCTCGACAGTATCCGGCCTGACGAGGACACCGTGATTCTTATGGCCGACATAGATCACTTCAAGAATATCAACGACACATACGGCCACTTTGCCGGGGACAAGGTTATCCAAAAAGTAGCGCAGACGCTTGAAGCAAACTGTCGCGCCACAGATATGGTTGCCCGCTTCGGCGGAGAAGAATTTGCTCTGGTGATGCGCGGCGCCGCTTTGGGAAACAGTATCTCCGCGGCGGAGCGCATGCGGGATGCAATTGCCAAACAAAACATCGAACACGACGGACAAATACTGTCTGTCACCATAAGCGTTGGTTTGGCTCCAAGGCACGGATGCGAAGACATATCAGAAATCTTCAAAGCCGCTGATCTCGCGCTCTACAAGGCAAAAGAACTTGGTCGCGATCAGGTTCAAATCGCAGCATAAGTCAGACGTTCGGCGGAAGTTTTGGTAGGCCCGGCAGGATTCGAACCTGCAACCAAAGCGTTATGAGCGCTCTGCTCTAACCGTTGAGCTACAGGCCCGCCTCCTGCTGGTTATGAAATGCCTCAGGCAAGGTCAAGTCGTCTATTCCGCAGCGCTTCGCGTGATCAGCGATTGTCGTCGCATTTCTTCCAGTTTTTCCACAAAAGCATTGATCACCAGCTCGACTTTCGATCCCCTTACAAGCCGCGTCGGCGAGATCGCAAACACATCCTTACTTGGTGCTGTGTACTCTGGAAGAATCGTCTCATAGACACCCGAATTCAACTCTTCTTCAATCAGCATCCGCGCTGCTCGCGTGTAGCCTGCCCCCTTCTGCACCGCGTTCAGAATGATGTCTGCATCGTCAGCTGTAAATCCGACCCGAACTGGCGCCTGAAATTCTACTCCGTCTTTGCGGATCGGAAAATATCCGAGTGTCTTGTCTTCATTGTGCAGTATGAACTTCAATCGCAGTAGGTCTTCCGGCTTTTCCGGGCGCCCATGTGCATCAAGATACTCGGGGCTGGCAAAGAAAACTGTTTCCAGAGACGCAATTTTGCGCCCGTATCCGCCGGTATCTCCCAACCGACCAGTGCGGATTGCAAGATCGTAGCCCTCACGCACCACATCAACCAAACGGTCCTCCAGTCTTAGAACTATGTCCAGATCCGGATGCGCCTTTCCAAGTTCAATCAAAACCGGCCCAAACACCATGCGCCCAAGAAAGTTCCCGACGTTTACGCGAATGGTTCCCGAAACATCTTTTTCAAGCGCCTCCACCTCGGCGCGCATCAAATCGTGTCGCTCCAACAACTTTTGCACATGTGAATGAACCAAGCCCCCTGCCCGCGTCGCGGACACTCCTTGGCTTGAGCGGTGTAACAGCTGTTGTCCAAGATAGGTTTCCAACTGACGTATCTGCTGGCTCACTGCGGACTGTGATATACCCTGTTGCTGCGCCGCAGCCGACAAGCTTCCTTCGTTCACTGCTACGAGAAACGTTTCATACAGTCCCAGTCGGTCCATTGGTATAAGCAATCCTTATGGCCAGTATCAGCACCACAGTGCTACTGCTCCAATTTTGCCAGTCTTATCTGTCAGTAGCCAGCCTTTGTTGGCAATTTTTTAAAACAGGGATATTGGAGATCCTTATGTCCATGAACCGTAGGACCTTTCTTTCAACAGCAGCAGCCGTGCCCGCGCTCGCAATCGTGCCAACCGGCCTTCTGGCCTCCGGCCCGGCAAGCGAAGCGATGCCCGCGACCTTCCGCTTCAAAGTCGGCAATGCAACCGTAACGGCCTTGCTTGACGGATACCTCGATGCCGCGCCTCAACTTCTCAGCGAATTTGATGAGGCAAACGTAACTAAATCACTTTCTGCCGCACAGCAGGAACTGATGCCAAATGGGATCCGCATTCCCGTCAACGCTTTCCTAATCGAACAAGGGGAAACCAAAACCCTGGTCGACGCAGGCACCGCCGGCCTGATGGGAGACACACTGGGCAATGTCGGCTCAACACTCGCACACATTGGCGTCAATGCGGATCAAATTGATCTGATCGCGCTGACTCATATGCACCCTGACCACTCAGGCGGGATAATTGACGGCTCTGGCGCGGCGGTCTTCAAGAACGCTCAAGTGGCAGTCTCCCAAGCTGAATTCGATTTCTGGCACAACGACGCAATCATGGCGGCGACACCGGAAAGCGCGCGCGGATTCTTCCAAATCGCGCGAAACACTGTTGCTCCTTATGCCGACCAACTTTTGCTTCACAGTGACGAACAAGACGTTGCAGACGGTCTCATGACGATGCCTTTACCGGGTCACACCCCCGGCCACGCCGGTTACGTCCTGCAATCCGGGGAAGAGCAACTGCTGTTCTGGGGAGACCTGATTCACATGACAGCTCTGCAATTCTCCAATCCGGAACTGACCATCGCATTTGACGCTGATCCGGCGACAACGGTGGAAACACGACAAAGGATGCTTGATCGTGCAGCTTCCGACAACCTCTGGGTAACCGGCTCTCACCTGGATTTCCCGGGGTTGGGCCGCGTCCGCAAGACAGCGGACGGCTTTGGTTATCACGCCACACCCTGGCAATACGGCGCCTAGTGCCCCGCCCCTGCACCGCTTGTTTTTGCAAGCGGTGCATTGACCTGTTCCCTTTGCGACAACGATGCAGTAAGGCAATGCGCCAAACGCACCCGGCAAGGATCACGGACATGAGCGACGGCAAGAACGGCATCACTTACGCAGACGCAGGCGTGGACATCGACGCAGGCAACGAACTGGTCGAACGCATCAAACCGGCTGCAAAGCGCACGTCCCGCTCCGGAGTTATGGCTGGTCTTGGCGGATTTGGCGCCCTATTCGACCTCAAAGACGCAGGCTACACCGATCCGATCCTCGTGGCCGCAACTGACGGCGTCGGAACAAAACTGCGTATCGCTATCGACACAGGCAACGTTGACGGTGTCGGCATCGACCTCGTCGCGATGTGTGTAAACGATCTGGTCTGTCAGGGTGCGGAGCCCCTTTTCTTTCTGGATTATTTTGCAACTGGCAAACTCGAAACCGAAACCGCTGCGCGCATCATCGAAGGCATCGCGGAGGGTTGCTTCCAGTCCGGGTGCGCCCTCATAGGTGGGGAAACGGCTGAAATGCCCGGCATGTACGAGGCAGGTGACTTCGATCTTGCGGGGTTCTCGGTCGGCGCCATGGAACGTGGCAGCGACCTTCCCGCAGGTGTAAAGGAAGGCGACGTGCTGCTCGGTCTTGCCTCTAATGGTGTTCACTCCAACGGATACAGCCTTGTTCGCAAACTCGTCGAAGTTTCGGGTCTCAAATGGGATGACACATGTCCGTGGGACGATACACAGACTCTCGGCGCCGCCCTGCTTGCGCCAACGCGTCTATACGTGAAGCAAGCACTGGCGGCAGTTCGTTCAGGCGGCGTTCATGCGCTCGCGCATATCACAGGCGGCGGCCTGACCGAAAACTTGCCCCGTGTCCTGCCCGATGGCCTGGGTGCAAAGATTGATTTGGACACCTGGACACTTCCACCTGTCTTCCAATGGCTTGCCCAAACAGGAGGAATGGATCAGGCGGAGATACTAAAGACATTCAACTCCGGTATTGGCATGATCCTCTCCGTCGAAGCTTCTCAGGCGGACGCACTGACTGATCTGTTGACAGCGGAAGGCGAAACCGTAACGCGCCTCGGCACGGTGGTTTCAGGAGAAGGCGTGGCTTATTCGGGTTCGCTTCTGTGAAAAAGCGTGTTGCCATTTTCATTTCCGGTGGAGGCTCCAACATGGTGAGCCTCGTCGAGGATATGGCTGACCCTGATCATCCTGCAAAACCAGTTCTGGTTTTGGCGAACTCCGCTGATGCTGGAGGCTTGGCGAAAGCATCGGATTTGGGTGTTCCGGTGGTATCGGTTGACCATCGCCCGTTTAAAGGCGACCGTCCGGCATTCGAAGCCGCGCTCAATGCTGAACTGGACAAAGTAAGCCCGGACATTCTTTGTCTTGCTGGCTTCATGCGGGTTCTAACCGAAGGTTTTGTCGCGCCTTGGGAAGGCCGAATGCTGAACATCCATCCTTCCCTTCTGCCCAAATACAAGGGGCTGCATACCCACAGCCGCGCTCTGGAGGCTGGCGACAACGAACACGGCTGCACTGTTCATATGGTGACACCGGTTCTGGATGACGGCCCGATCCTAGGACAAGCGCGGGTGCCCGTTGAAAAAGACGACACCGCCGAAACACTCGCGGCCCGCGTCTTGGTGAAAGAACACCAGCTTTATCCCGCGTGTTTGCGCCGTTTTGCAGCAGGCGACACCACAAGAGTGGACCTCTAGGCTGGCTGTAATTGCAATCTTAGCTTTTTCTGCGTAGTGCTGGTGGCAATAGAGAAAAAGACCAGAGCAAGAAGACAGCCGCACATGAAAACCCTGACGACAACGGATGAACTCGCCCAATTTTGCACAGAGGCGCGAGAGCACCCTTATGTGACGATCGATACAGAGTTTCTGCGCGAACGCACCTATTACTCCAAGCTATGTCTTGTACAGCTAGCCATGCCCGGTGACACGGACGAAAACGCGGTCCTCGTTGACCCCTTGGCCGACGAGATATCGCTCGACCCTCTTTTTGATCTGTTTCGCGATACATCGGTTGTAAAGGTTTTCCACGCCGCTCGTCAGGATCTCGAAATCTTCTTTGTCGAAGCAGGCGTCTTCCCCGATCCGCTTTTCGACACCCAAGTCGCCGCGATGGTCTGTGGATTTGGTGAACAAGTTGGCTATGAAACCCTTGTACGTCGCATCGCGAAAGCCGGTGTCGACAAAAGTTCCCGTTTCACCGACTGGTCCCGTCGTCCGCTCAGCGACGCTCAGAAGTCTTATGCACTTGCCGACGTTACGCACCTGCGCAAGATCTATGAATTCCTTGCGGAACAACTTGAAAAAACCGGCAGAAACCATTGGGTTCAGGAAGAAATTGGCATTTTGACCAACCCGGACACCTATATCATACAGCCCGAAAATGCATGGAAGCGTGTCAAGACACGCACCACTTCTCCCAAGTTCCTCGCCATCGTCAGGGAGCTTGCCAAATTCCGCGAGGCTTATGCTCAGGATCGGAACGTTCCACGCAACCGTGTGTTCAAGGACGACGCGCTGGTTGAGCTCGCTTCAACCAAACCACGGAATTCCGGAGACCTCGGAAAATCGCGTCTGCTCCTCCGTGAGGCCCGCAAAGGCGATATCGCGGATGGAATTCTCAAGGCAATCGCGGCTGGCGTGAATTGTCCATCTGACGAGATGCCCCGCGTTCCGCGCAAAGACGACAAGATGCAAGTCAATCCGGCCCTCGCCGATCTTTTGCGAGTGCTGCTCAAAGCCAAAACGGAAACCTCCGGTGTGGCCCCCAAGCTGATTGCATCTGCCGCTGATTTGGATGCGCTTGCGGCGGGCCAACGTGACGTAGCAGCGCTGTCTGGCTGGCGTCACGAGGTATTCGGGGAAGACGCACTGCGCCTGTGCAACGGCGAAATCGGCCTTGCAGCCAAAGGTGCTCAGGTCAAAATCGTTTCTCTTTAAACCCTATTTTTTGGATGTCTTCACCAAAGCCTTGGCAATCGCCGAGGCCAAACTGGGCGTGATCGCACCAAGCGGGTTTTTCGCCATATTTTTCAGAGCATCAGTCGCGGCCTTGGCCTCGTCCGCGGCACTGCGGACCTCTGCCTCGAGATCTTCAAGCGCCATGTCGCGCACTTCAGACACTGCATTAACCTCTTCACCAACCGTCGCTTTGCTTGCTCCGACCAGCAAGACGATCGCGAGCGCCATGTTGACCAGCGCCACAATCAAAGCCGCACTGGCGGGTGACATGGCTTCCGACAAGGCAAAAAATCCGGCGACGTTAAACATAACCAGCCCAACGCCCGCCGCAATCAGGGCGGCGGCTACCATGCCGCCCTGCCGCCGGAACACCGCCATGTGGCGCTGCGCGATCAGTCGTTCTGACCGAAGAATAATCGAAATATTGCGTGCAATTCTGTTGCTCATATCCGTCTCCTATCGCGCACGGCCAATAAGATAGCCAACCACAAGCGCACCCAGCGCTAGCAAAACCGGTTGCTTCTGCGGCATTTCCTCCAAAGCCTCCAACACCTCGGACAAGCTGCTGTCCCATGTATCCTCATCCTGTGACGCCTCATTTTTCTCGGGTGGCGCCTCAGTTGCCTCAGGGGGAACTGGCCTGTCTTCCAACTCGGCTTTCAGGCGCAGGACTTCTGCCTCAAGCTCAGCTTTCGTCGCCATTAGTTTTGCGCCTCCTTAGCGTTCTTGGTTGCCGGATCCGGTGGATCATCAACCATCAATCGACCGTCTCCAGACATCAGCACGGCAAGCGTGCGTGTTGCTTTGACATGGGACAACACGATCAGCATGCAAACCGTTATCGGCACACTCAGAAAAGCGCCAGCGATGCCCCAGATCGCAGTCCAGAAGGTCAATGACAGAATGACCATAAGTGGCGACAGGTTCAGAGACCGTCCAGTGATTGCGGGCTCAACAACGTTTCCAATCCCGAATTGAACCACCCCACAACCCGCCAGAATTATCAAAAACGGGGTGAACGTTTCAAACTGAACCAGCGCAACCACACTGGGGATTGCCACGCCAATCATAGACCCCAAAGTAGGAATGAAGTTCAACATGAAGATGAGAACCGCCCAGGTTTCTGCGAAGTCCAACCCAACGGGCTTCATGAAACAATAACTACCTAACCCCGTCAGGATACTAACAAAGGTTTTGATGCCTACGTATCGTTGCAACCCAAGCGACACGCCTTCGCCCATTTTCTGAACACGGGCCAAAACTTCCGGCTCGGGAAACGCAATTTCGAGCTTGCGCCGCATTGGCCCGCGCTCCACCAGCATGAACGGAATATAGAGCAGCACCAGCAGCAGTCCGCTCAAAAAACCACCCGCCGAACTGATCGCACCTGTTGCAAACCCCGCGATCTCCATCTCGGAAAGAGCCGCCTTGGCTGCCTCAAAATTCTGATCGCCAACCAGAGCCACAATTCGGGTCAGAATACTGTCAAATCGCGCTTCATACCGCGGCACGGCTTCGGTCACCGACCCAGCCTGGGACGCAAAAATAGTGACGATGACCCACAGGCCAAAAAGCACGGCACAAAGTGCGGCCAGATGCGCGATCGCTGCTGGAACATGCCGCCCGCCAATCCGCAGATCTCTGACCCTGTCGACGATCGCCGTCACGAGGACAAAAAGCAAAATCGCAATCGACAAGGGCACCAGGACTTCGGCTGCAAACACCAATCCTGCTACCAAAAAGAAACCGCTGACCACAAAGTACATCAAGGGACGTAACACGGTCACTCCACCAGCCATTCCGGCCTCCCAATTGCCTGCGATCAATCGTTCAACAAATCCTCGCAGACACCGTTGGCCTGCGCTCAGGCTTCAACTCTGCGGAGCCAAACCCGTGTAAGCAAGGAATTTTTTTGGCCGTCAGCCCCGGTCAACACTGTGGATTCCAAGACACAACGGCAAGAAATCACCTCATTTCCGGCACGCACAAGTCCAAGACCTGTGTCATGATCCGAGAACACAAAGTCGGCAAAAGCCGTCAATCGGGCAATAGACCCGCAACCATTGGAGCAGTTTCATGCCTTACGTGACCACACCCGCTGGCCAAAAGCCCGCGCCGACTGCAAAGCCTGAGAGCAAGTCCCAACCAAAGCCGGAAAAACCAAAACCGATTTTCACCGACTGGGCCTCCATCTGACGGTTGCGCTCTATCTGCGGCGGATTAAGCTGCAGTCATGAGCACACCGATTTCGTCCATTCGCAATTTGGGTCCAGCTTACGAGCAGGCCTGTGCACGCGCAGGCATTAGTTCGGCCGAAGAAGTTCGCGAATTGGGGCCGGACGAAACATACGCCCGTCTGCTCAAAACCGGCACTCGCCCGCATTTCATAGGTTATTATGTTCTGGTGATGGGCCTTCAAGGCCGACCTTGGAACGACTGCAAGGGCAAGGAAAAAGAGGCCCTGCGCAAGCGCTTTGACGCAATCAAGGCGTCCTCCCATGACAAAGGGCGATCTGATCTCGAAGCCGCACTCGACGCGATTGGCGTGATAGAGAAACGATAAAAGCCTGCCCACAAAAGAAAAACGCGAGAGGTTTCCCTCCCGCGTTTCAATTCATCCATCTGAAGGACGGTTGGCTTAGCCCACCAGCTCCAGACCGGAGAAGAAGTATGCGATTTCAACCGCTGCAGTTTCCGGTGCGTCAGAACCGTGAACGGAGTTTTCACCCACAGACTCTGCGAACTCGGCGCGAATGGTGCCCGGTGCTGCGTCGGCAGGGTTGGTTGCGCCCATAACTTCGCGGTTTTTCGCGATGGCGCCTTCGCCTTCCAGAACCTGTGCAACGATCGGCGCAGACGCCATGAATTCGCACAGTTCGTCATAGAACGGACGTTCTTTGTGCACGGCGTAGAAAACACCAGCTTGTGCTTTGGTCAGGTGGATGCGCTTTTGAGCAACGATGCGCAGGCCAGCTTCTTCGAACTTGGCATTGATCGCGCCGGTCAGGTTACGGCGGGTTGCGTCGGGTTTGATGATCGAGAAGGTGCGTTCCAGAGCCATGTCTGTTTTCCTCTAACTGTGGCGCGGACACCCTGCCCGCTTCCGGTTCCAAATTGGCGCCCCGATAGCACGGCAAATCCAACTTGAAAAGCAGTGATTGACGCCGCGCCGCGCATGGGTCACACCGCGCTCATGCTCAAGATTTCTGACATCTCCTATTCCGTCGAAGGCCGCCCTCTCTTTGAGGAGGCCTCCGCCACCATTCCACCGGGTCACAAGGTGGGCCTGATCGGCCGCAACGGCGCAGGTAAAACTACGCTTTTCCGTTTGATACGGGGGGAGCTGTCATTGGAGGGCGGAAGCATCAGCCTGCCCCAGCGGGCCCGGATCGGCGGTGTCGCCCAAGAGGTGCCGTCAAACGAGGTTTCACTGATCGACACGGTATTGGCAGCGGACACAGAACGCGCTGACCTGTTGGCCGAATCCGAAACCGCCACTGACCCCGCGCGCATCGCCGAAATTCAGACCCGACTGGCAGACATCGACGCATGGAGCGCCGAAGCCCGCGCCGGATCGATCCTCAAAGGCCTTGGCTTTGACCACGAGGATCAGCAAAAACCCTGCTCCGCCTACTCCGGCGGCTGGCGAATGCGCGTGGCCCTCGCCGCTGTCCTGTTCTCGGAACCTGACTACCTTTTGCTCGATGAACCCACAAACTACCTCGACCTTGAAGGTGCGCTGTGGCTGGAAAACTATCTCGTCAAGTACCCCCACACCGTACTGATCATTTCCCACGACCGCGAACTCCTGAACCGGTCCGTTGGTGCGATCCTGCACCTGGATGAACGGAAACTGACCTACTACACCGGACCCTATGACCAATTTGCCCGCCAACGGGCAGAGCAACGTGCGGTTCAAGCGGCGGCAGCCAAAAAGCAAGAAGCACAACGGGCGCATTTGCAAAAATTCGTCGACCGGTTCAAGGCAAAGGCGTCAAAGGCGAAACAAGCGCAAAGCCGTGTCAAAATGCTGGAGAGGATGACGCCAATCACAGCGCCGGAAGACGCAGCACGAGTGGTTTTCACCTTCCCGACCCCGGAAGAACTGTCCCCGCCAATCATCGCTATTGAAGGCGGATCCACTGGGTACGGCGACACCGTCGTGCTGAAGAATCTCAACCTGAGGATCGACCAGGATGACCGTATCGCCCTGCTGGGCAAAAACGGTCAGGGCAAGTCTACTCTCGCAAAACTATTGTCGTCCCGCCTTGACGCTATGGGCGGCAAATTCACCAAGTCCTCCAAACTGCGCATCGGTTTCTTTGCCCAGCATCAGGTGGACGAACTCTATGTCGACGAAACCCCGATCCAACACCTAATGCGCGAGCGCCCCGATGAAGGTCAGGCCAAACTGCGGGCACGTCTCGCAGGCTTTGGCCTTATGGCCGCGCAAGCCGAAACCGAGGTGGGCCGACTTTCGGGCGGTCAGAAAGCGCGTCTTTCGCTTCTGCTCGCCACGCTGGACGCGCCACATCTTTTGATCCTCGACGAACCGACCAACCACCTCGACATAGAAAGCCGCGAGGCCCTCGTCGAAGCCCTCACTGCCTACTCTGGCGCGGTCATCCTCGTCAGCCACGACATGCACCTGCTGACGCTGGTTACAGATCGGCTTTGGCTTGTTAAGGACGGCACGGTCAAACCCTATGAGGACGATCTTCCGGCCTATCGCAAGCTTTTGCTAACTTCTGACAAGCCAACCGGAAAACCCAAAGCCGACAAACCAGCGCCCAAAAAGGCCAGCCGTGACGACATCCTTGCCCTTCGCGCAGAAGTTAGAAAATGCGAAGACCGCATCGAAAAACTCAACGAAATGGCAGACAAATTGGCCACCAAACTTGCCGACCCAACGCTTTATGAGGATGCGAAACTCGGCGAAATGGAGGTCTGGCAGAAGAAATATGCCGAAGTGCGCGATGCACAAGACCGCGCTGAGGACCTCTGGATGACCGCGCTTGAAAAGCTTGAAAAAGCCGAAGGCTGACTGCTAGCCTCACTTCAACGACACAGGACCCTGCATGGAAACCGCCGCGCTTGTCACTGCTTTTGTGACGCTTTTCGTGATCATCGACCCGATCGGCCTCCTGCCGATCTACATTTCGTTGACCCAGGGCATCCCTGCCAAACAACGCCGCAGCATTGCTATCCGTGCCTGCGTAATTTCCGTCGTTCTGCTGTCCCTGTTTGCCTTTATGGGTGAGGCCGTACTCGGCTTTGTCGGCATCTCCATGCCTGCCTTCCGAATTGCAGGCGGACTGCTTCTGTTCATCACTGCTTTCGACATGCTCTTTGAACGCCGCACAAAGCGGCGCGAGGGACAGGCAGAAGAAGCAGAGGAAGAACCCGATCACGAAGATCCCTCGGTCTTCCCTCTGGCAATGCCACTAATTGCAGGCCCGGGTGCCATCACCACGGTAATCCTGCTGGTCGGTCAATATTACGACACCCAGTCAAAACTCCTGATGCTTGGAGTTGCGGTTTTTGTTGTCCTGATCCTTTTTGTCCTATTCCTGACCGCAGGGTTTTTCGAACGTGCTCTGGGGCGCACCGGCATCATCGTCGTCACGCGCCTCTTCGGGATGCTTCTGGCAGCGTTGGCGGTTCAGTTCATCCTTGACGGACTGCGTGATGTAGGCATGTTGGGATAACTCTTTTTTCCTGACTTTTCAGACCTATATCTTACTCAGGAGGTATCATGACAGGCGACGATTTCGGCCATATGGCGTATCTGATGCTGCTCTTGGTGTTTGTCGGGTTCTGGTTTGTCGGCGCACAAAGAGAACGCATCGGCAAAACACTTCAATATGCAGCAATCTGGGCGTTGATTTTTCTGGGCGCCATTGCCGCGGTCGGACTTTGGGAAGACATCCGCTCAACCGTGAAACCGGTACAAACCGTACTCATGGATGAAGGCCGCATTGAACTTCCACGTTCCGGCGACGGGCATTTTCACGCAACCCTTGATGTGAATGGCGCGTCCATTGCCTTTGTTGTCGACACTGGCGCCAGCGATCTCGTGTTGTCCAAACAAGACGCAGTACGCGCCGGTCTGGATCCGGACAACCTGCCGTTTTTTGGCCGCGCGATGACAGCAAACGGTCCCGTTGCCACTGCGCCAGTGCGCCTCGATGAGGTGCGCTTCGGCGGGTACACAGACCGCAATGTCCCCGCCAGCGTCAACGACGGCGAGATGTCCACCAGCCTTCTCGGCATGACGTACCTGAACCGCTTTTCCCAAATCACGATTGCAGGAAACAAGCTGATTTTGACGCGGTAGAGATCTGCACCATCGTCAGAAAACAGCAAGAACCCGATCAGATAAGAGTGAACAGACGCAAACCGCGACTTACCCCTCTTCCTTCTCCGCCTTCTTCTGCCAGTTGCCGCTTTCCTCAGACCAGTATTGCGCGGCGCAACCAGCGTCGGTCAGGTCTTTCCATTGGGTCCGCGCATATTGCACCGCATCCATGTCATGCCCGTCAAACAGGATACAAACCCGCTCGGCGTCCTTCACTTCTTGGGCGGACACAACTGCCCCGTCGATCGACATAATGCAGGTTGCCGCATTCGGTAACTCGACTTCAGTGGTCAGCAGGATCGGCTGCAACGCATCATGCGGTCCACCGGAAACCCCATGCGCAAGAAAGCTCTCGTCGCCCTGTAGCCAAAGCTTCTCGTCCAACCACATCATGCGGTCAGCATTGGTGCCGCGCACCACAACCCGCCAACCCGCGCCCCGTGCCTTCTCCAGCAGGATCGGCAACGTCGCGTCCATCGGCCTTTGTGTCAGGTGGTAAAAATACGCGGCACCCAAGGTACTTAGACCTCGAACCTATCTGCAACCAACCGGCTCAGAGCCATCACACCCCATCCGGTCGCGCCTTTGGGCGCAAGCGCCGTCTCGCCTTTCACACTCGCAACGCCCGCGATATCCAGGTGTATCCATGGCACGTCGTCCTGCACAAAACGGTGCAGGAATTCGGCTGCGGTCACAGACCCCGCCGGACGCCCGCCCACGTTCTTGAGGTCGGCAATGCGGCTCTTGAGTTGATCCGCGTAGGCCTTGCCCAATGGCATGCGCCAAGCGCCCTCACCCTCGGCAGAGGCAGCTTTCAGGAAGCCATTGCAGAACGCATCATCGTTGGAAAACACACCGGCGTTCTCATGGCCCAGACCGATAATGATCGCACCGGTCAGAGTGGCCAGATCCACCATCGCCGCCGGGCTGAAGCGCTCCTGTGCATAGTGCATCACATCACACAGAACCAGGCGTCCCTCCGCGTCGGTATTGATGACTTCAATTGTATCGCCCTTCATCGAGGTCACGACATCGCCGGGACGTGTTGCCCGACCAGACGGCATGTTTTCGACCAAACCCACAAGTCCGACAACATTCGCCTTGGCCTTCCGCAACGCCAGAGCCTTCATTGCTCCGGCAACAACACCGGCACCGCCCATGTCCATGGTCATGTCTTCCATGCCGGCAGCCGGCTTAAGGCTGATGCCTCCAGTGTCGAACACGACGCCCTTGCCGACGAGCGCCAGTGGCGCACTTGCATCCTCGGCGCCGTTCCATTGCATGACAACCACTTTGGACGGGCTGTCGCTGCCTTCACCAACAGAAAGTAGCGCCCCCATGCCCAGTTCCGCGAGTTTGTCTTCCTCCAGAACTTCGACATCAACGCCATAAGACTTGAGCGCAACGAGCCTCTCAGCGAATTCTGTTGTTGTCAGAACATTCGCCGGCTCGTTGACCAGATCACGGGTAAAGAACACGCCTTCTGCAACCGCCAAAAGCGGTTCAGCCGCTGTCTCGACCTCTGCCGGTTTTGACGCCATGACGGTGACGCTGCGGGCATCTTCAACGGCCTCCGCAGTCTTGTGTTGGTCAAACCCATAATCGCGCATCGCCAGTCCAGCGACAATTTCAGCAGCCTTCGTCTGGTTCCCCAAAAGGACCAACAAATCAGCTGCGCCGCGCCGCTTTGCCAGCGCGGCGCCTGCCTTTCGTGCCTCTTCCACCGAACAGCGGCGTGCCAGGAACACAAGATCGACAGCATCAGCCGCCATTCCGGCCGGCCATTCCAACGTGACGACCGATCCGGATTTTGCAGTTTCGCCTTTGGCGTCCCGCATCCGTTCCACAGCCCCTTTTGTGAGGCGATTTACCCGACGCGCTTCCTGCCCGAGATTGCCTTCTGTTGGTACCAGCAATGCCACTCGACCCTCGGCGGTGGCGATTTCGTCAAGCGCTGTCTCGACAAAAGTGAACTTCAAAACGTCTACCACGTTGCTCTCCATCTGCATTCGGTTCACCAAGACCTAACCTGCACCTCACCCGAAGGCCAGATAGCAGTTTTACGACCGCGCCAATTCCACTAAACTCCGCCAAAACAAGATGGAAAAAATCTAGGGGGATTCTGGGCGGTGAGCCGATTTGACAGATACATCCTGTCACAGCTTCTGACGCTGTTTGGCTTTTTTGCGCTGGTGCTTGTCGCCGTGTATTGGGTCAATCGCGCGGTCTCGCTATTTGACACGCTGATTGCCAGCGGACAGAGCGTTACCGTTTTTCTTGAACTTTCCGCACTCAGCCTTCCGAACGTCATCCGTCTCATGCTGCCTGTTGCAGCCTTCGTTGCAACGGTTTACGCCACTAATCGGCTTTCGAGCGAAAGCGAGCTGACGATCATGCAGGCGACAGGGTTCAGCCCTTGGCGTCTTGCCAAACCCGTGTTCGTATTCGGACTTTGTGTGGCCGGTATGGTCAGCATTCTGACCCATTTCCTTGTGCCACTCAGCCTGGACGAATTGCAGAAACGCGAGAAAGAAGTGTCCGCAAATGTCACCGCCCGTTTGCTGACTGAAGGGACTTTTTTGCATCCGACCAAGGGCGTCACTTTCTACATTCGGGAAATCGCGGAAAACGGTGTTTTGCAGGACGTGTACCTCGATGATCGGCGCATAGAAGGCAAAACCACCACGTACACCGCCGCCGAAGGATATCTTATCGACGACAACGGCGTCGCTAAAATGCTCATGGTGAACGGAATTGCGCAGCGCTACGACATCGAAACCAACAAGCTTTCGACGACAAATTTTGCGGACTTCTCGCAAAACATAAGCGGGCTGTCCGAAGACACAGGCCCTGTACTCGAAGATATCAAACACCTCCCAACGGGGACGCTTCTGTCCGACCCGCATGGCATTGGCCGGGAGACCGGACGCCGGCACGGAGATGTTCTGTACGAAGCACACAGCCGCTTCGCTCAGGCAACAATTTGCATAGTTTTTGCGGTCATTGGATTTGGTATGCTTATGCTCGGCGGTTACTCACGATTTGGCATGTGGCGCCAGATCCTGATTGCATTTGTGATCCTGATACTCCTTGAAGGCGTGAAGACCACCGTTGTCGATCCCGTGCGCAAAGACGGAGACCTCTGGCCACTGGTGTATTTGCCGACCCTGATTGGTGCGATGATCGCCTTTGGCGTCCTGCGCGCCGTCGCCGGCCCCTTCCGCCGCAAAGAGGTGGCCGCATGAAGGTTCATTTCTATTTCGCCAGAAAGTTCCTGTGGGCGTTGCTCGGCATAACCGGAATCCTGTTCCTGTTGATGACTCTCGTGGATCTCATGGAACAACTGCGCAAGTTCGACGTTGAAGTTGTCGGGTTTGAAACAGTTCTGTATCTTACCCTGCTCAGGATGCCCGAAGGGCTCTACCAGTTGATCCCGCTGATTGTCATTCTGGCAACCGTAACCCTTTTCATAAACCTTTCTCGCACATCCGAACTTGTTGTGGTGCGTGCAGCTGGCCGCTCCGCCATTGTGTCAGTCATTTCCCCAATGACTGTCGCACTTCTGTTGGGACTGCTAAGCGTGACGACCTTCAACCCGATCGTTGCAAGCACTTCGGTCCTGTACGGCGAAAGATCGGACGCATTGCAAAACGCAGGCCGTAACGCACTTTCCCTTTCTGGTGAGGGTATCTGGCTGCGTCAGGGCAGCCCTGAGGGTCAGGCTGTCATCCACGCTGATCGCACCAATGCGGACGCAACCGAATTCCACAATCTGTCTTTGGTCACATACGCCCCAAACGGCGGTCCAACGCAAAGGATCGTGGCACGTTCTGCCCGTCTCGTTGATGGAGCATGGGAGTTGGAACAAGCCAAAATCTGGCCACTGGAAGAAGGCGTGAATTCCGAATCCAACGCCGTGACCCATGATCTTTTGCGCGTTGACAGCTCGCTAACCCCCGAGCGCATTCGAGACCGTTTCGGCAACCCCTCAGCGATCTCGATCTGGGACCTGCCCAAATTCATTCAAGAGTTGCAGGTCGCAGGCTTCTCCGCGCGGCGTCATCTTGTTTGGCTCAACATGGAACTGGCACAGCCGCTCTTTCTTGTCGCAATGGTGATGATCGCATCTGCCTTCACGATGCGACACACCCGTTTCGGCAATACAGGGGTCGCCGTTCTGGTGACAATTCTGATTGGTTTTAGCCTTTATTTCGTTCGAAATTTCTCGCAAATCCTTGGCGAGAATGGGCAAATTCCGGTTATGCTGGCTGCGTGGGGTCCGCCTGCGGCCAGTGTTCTGTTGGCGTTCGGCCTTCTTTTGCATATGGAAGACGGATGAAGACTGCCCTCAGACGACTCGCCTTTGTGCCGCGCAACATGCGCCTGCTGGCTGTAGTGCTGATGGCATCAGCGGCGTCACAGCCTGTTCTCGCTCAGTCCGCCAAGCCGCCGCAGGCCACCCAAGAAGAAAATGACGTGGTTCTCGTTGCAGACAGCGTCTTTGTGACGGGTGACAACAAACTCACCGCAAAGGGCAACGTCGAAGCCTTGAGCGGCAACCGTCGCCTTTTGGCCGACGAGATCATATACGACGGGGAAACCGACAAGATATTTGTCAAAGGCCCTATTCGTATTTTCGAGGGCGCGAATACGGTCATTCTCGCTACCGAGGCGGAGTTGGACAAGGACATGCGCAACGGCCTGTTGCGTTCGGCCCGCGTCGTTCTGAGCCAACGCACGCAAATCGCGGGAGCGCAATTGGACCGGGTGGATGGCCGTTACAACGTGCTGACCAAAACCACCGTGTCATCCTGCCATGTATGCAAAAACAATGAACCGCCGCTTTGGTCAATTCGGGCGAGCCGGGTGGTTCACGATCAGGAAGCTCAGCAAGTCTACTTCGACCATGCGCGTATCTATTTGCGTAGCCTGCCAGTTTTCTACTTCCCGCACCTGCGAATGCCAGACCCGACTCTGGATCGAGCACGCGGCTTCCTGATCCCGACTTTGCGCTCGACCTCGCGTCTCGGTGATGGTGTCAAAGCGCCCTATTTCATTCCAATTGGCCGCAGCAAGGATATCACGCTCACGCCCTACCTATCGTCCGAAACCAGAACTCTGGAACTGCGGTATCGTCAGGCCTTCAAAAAGGGAAAAATCGAGCTGAACGGTGCGGTCAGTGATGACTCACTGAGACCGGACGACATCCGCAGCTATCTTTTTGCCAGAGGGTGGTTCGGGCTTCCCGAGGGATACGCGCTGACCTTTGATCTCAAGGCCACATCAGACGACAGCTATCTAAGCGATTATGACTACTCGGGCGCTGACCGTCTGAACAGCAACATCACGGTGCGCCGCGCAAAGCGCGATGAAAACACGCGTGTTGCATTGCTGCATTTCCAGTCCCTTCGGGACGACGAAGACAACAAGACACTTCCGACTCTGGTGGCCGTCGCGGAAACGGAACGGCGCTTCTTTCCTGCCTCAATCGGCGGCGAATTACGCACGTCTGCAGAAATCCACGGTCACTATCGGGAATCCTCTGACGACGTGATCGGGCGGGACGTCGTTCGTGCTAATGCAGCGATGCTTTGGCGGCGCAACTGGACTTTGCGAAACGGCATTCGCACAGCCGTCACAGGTGAACTCGCATTCGATGCGTTCCGCACTTACAACGACAGCACGGTTTCAAGCTTTGAATTCGGTGTGTCCCCAACCCTGGCCGCAGAGGCGCGCTACCCAATCAGCAAGGTAGGCAACGACGGGGCAACATATATCATCGAGCCTGTCGCACAAATTGCCTACACGGGCGGCGATGATCTTGACGTTGCCAACGACGAAAGCACGCGAACGGAATTCGACGAAGGCAACTTGCTCGCGCTGTCTCGCTTTGCCTCTTACGACCGTCGGGAACGCGGTCTTCGGTCTGCCGTGGGCCTGAATTGGTCGCGCATTGCAAAGTCCGACTGGCGCGCAAGCTTTACACTGGGTCAAGTCTACCGGGACATTGCCCTGCCCGACTTCACAAGTAGCTCGGGTCTTGACGGCAACACCTCCGACTACTTGATCGCTGGCCGGTTCTCTACGGCCAAGGGTTTGGCGGTCGGCGGTCGCACGCTTCTGGGCACAGATGGTGAACTGTCCAAAGCCGAGGCCCGTTTAGGTTGGACCAACAAAAAACTCTGGCTTGATGCCAGCTTCATATGGCTGGATGCGGACCCTGCTCAAAGCCGCCCCGATTTGTTGGCAGAATGGGCTATAGACAGTAGCTACCGTATGAGCCGTCACTGGACCGGTCTTCTGGACTGGCGCTTTGACGCGGGCTCCGGCGAGACCGCCGAAGCCGGACTTGGTCTTGAATATCGCAACGAGTGTCTGAAAGTTGAACTTTCACTCTCGCGCAAGTTTTCCACATCTACTAGGGTTGCGTCGGATACGTCATTCGGCCTGTCCGTGACCCTTCTGGGGTTCTCGGTCAATGCCCCGGACAAAAGCTACGACCGCACCTGCGGATGACACTACAGGAAAGACCAAACGACATGACATCGCGCCTTACCAAACGCTTTGCACTTTCCACAACTCTTGCAGTGATTGTTGGCCTTTCCAGCCCATTGGATGTCTCCGCACAGGGCGCCTTTTCACCAGCCATAACGGTAAACGATCAGGTCGTTACCAACTATGAAATTGATCAGCGCGCGCGCCTGCTCACCATCATGAACACGCCGGGCGACACATACTCGGAAGCACGCAAGCAACTGATTGATGATCGCCTCAAAGTACAGGCCGCACGCATCGCCGGCGTCAGCGTTCCCGAGGAAGGTGTGCAGGCGGGGCTCGCCGAATTCGCCCAACGCGTAAACATGCAGCCTGACGAAATGCTCAAGGCATTGGCCAGTGAAGGCATCGACGAAGAAACCATGCGGGATTTCATCACCTCCGGTGTGACTTGGCGTGGCTTCGTGCAGGCCCGATTTGGCGGCAGCGTGCAGATTTCCGAGGAAGAAATTGATCGCGCAGTAGCATCCAACACCGGCGCGGGCGGTTTGCGAGTTCTATTGTCCGAAATCGTGATCCCGATGACGCCGCAAACACAGGGCCAGGTGATGGGCCTTGCCCAGCAATTGTCCGAAATTCGCTCTTTTGAGGACTTCGAACAAGCCGCGATCACGTATTCTCAGTCCCCGACGAAAGACGACGGTGGCCGCATCCAGTGGATGTCCGTGACCAATCTACCGCCTCAGCTGCGCCCTCTGATTGCTGCCCTGTCGCCCGGAGAAGTAACAGCGCCCGTACAATTGCCGAACGCAGTTGCTCTTTTCCAGATGCGCCGCGTAGAGGAAAGCAATCGCCCTGCACCAAGATACTCCGAAATTGACTATGCCATGTACTATCTGGCAGGTGGTCGGACGCCTGAAACACTGGCTCAGGCACGCGACATCGCCAACCGTATTGACCGCTGTGACGATCTCTACGGCATTGCCAAAGATTTGCCGCCGGAGGTTCTTTTCCGCGAGTCACAGGCTCCTGGTGAAATCCCGCGCGACATCGCACTTGAACTGGCAAAGATGGACGACAACGAGATTTCGACCGCTTTGACCACAGCCAACGGCCAGACATTGATCATGCTGATGCTCTGCGGCCGAACTGCAGAATTTGGCGAGGAATTGTCCCGCGATGAAGTGGCAGCGGCACTGCGCAACCAGCGTCTCGACAATTTCGCCGAAAGTTACCTGAGCCAGCTTCGAGCGCAGGCTCACATAATTGAACAATGACAGCGCCGATCGCGGTTAGCTGCGGCGAACCCGCTGGTGTTGGGCTTGAGATCATCGAAAAGGCTTGGGACGTTCTGAAAAACGATCTGAGCTTTTTTCTGATCGCCGATCCCGCGCATCTGCCGGCCAGCGTGCCATTTATCGAAATTCAGGCACCCAACGAAGCCGCAGAAGTCATGCCCGACGCGCTGCCAGTCCTGCCTCATCCCTTCTTCGGAAAACGTACGCCCGGCATCCCTGATCCTGAAAACGCCGAAGGCGTGATCGAGGCCATTTCGCGCGCTACCGATTTGGCGATGACCGGCGAAGCTTCTGCGGTCTGCACGTTGCCTATCCACAAGAAAGCCCTCAAAGACGGGGCGGACTTCCCCTACCCTGGTCATACCGAGTTTCTTGCGTATTTGGGCGAAGTGGACCGCGTGGTGATGATGCTTGCCTCCGATCAACTGCGTGTTGTGCCGGCCACGATTCACATCCCGCTAAAGGACGTGCCCGCCCACCTGACCCCTGACTTGCTGCGCGATACCATCCGCATCACTGCCGAGGGGCTTCAATCTCAGTTCGGCGTTGCCGCGCCACGCCTGGCCATCGCAGGACTTAATCCTCATGCGGGCGAAGGCGGCGCAATGGGGACAGAAGACGCTGATATCATTGCACCTGTGTTGGAAGAGATGCGCCGCGAAGGCTATGATCTTTCAGGTCCGATGCCTGCAGACACCATGTTTCACGCCCGCGCTCGCGCGGGATACGACGCTGCGATTTGTGCCTATCATGATCAAGCCCTGATACCGATCAAGACGCTGGACTTCGACCGCGGTGTGAACGTGACGCTCGGCCTACCTTTCATTCGGACATCTCCGGATCACGGCACGGCGTTTGACATCGCCGGTCAGGGTGTCGCAAACCCGACAAGCACTATCGAAGCTCTGCGTATGGCCTGGCATATGGCCCAAAGCGCTTGACGCACCGCAAAGCGCCACATACTCCCGCAACAAAGCAGACACCGCCAGCCGGAGCCCGATATGAGCGCCATTGATAACCTGCCCCCTCTGCGCAATGTGATCGCAACGCATGGCCTTTCCGCGCGCAAGGCACTCGGCCAGAACTTCCTGCTGGATTTGAACCTGACCGCAAAGATCGCACGCCGCGCAGGTGACCTTTCGGAGTGCGATGTTCTTGAAATCGGGCCCGGTCCCGGCGGGTTGACCCGCGGCCTTCTCGCCGAAGGTGCCCGCAGAGTGCTGGCGATTGAAAAAGATGAACGCTGTATGCCTGCCCTTGCCGAAATCGGCGCCGCCTACCCTGGTCAGCTTCAGGTTATCAACGGAGATGCCCTCGAAGTTGATCCGCTCAGCCATCTGACGCCGCCAATCCGCGTCGCCGCCAACTTGCCATACAACGTCGGAACCGAATTGCTGGTGCGCTGGCTTACTCCAGCCGAATGGCCTCCCTTCTGGGAAAGTCTGACTCTGATGTTCCAACGTGAAGTGGCGGAACGCATCATTGCTGCCCCCGGCTCCAAGGCCTATGGACGCCTCGCGCTTCTGGCCCAATGGCGCGCGGATGCGAAGATTGTCATGCACCTACCGCCAGAGGCGTTCTCACCGCCACCCAAAGTCCATTCCGCTGTCGTGCATCTGACCGCGTTGCCGGAACCCCGCTACCCTGCCGACGCGGCAATCCTGTCCCGTATCGTGGCCGCAGCCTTCAACCAGCGCCGCAAAATGCTGCGCGGTTCGCTGAAGGGTCAAGCGCCCGACATCGAAGACCGATTGATCTCTGCTGGCATCAAACCCACCGAACGCGCAGAACAGGTCAGCCTGGAGCAGTTCTGCGCCTTGGCACGAACTTTCGACGCGTAAATCGGTCGAACAAAAGCAAAAAAAACCCGAAGCCAAGCTCCGGGGTTTTCTATCTTAAACTCTAAAGCAAATCACTCTGCCGCCGGATTTTCCTCTGACGCCGGTGCCGCCTCCGCCGCCTCTGGCTCTGCCTTCTTACGAGGGCTGCGTTTGCGGGGTTTTTTCGGCTTGGGCTCTTCTGATGCAGTTTCCGGTGTCTCCACCAGACCGCTGTCCGCCACTTCGCCGATCACATCGGGTTGCTCCGCTTCGGACGGGTCTTCAGCCGACGCAACAGCCGCTTTCTCGCCGCTGCCATTGGCTTCGCGTTCCTGACGCTCAATGCGTTCCCGGCGCTCGCGATCCCGCTCTTGCTGGCGCTCACGGTTCTGGCGTTCCTGCTCTTCACGACGGGCTTCCTGCTCTCGCTGGGCCTCGTTCAGCATGCGCTGGTAATGCTCGGCGTGCTGCTGGAAGTTTTCCGTGGCAACACGATCATTGCTCAGCTGGCTGTCGCGGGCGAGCTGGTTGTATTTGTCGATAACTTGCTGCGGAGTACCGCGCACCTTGCCCTCTGGACCGGAGCTGTCAAACACTCGGTTGACGATATTACCTGAGGGACGGTTGCGGTTACCCTTGTTCCGCGAACGTGACTTCGAAGATCTCATTTTCTTTGCAATCCAGCCTTGGTCAATTGCTGTCGCTCATTCCGTTTCACGCCTCTTGCGCTCTAAATACCGGTGCGACGATGTCTGGCTTGATGTCCGTCGGGACCGCCCATTTTGGGCATCCACCGATCAGACGCGATATTGGTAGAACGCCACGCGGCTCGGCACAAGACTTATTCTGCATCTAAAGTGCGTGAAAATGGAAAAAGCGGCTATCTCGCAACGCTTAATGTTGTTTTTTGCCGCGAACCATTCGATTTCGGCCGTCCAAATCGTTTATGACCGTCACTTCGATCAAACCAGCTGCCTCAAATAGGTCTGCGACTTCCCGCCCCTGTTGCCAGCCAATTTCCACCATTAGCCACCCGCCTGGCTCCAGATACGACAGGACATCGGCGCAGATGGAGCGATAAGCGGCCAACCCGTCACCTTCATCAGTCAAGGCAAAACGCGGCTCATGGCGCAGTTCCGGGGCCAAAGCATCCATTTCTTCAAGAGCAATATAGGGAGGGTTTGACACGATCAGATCGAAACGCCCTTCCACCGTTTTAAACCAGTCGCTTTGCAAAAACTCCAAGCGGTCCCCGACGCCGATGGCAGCCGCATTGTCCGCCGCCACATCAAGAGCGGCTGTAGACAAATCTGTAGCAATGCCCCGTGCAGCAGGCCTTTCTGCCAGTAACGAAATCGCGATCGCACCGGTTCCAGTGCCCAGATCAAGAACCCGACAAAACGGCTCCCTCAAAGCCTCCGTCACCAGAGTTTCCGTCTCTGGTCTCGGATCCAGTGTGTCCGCGGTCACGCGAAACTCATGGACATAGAACGCGCGTCGCCCCAACAAATGCGACAAAGGCTCGCGCGACATGCGTCGCGCCACCAGCGGCAGCAATTTTTCTTGATATTCGGAGTTGACTGCCTGCCCCATCTCCAGCGTCAAACGAGACGTCGGAACGCCGGTCACATGCGCGACCAACAATCGCGCTTCCCGCGGCGCACCCTCAATTCCTGCCGCAGTCAACGATCCGGCAACCTGAGCCACCAGATCGGAAATCGTCAGGCTCACGCCTCCATCTCCGCCAACGCTGTCGCCTGGGCATCCGCCGTCAAAGCATCGATGATCTCATCAAGATCGCCCGCCATTACCTGATCAAGCTTGTAGAGTGTCAGGTTGATCCGGTGATCTGTCATCCGCCCCTGCGGAAAGTTGTAGGTGCGAATGCGTTCAGACCGGTCTCCGGAGCCAACCTGGCCTGCACGATCCGCCGCACGCTCATCGGCAATCCTCTGCCGCTCAAGGTCAAACAAGCGGGTCTTGAGCACCTGCATCGCAATTTCACGGTTGCGATGCTGCGACTTCTCGGAGCTCACCACCATGATGCCGGTGGGCAAGTGCGTAATCCGAACTGCCGAATCTGTTGTATTCACGTGCTGACCGCCAGACCCCGAAGCACGCATGGTATCGATCCTGATATCCTGCGCGTCGATCTGAATGTCGACATCTTCCGCCTCCGGCAGCACTGCCACCGTCGCCGCCGAAGTATGAATACGGCCGCCACTCTCCGTTGCGGGAACCCGTTGTACACGATGCACACCGCTTTCGAATTTCATCCGGGCAAAGACATTCTCGCCTTTTATATGCGCCACAACTTCCTTGATCCCGCCAAGCTCCGTTGCCGCTTCCTCAAGAATTTCGAGCTTCCAACCCCGCGTTTCGCAATAGCGCTGATACATCCGCAGCAAATCGCCCGCGAACAAGGCCGCTTCGTCTCCGCCCGTTCCGGGTCGAATTTCCAGAATGGCCGGCCGCGCGTCCGCCTCGTCTTTGGGCAACAGGGCGAGTTGCAGCGCATGCTCGGCCTCAGGAAGCGCTGCCCGCAAATCCGGCAACTCTTCCTCGGCCAAATCCTTCATATCCGGATCGTCCAGCATCTCTTCTGCTTCTGAGATATCGGACAACAATTTGCGATAGGTCGCAATCTGTTCCACCACCGGCTTGATTTCAGCATACTCTTTTGCGAGCGCCGCGATATCACCGCCGCCCTCTGCCATCTGCGCCTCAAGAAATTCGAACCGCAGCTTAATCTGTTCTAGTCGCTCAATAGGAACCATGCAGCTAAGTGGGACAATCCGCCGGTTTGGTCAAGGCCACGCTTTGGTGTATCCTTGCTGTATGACCCGATTGATTTCCTTCCTATGCCTGCTAGCCAGCCCCGCCCTCGCCGACGGTTTCATCAACGGCGTTCCCGTCGATTGTTATTGTACGGATCGACAAGGCCAGCGCATTGAGCTTGGAGAAACCATCTGCATGCAGGTTGATGGCCGGATGTTTATGGCCCAATGCCAGATGTCATTGAACGTTCCGATGTGGCGCGAGATTTCTCCCGGCTGCCTCAGTTCCGACCTAACCGGCGGTCAAAGCCGCAATCCAGCCATCCACACGCTGGGCATTGACGCCGAAATCCTTGCGACCAAATCGTGAGCGGCCGTAAATCGCGAGCTTTCCGTCCTGCATCCAGGCTGTCGTGAAATCCGGATAGCCGACCATTCGCGTCCGCGTCACCACAGTGATCATGCCTTCGCTCACCGAACCGGCCAGCACCTCGGTGCGCGGATCCCGCAGTGCCACCTCGGCAAAATTCGCCAAGCCATCCGGCCCAGCCTCAACAAGGCGCCGAACACTGTTTTGGCCATTGCTGTCCTTGGTGATCTCACCGGCAACATGCCAGCGGCTCGCGTCATTCGGCGCCAAACGAACATAAGCCAAAAGGCCGAAGGCCAACACGAGAACCACAAACAAAATTGTCATTACTTTCATCCCTCACACACCAATACACCGCCCCTTTACGCGGATCATGCCTGTCCTTTCATGATCTTTACGGTCCAAGAGCGACAAAACGCCAAAAAGCATTTTCTATGCACAATTCGGCGCCACCTATCACTATGTAGGCAACCTGCAAAGCACTTTGTTAATAATGTGTTAATGAATGCGCCGAGGAACAATCGGATAGCGGGCGCGCCTTGTTGGGCACGCCCGCAATAGTGGATTATTTCAGAGGTTGTGCGGTCTCAACCAGTTTGGCGAAGAACGACGCGCCAATGGGCGCGACCTCGTCATTGAAATCGAACGCCGGGTTGTGCAGGCCTGCGCCTTCACCTGCGCCGAGGAATAAATAAGAACCGGGACGCGCTTCCAACATGTAGGAGAAATCCTCAGCTCCCATTTCCATACCCTGCGCGTCATTCACAGCCCCGTCGCCTGCGATGTCTCGCGCCACATCGGCTGCAAAAGCAGTCTGACGCTCGCTGTTCACCGTCGCCGGATAGCCAATATCCAGTTCCAGTTCCGCCGACAGACCATAAGCCGCAGCCGTACCCTTGGTGATTTCCTCGAGCCGTTTGTGAATCATCGCCTGCACATCTTTGTCGAATGTGCGAATGGTGCCATTGATCATGCCAAGATCAGGGATCACGTTGTTCACAGAGCCCGCATGGATTTGCGTCACGGATACGACCGCTTCGTTGCGGGTGTCGTGGTTTCGGCTCACGATGGTCTGGATGGCATTGACCATCGCGACGGCGGCGACCACCGGATCAACCGTATCTTGTGGATAAGCCCCGTGCCCACCGGTGCCCTGAATGTTGATCGTGAACGTGTCGACCGCCGCCATGATCGGACCGGGAGTCGTGTGGAATTCCCCGAACGGCAACCCAGGCACGTTGTGTAATGCATAGACCTCATTCACATCGAAACGGTCCATTACGCCTTCCTTGACCATCACCTCGCCGCCGCCGCCTTCTTCCTCAGCAGGTTGGAACATCAGCGCGACACGTCCGGAAAACTTGCGGGTTTCCGCGAGATATTTTGCGGCGCCCAACAGCATTGTTGTATGACCGTCATGGCCACAGGCATGCATCCGTCCTGCTACTTCACTGGCGTACTCCACCCCAGACGTCTCATCCATCGGCAAAGCATCCATGTCCGCGCGTAAGCCAACAGTCGGTCCTTCCCCTTGACCGTTAATGATGGCAACCACGCCGGTCTTGGCGATTCCCTCGTGGATTTCGTCCACGCCGAAGTCCTTCAGGCGAGCAACAACAAAGGCCGCCGTTTCGTGGCATTCGAACTCCAATTCAGGATGCGCGTGCAAATGACGACGCCACCCCTTCATTTCGTCCGCATAATCGGCAATACGATTCACAACTGGCATGAGTGGACACCCTCTCTGAATAACTGTTCACTCCTACCAAAACCAAAAAGCGGAGCGCTCTGCAATGGCCGAAGACCCCTTGATCCTGAATCCCGAAGGCGGAATGCCGCGACTACTGGAAATTATGCGCCGCCTGCGCGATCCGGAAAATGGCTGCCCATGGGACATCGAACAGGATTTTTCGACCATTGCCCCCTACACCATAGAGGAAGCCTACGAGGTTGCCGACGCAATTGAGCGTGAGGCCTGGGACGAACTCAAAGGCGAGTTGGGCGACCTGTTGTTCCAATCCGTCTTCCACGCGCAAATGGCCTCCGAACGCGGCCTCTTCACCTTTGACCAAGTGGCCGACACCATGTCCGACAAAATGGTCGCCCGCCATCCGCATGTCTTTGGCGACGAGAACCGGGACAAATCCGCAGAACAGCAAACCCGCGACTGGGAGGAGGTGAAAGCCGCTGAACGTGCCTCCAAGGCTCAATCCGGCACACTCGACGGCGTTGCCCTTGGGCTTCCTGCCCTATTGCGTGCCGTCAAACTGCAAAAACGCGCAGCACGGGTGGGTTTTGATTGGCCCGATATATCGCAAGTCGTCGACAAGATTGTGGAAGAAGCCGGCGAACTGGCCGAGGCTCGCGAAAAGCTGACCCAAACCGAAATCGAAGAAGAATTCGGTGACATGCTTTTTGTCATAGCCAACCTCGCACGTCACTTGAACATCGACCCGGAGGCCGCGCTGCGCGCCACAAACGCCAAGTTTGTTCGCCGGTTTGAAGGTGTAGAGGCCAAACTCGCGCAAGACGGCAAACGTCCCGAGGACAGCAATCTGGAAGAAATGGACGCTCTCTGGGATGCGGTAAAAGCGGAAGAGAAATCCCCATAAAAGGACGCATGAAAAATGCGAAATTTAATCCTGAATGATTTATTCAGGTATTGACCCAACAAAAAAACTCAGGTTTAACCCGCGCAACGAAAACTTGACGCTGGGAGCGCGACCATGACGAAACCCATTTCCACTGCCCTGTTTATCACCGCAGCCGCCTCGCTGGCCGCGCCAGTGATCGCTGACGAGGTCAACGTGTATTCCTACCGCCAGCCGGAACTGATCAAACCGCTGACCGATGCGTTCACTGCTGAAACCGGCATCAAAGTCAACGTCGCCTATCTGCAAAAGGGCATGGTTGAACGTCTGCAAGCAGAAGGTGATCGCTCCCCGGCAGATATGATCCTCACCGTCGACATCTCCCGCCTTGCCGCCGTTGTGAACGCGGGCCTGACCCAACCGGTCACCTCTGACGCCATTAACGCCAACGTGCCTGCGCAATACCGTGACCCCGATAACCACTGGTTCGGCCTCACCACCCGTGCGCGCATTGTATATGCCTCCAAAGACCGCGTGGCCGACGGCGAAGTCACCACCTACGAGGATCTGGCAGATCCCAAATGGGAAGGCCGCATCTGCACCCGTTCCGGCACGAACGCCTACAACGTGGCGCTGACTTCCGCGGTCATCGAGCATCATGGCATCGAAGGCGCAAAATCCTGGCTCGAAGGCGTGAAATCCAACCTCGCCCGCAAACCGCAAGGCAACGACCGCGCACAGGTCAAAGCGATCTGGGCCGGCGAATGCGACATCTCCATCGGCAACACCTACTACATGGGCAAAATGTTGTCTGATGATGAGCAGAGAGAATGGGCCGACAGCGTGCGCATCGTCTTCCCCGAATTCGAGGGCAAAGGTACCCACGTAAATATCTCGGGCGTTGCGCTGACAAAATCCGCACCAAACAAAGAAAACGCCATCAAGATGATGGAGTTTCTTACCTCTCCCGCCGCTCAAGAGATCTACGCCAAAGCCAATTTCGAATATCCGATTGCGCCAGGCACTCAGGCAGATGCGTTGGTCACCGGCTGGGGTGAATTCACCGCAGACGACGTCAACCTAATGACTCTCGCGGGACATCGCGCCGACGCATTGAAAATCACTGAAGAAGTTGATTTCGACGGCTAAGGTCACTTTGAACAGCACCATTTAAAGGCAGTCCCAATCGGGCTGCCTTTTTCGTTTTTGCAGAATTTCAACACTGTCTGGTTGCAGACGTAATACCGACGTTCTGCAGACGGTCATTTTTTTGACCGTATGTTAAAATAATTTGCACAAACAGCCGCTGACCCACTGGACAACGCCTCTTGCCATTGCCAACCTGCCCCTTCACAAAACAAAATCGACAGGCACCAAGGAGAGGCCCATGAGCCCGCGCAAGATTATCATCGACACCGACCCAGGACAGGACGACGCGGTCGCCATTCTCCTTGCGCTTGCCAGCCCGGAAGAAATTGACGTCCTTGGGATAACCGCCGTCGCCGGCAATGTACCCCTGCCGTTGACTCAAAAAAATGCTCGCATTGTCTGTGAGTTAGCTGGCAAACCTGACACCAAGGTTTTCTCGGGTTGCGATGCGCCTCTGTCCCGAAAACTGGTCACCGCAGAACATGTACATGGCAAAACCGGTCTTGATGGCCCAACATTGCCCGATCCAACAATGGCTCTTCAGGATCAGCACGCAGTCGACTTCATCATCGACACCCTGCGCACTGAAGAGACAGGGACCGTAACCCTGTGTCCCCTTGGCCCTTTGACCAACATCGCCACTGCCTTCAAAAAAGCACCTGATATTGTTGAAAGGGTTCAGGAAATCGTCCTGATGGGTGGCGCCTATTTCGAAGTTGGCAACATCACACCTGCGGCGGAGTTCAACATTTACGTCGATCCCGAAGCCGCTGATGTGGTGTTCAAATCCGGCGCGCACATCGTTGTTATGCCGCTTGATGTCACTCACAAGGCACTTGTCACAAAACCCCGCAACGACGCTTTCCGGGCGCTCGGTACAAAAGTGGGTATTGCCACGGCGGAAATGACTGATTTCTTTGAAAGGTTCGACAAGGAAAAATACGGTTCCGCTGGCGCGCCCCTTCATGACCCATGCGTCACCGCCTACCTCATCAAACCGGAACTCTTCTCCGGTCGCCACATCAACGTCGAGATTGAAACGCAGTCCGAACTAACCCTCGGGATGACTGTAGCGGACTGGTGGCGCGTCACCGACCGCGAACCGAATGCACTTTTCATTGGTGACCTTGACGCCGACGGTTTCTTTTCGCTTTTGACGGAACGGCTTGCACGCCTATGACGACCGCTCTGCATCTCGCCGACACCAACGATTTCGCCAAACTCGATCCGCTTGTCGAGGCCTTTCATGCCGAGATGCAAATACCTTCCGACGCTGAAACCCGCGCCAAGGGCATACTCCCGCTTCTGCAAGGATCCCCATACGGCGCGGCATACATTCTCGGACCGCGGTTGGCGCCGGTTGGCTATGTCGTCGTAACGTTTGGCTGGTCGGTCGAGTTCGGCGGCATGGATGCGTTTGTGGACGAAGTCTATATTCGTCCCGCAGTCAGAGGTCGCGGCATGGCGACAGAAGCCTTGATCGGGTTGGCCAAAGCCCTTGAGAATGTTGACGTCTGCGCATTGCATCTCGAAGTCGATCGCAACGACGATAAAGCCCGGAAACTCTATCTCCGCTCCGGTTTCCAAGCCCGAGAGCGCTACATGCTCATGACCCGCCGGCTGCGCTAACCTGCTCGTGATTGGTCTCCCTCTGGCAATTCGGTAAATCGCCCGTATCTTGAGGGTATGACGCTGCACATTCCGTTCAAAAACACCTACGCCGAGCTTCCTGATCGCTTCTTTGCGCATCAGGCCCCCACGCCCGTCCGCGCGCCAAAGTTATTGGCGTTCAATCGGCCGCTGGCCGCATCCCTCGGAATAACCGACGCGGGTGACGAACAGGAGCTTGCTGAAATCTTCTCGGGCTCAAAACTACCGGATGGCGCCGCCCCTATTGCCCAGCTTTATGCAGGGCATCAGTTTGGAAACTGGAACCCGCAATTAGGGGATGGGCGAGCCGTTTTGATAGGTGAATCGTGTGGGTTCGACATCCAACTAAAAGGGTCTGGACCGACGCCATTTTCGCGCCGCGGCGACGGTCGCAGTTGGCTTGGTCCGGTTCTACGCGAGTATGTGGTCAGTGAAGCGATGCATGCACTAGGGATCCCTACGACACGCGCGCTCGCTGCTGTGGCCACAGGAGAAGAGGTCTTCCGCGAACGCCCTATGCCAGGCGGTGTGATGGCCCGCGTTGCGTCATCGCATATCCGCGTCGGGACTTTTCAGGCGCTCTACGCCCGACAAGACGTCGCCGGGCTCGAAACTCTCATGAATTTCTCCATCGCGCGCCATTACCCGGATGCAACGTCGCCGACGGAGTTTCTCGCATCCGTCATAGATCGGCAGGCTGCATTGATCGCACGCTGGATGTCCGTCGGGTTTATCCACGGCGTCATGAACACTGACAATTGCGCCGTTTCTGGCGAAACGCTTGATTATGGCCCCTGTGCCTATATGGACGACTATGAACCGATGATGGTGTTTTCCTCCATCGATCGTCAGGGCCGATACGCCTTTGGAAACCAACCCGACATCATCGTCTGGAACATGGCACAGCTTGCAACCACTCTGGTGCCTGTCATGCCCGACGGCGATGCTGCTGTTGAAGAGTTCACCAAACTCATTCACGCAATGCCCGAGAAGATTCGAGACGAACGCACGCGCTTATTTGCCGCCAAGATCGGCATCACCGACGTGCGTGAAGAAGACGCCGAGTTGATCGACGGCTTGTTGTCTTTGATGTCCAAGGATGGGTCCGATTTTACGAACACTTTCAGGTCCCTAAGCGGCGACTCTCCACAAGATCAGTTCCTTGATCAAGACGCATTCGCCGCGTGGCGAAGCAACTGGATGAAACGCCTTGAAACAGAAGACGACCCGCAAACCACAATGAACGCGGTCAACCCGGCAATCATTCCGCGCAATCACCGGATCGAGGAAATGATCACTGCCGCTATCGATGGGGATATGGCGCCCTTCGAACGCCTGATGCAAGCACTGGCGTCTCCATATGAAAGTTCGGACCAATTCACCGATCTGACAAGACCACCGCTCGACAGCGAACGTGTCCGCCAGACTTTCTGCGGAACCTGATGCATGCGTATCGCGAGCTACAACCTGCAGAAATGCGTTGGTGTTGACATGCGCCGCCATCCGGCCCGCTCAATGGTAGTTATCCGCGCCTTACGAGCCGATGTGGTCGTGCTTCAAGAGGCTGACAAACGACTACCGCCACGCCCGACGGCCCTCCCTTTTGATCTCATTGAAACAAAAGGATATACCATCGCCGAATTCGGCCAACCCAAGGGATCACTTGGGTGGCACGGTAACGCTATGCTGTTACGCGACGGAATCGAAATTCTGGAAGCGGACAAGTTCGACCTCCCTGGCCTGGAACCGCGCGGTGCCATCCGCGCCGACCTGCAAACGCCGCTGGGGCCGGTTCGGGTCGTCGGCGTACATCTCGGTCTCATCCGGCGCCACCGCCTCATGCAACTTAACAACATCGCACATACATTGGACCGTTTGCCGAATATGCCCACTGTGATCGCCGGCGACTTCAACGAGTGGGGACCAAAGCATGCGCTTGACGCTGTGACGCCTGCCTTTGATTTTGTGAATACCGCACACAGTTTCCCGTCACCCCGCCCTGTTGCTGCGCTCGACGGCTTTGCAACCACACGTGATCTGCAAGCCCGCGATCATGGTGTTCTAACGCGGATTCCAGCTCCGGTCGCATCAGACCATCTTCCGATCTGGATGGACCTGTCCTTGCGTGAACCCACACCGGAGCCAGCCTGATGCACCCATACCTCGTATATGATGTCTTTTCCGGAAAACCGTTTGGTGGCAATCAATTAGCAGTCATTACTGATGCAGAAAAGCTCCCGGAGAAAGACCTTCAGAAGATCGCGCGCGAGTTCAATTTTTCCGAGACCACGTTTGTCTATCCGCCCACTAATTCGGCGCACACGGCGTGGGTCCGAATTTTCACGCCAACGATGGAGGTGCCTTTTGCAGGGCATCCGACCATCGGCACCGCAGTGGCATTGGCCGACGCCGGTCACGGGCCAGACATGACGCTTGAACTGGGCATTGGTCCGATCGCAACGCGCGCTGAAAACGGCGAAGCTTCATTCACCACTTCGGCGGAATTGGAAACGCTGCACGAGCCTAAAATTACGCTTGTTGCCAAAGCCTTAGGCGTAACCCCCGACCAAATAGAAACCCGAAACCATGTGCCAACCATGGCATCGCTCGGCCTCGCCTTTACGCTTACAGAACTTAAAACCCGCGATGCCCTCGCGAGTCTGGAAACCGACGTTGCTGCCTTCAGAGAAGGCAACGCAGAGTATCCTTCCGGTCTGGATTTCGCTCAATTTGCCTATGTCCGCACCGGCAATCACATAGATGCCCGAATGTTCGCTCCGCTCGACAATATTCCTGAGGACCCTGCGACCGGCAGCGCTTGCGCAACACTCGCCGCGCTGCTTGCACAGGTCGAAGGACAGGATGTGACGCTATCGATCCTGCAAGGCGAAGACATGAAACGACCGAGTGTCATATCCGCGCAAACCAATGGCACGGCCGTGACCATTTCTGGCCAGGCGGTCCTCACGATGAAGGGTGAGCTGGTCTACTGATCCGACTTTGCTATTTTTTTGGCCCGCTACGCCGCCCACCACGGCGAGCGCCACCTGGCTTGCCACCTGGTTTGCCGGCCCCGCCAGGGCGCCCACCTGGCTTACCGCCTTTACGTTGCCCAAACGGCTTACCACCGGGCTTGCGTTCGTTTGGTGCGCCCTCGCCTCCAGCAGATCTGGGTTTGCCACCACCTCGCCGTCGACCTCCAGCATAGCTCACGCCAGCTTTTGCCTCGACACCTTCCCAAGGACGGCCTGATGCCACGGGAATTGTGAATTTCATCACCTTTTGAATAGCCTTGAGCTCGTCAACTTCGTCCGGCGAACAGAATGCAACCGCTGCTCCGTCCATGCCTGCCCGCGCCGTTCGACCAATCCGGTGCACATAGTTCTCCGGAACATTAGGCAAATCATAGTTGTAGACATGGCGCACTTGAGGAATATCCAAACCGCGGGCCGCGACGTCTGTGGCAACCAGCACAAGCGTCTCGCCATCCCGAAACGCCTGTATGGCGCGCTCCCGCTGCCCCTGACTCTTATTGCCGTGTACACTGGCCGCCGCGTATCCGGCACGCACAAGTGCTTTCATCAAACGTTCCGACCCATGTTTGGTGCGCGCAAACACGATTGCCGCCTCGTCGCGGTGCTTGTCCAAAAGCTCGATCAATAGACCGGTCTTTTCCGTCTTGGCGATAAAGTGGACCGACTGTTCAATCTGGTCCGCGGCTTTGCCGGGAGGATTGACCTGAACTTTCACCGGATCTTTCAGATAGGTACTGGCAATTTCCGCCATCTGCTTAGGCATCGTAGCCGAGAAAAGCATTGTCTGCCGGTCACTTGGAAGGTGCTCAGCGATCTTGCGAAGCGAGTGGATGAAACCGAGATCGAGCATTTGGTCCGCCTCGTCCAGCACCAGAAAGTCACAGGTGCCAAGGTCCATCGCGTCACGTTCAATCAGGTCGATAAGCCGCCCGGGCGTTGCCACGAGTATGTCGGTGCCGCGCTCCAGTCGCGAGATTTGGGGATTGATCCCGACACCGCCTACCACGAGCCCAACCTTAAACGGCGTACCTTGCACCTGCTCCCGCAAGCTTGCACAAATCTGGTTCGCCAGCTCGCGTGTCGGCGCAAGAACTAGCCCCCGCACCGCGCGTTTTTCGGGTTTGCGCCCATAGCTCATCAACTGCGAAATAAGCGGCAGACCGAACGCTAACGTCTTTCCGGTGCCGGTCTGCGCCAACCCCATGACGTCGCGACCCTCCAATGCATGGGGAATTGCGCGTTCCTGAATAGGTGTTGGTGTGGTCAGTCCAGTCTTTTGCAACTGCGTCACCACTTGCTTGGGCAAGCCAAGCTCTTTGAAATCGGCCAAGGTCGTCTCCGGCAATAGGGTGGCACCCGCAACGTCGACGCCCCTGCGCCCTTAGTGTCACCAATGCCCGTTAAGGCCACAGCGTGGCCACGTCGCGCCGCAATGAGCGCTTTGACAGGCCCTGTCAAGTCGCCTATCCGTCCCGCCCCACGCCAAAATCGGTGGAATCAGCCTCCGTCATTGGCTACACAGAATGAAACTCCAAGGACCGGACCACCGCACGGGCACCATGACTGACACCATTATTTCCCGCTGCGAAGCCAAAGGGCTGCGCATGACCGAACAGCGCCGCGTAATTGCAGCGGTACTTCAGGACAGCCAAGACCACCCTGACGTCGAAGAGCTATATGCCCGCGCTTCTGCGCGAGACGAAGGAATTTCGTTGGCAACGGTCTATCGGACGGTGAAGCTTTTCGAGGAGGCTGGCATTCTGGACAAACTGGAGTTTGGCGATGGTCGTGCGCGCTACGAGGATGCGGAACGCGAGCACCACGATCACCTGATCGACATAAACTCGGGACAGGTTATCGAGTTTGTCGATCCCGAGATCGAAGCTCTGCAGGAAAAAATTGCTGCGAAACTCGGCTATACCCTCAAGGGTCACAAGCTTGAATTGTACGGGGTTCCTCGCAAGAAATAGCCTGGATTATGCCCGCAACCGCGCGCCTTTCGGATCAAAAGGAGGCTCGTGCAATATCGTCGCCTTGTGCGGTTGCCCCAGCACCATAACCTCGACCTGATCTCCCGGCTTGGCGTTTTTGACATAACCCAGGGCCAGCGACATCCCAACGGTGTACCCGTAGGTCCCTGAGGTAACGCGACCAACGCCTTGCCCGTCTTTGAAAATCGGCTCGCCTCCCGTCGCATCAGCGTTGGAGGCCGTCACGGCGGCCTCATCCAGATGCAGCAACACAAGTTCTTCCCTCGGGCGGTTCGCCAGCGTCTTTGCCACTGCGTCCTTGTTGAGGAAATCCTTCTGCATTTTGCAAAGGCGATCCAAACCGACTTCCTGCGGCCAATACTCGGGACTGTATTCCCGGCTCCAGCTTCCGTATCCCTTTTCAACTCTCAGGCTCATCAACGCCCGACTACCCACCGGCCCGATTCCCAATGGTTTTCCAGCGTCAAGAAGCGCCGAATAAAGCGCGTCTTGGTCTTCCTGCTTGCAGTGCAGTTCCCAACCGAGGTCTCCGGTGAAGGATACCCGCAAGGCCAGAACTTCAATGCCAGCCAGTTCAATCCGCTTTGAGCGCATAAAGGCAAAGTCTTCCGTTGCAAGGGAGGCATTTGTCATCCGCTGCAACAAAGTCCTTGCCTCCGGTCCGGCGACATTAAAGCCGCACACCGCTTCGGTAAGACTCTCAAACGTGGTGCCAACTGGCAAAGGCACCTGCTTGAAAAACCTTTTGTGATAACGCTCCGCCATCCCCGACCCGATAATCCAGAAACTTTCGTCGCCAGTGCGGGTCACAGTGAAATCACCTGCGATACCCCCTCGTTTTCCGATCAGCGGCGTCAGGCAAGACCGACCGACCTCGCGCGGCATCACGTTGGCAAAAATTGCATTCAACCAGGTTTCGGCCCCAGCTCCCTTGCATTCATACTTGGCAAAGTTCGAGATATCGATGATGCCTGCGCGGTCACGCAACATCTTGCATTCCTCTCCCACAGGCCCCCACCAATTCTGGCGCGTGAATCCATTTGTGTCCTCAGCACCAGGCGTCCCAGCGAACCACAAAGGATGCTCCCACCCCGCGTTTAACCCGAACACCGCACCAAGTTTGGCCTGACGATCGTAAGCCGGACGTTTCCGCGCCGGACGGCCTGCCGCACGTTCTTCGTTCGGGAAGTGGATCGCAAAACGGTGGGCGTATTGATCCTGTACACGAGCCTTGGTGAACGCCTTGTCCGCCCAGGTGTCAAACCGCGCGACGTCCCAACCAAAAAGATCATACTCGGTTTCGCCTTCAATCATCCATTGCGCTGCCGCGAGGCCCATGCCACCAGACTGGGAGAACCCGGGAATAATGCCGTTGCAACAGAAATACCCGTCAAGTTCCGGAACCGGACCGAACAAAACGTTTGAGTCCGGCGACCAAATCATAGGTCCGTTTATGACGCGTTTGATCCCGGCCTCTCCGACCGCAGGCACGCGATCAATCGCCCGCATCATATTGTCTTCGATCCGCTCAAGGTCATCCGCAAAGAGTTCATGCCCAAAATCCAAAGGCGTGCCTTCTTCTGCCCAGAACCGCATGTCTCGCTCATAGGCGCCAACCAATAGACCCTTGCCTTCCTGCCTCAGGTAATATTCGCCATCTCGATCTGCGACAGAAGGCAATCTGCGGTCCATTCCGTCAATTTCGGCAATGGTCTCCGTTACGAAATACTGGTGCTCTGTCGGTTGAAGCGGCAACTCCAATCCAGCCATTGCCGCCACTTCGCGCCCCCACAAGCCGGCTGCGTTCACAACCCAATCTGTGCGAATGTCGCCCTTCGGCGTGCGCACGATCCAGGTTCCATCTTCCTGAGGCTCAGTTGCCGTAACCGGCGTGAAGCGGTGGATTTCCGCGCCTCTCTGACGCGCCCCGACAGCATAGGCATTGGTCACACCAGACGGGTCCACATTGCCCCCGTCGGGCTCATACATCACACAGCGCACGCCCTGAAAATCCACCAGCGGGTGCAACTGCTGCGCCTCTTCAATGCTGATTTCATGGAAATTCATGCCATAAAGCTTGGCTTTCGCAGCCTGCAAACGCAGTTGATGCTCCCGCTCCTCTGTCTGCGCGAGGTACAGCGAACCCGGCTGAAATACGCCACAGCTTTGACCGGTTTCTTCCTCAAGCGCATTGTAGAGGTTCATCGTGTAATGCTGAATGCGACTGATGTTGGTGCTGTCATGCAAACCGTGGATATTGGCAGCCGCATGCCACGTAGACCCAGAAGTCAGTTCATCGCGTTCAAGTAGCACGACATCTGACCACCCCAGCTTTGTCAGGTGATAGAGGATCGAACATCCGATCACTCCGCCGCCAATCACAACCGCTTGTGCTCTTTCGCGCATCTTGCTCTCCCTGCGTACACTCCCTCAAGCCTGACGCGCGCCGAGACAGCCCAATTGCCCCTTTGCGACCATTCCTGTCGTATTTTCACTTGCCGGAACCACATCACACTCGTTTCATGGGGCCAACGAATTTTGGAGGCGTCCTATGAAAACCACCACCCGCGTAGTTGTGATCGGAGGCGGCGTTGTAGGCTGTTCCGTGTTGTATCACCTGACAAAGCTGGGTTGGTCAGACGTTATGCTGTTGGAGCGCTCTGAACTGACCTCCGGCAGCACATGGCACGCGGCTGGCGGCTTTCATACTCTGAACGGCGACACCAACATGGCCGCCCTTCAAGGCTATACCATCCGCCTTTACAAGGAACTCGAAGAGATAACCGGAATGTCCTGTGGCCTTCATCACGTCGGCGGCGTGACCCTCGCGGACAATCAGGACCGGTTCGATATGTTGGTTGCCGAACGCGCGAAACACCGCTTCATGGGACTTGAAACAGAGGTCGTAACCCCCGAAGAAATAAAGAAAATCGCGCCAGTCACGAACATCGATGGCATCATCGGTGCACTTTACGACCCTCTCGACGGGCACCTTGATCCTTCCGGCACCACTCACGCCTACGCCAAGGCCGCGCGCATGGGCGGCGCGACCATTGAGACCCACACAAAAGTCATCGAAACCAACCAGCGTGCCGACGGCACTTGGGATGTTGTGACCGACAAAGGCACAATCCACACAGAACATGTGGTCAATGCTGCGGGCCTCTGGGCGCGCGAAGTTGGCGCAATGGCGGGCGTGTATTTCCCGCTCCATCCAATGGAGCACCAATATCTGGTGACCGAGGACGTGCCCTTGATCGTGGACATGATGAAAGACGGCAAGGAACACCCGCACGTCATGGACCCTGCAGGCGAAAGCTACTTGCGGCAAGAAGGCCAAGGACTCTGCATCGGGTTCTATGAACAGCCATGTCGCCCCTGGGCGGTGGACGGCACACCCTGGGACTTCGGACACGAACTGCTTCCCGACGACTTTGACAAGATCGAAGACAGCATTGATTTCGCTTACAAACGCTTCCCCGACCTCGAAACCGCCGGCATAAAGTCCGTCATCCACGGTCCCTTTACATTTGCTCCAGACGGCAACCCGTTGGTCGGGCCAGTCCCGGGCATGCGCAACTACTGGTCAGCCTGCGCCGTTATGGCCGGATTCTCGCAAGGGGGCGGTGTAGGGTTGATGCTGGCGCAATGGATGATCGAGGGCGAATGCGAGCGCGACACCTTTGCCATGGACTGCGCCCGTTTTGGCGATTGGATCACACCCGGATACACCCGCCCAAAAGTCATTGAAAACTATCAAAAACGGTTCTCCGTTGCCTACCCCAACGAAGAACTTCCAGCGGCGCGCCCGTTCCGACAAACGCCAATGTACGACGTCTTTGACCAGCTTGGCGCCGTTTGGGGCCATCAGTACGGGCTCGAGGTGGCGAACTACTTTGCGGAAAACGATGAACCGCGATTTGAAACTCCGTCGTTCCGGCGCTCAAACGCATTTGATGCCACGGCAAGAGAAGTAAAGACCGTTCGACAAGCCGTTGGAATCAATGAAGTTCACAACTTTGGAAAATACATCGTCACCGGCCCGAATGCCCGTCCTTGGCTTGATCGGATTATGGCCGGGCGCATTCCTGCTCAGGGCCGCCTGAGCCTTACACCGATGCTTTCTCCAAAGGGTCGTTTGATCGGGGACTTCACGGTTAGCTGCCTGTCCGACCACGCCTTCCAACTCACCGCATCGTATGGTTCCCAAGCTTACCACATGCGTTGGTTTGAACAGAACGAAGCCGAGGGCGTTAAGGTCGCAAACGTCTCTGACCGTCTGACAGGGTTTCAAATCGCGGGCCCAAAAGCGCGCGACGTTCTGGCAGCCTGCACGCGCGGCGACATCAGCAGCATGAAGTTCATGGACGTGCGCCAACTAACCATAGGTGTCGTCGACTGTCTGGTTCAGCGTGTCAGCTATACAGGCGACCTTGGTTTCGAGATTTACTGCGATCCGATGGCGCAACGCGCACTTTGGGACACGCTATGGGCAGCCGGTCAACCCCACGGTATGCGCCCGTTTGGAATGCGGGCCATGATGAGTCTGCGTCTGGACAAATTTTTCGGCAGTTGGCTTTCTGAGTTTTCGCCGGACTATACAGCCGCGGAAACCGGAATGGACCGTTTCATTTCCTTCAAGAAAAACAGCGACTTCATCGGCCGAGCTGCAGCCGAGGCCGAACGGGCCAACGGACCGTCTCGCCGCCTATGCGCTTTCGAAGTAGATGCCGAAGATGCCGATGTGAATGCCTATGAACCCATCTGGCTTGACGGGAACGTGGTTGGTTTCTGCACATCAGGCGGCTACTCACACCATGCTGGCAAATCCATCGCACAGGGCTTCCTTCCGGTAGAACGAGCCATGGCAGGCCTTGAAGTCGAAATTGAAATACTCGGTCAGATGCGCAAGGCGCGTGTAATCACTGAGCCGCTGTTTGACCCCGATGGCGCAAGAATGCGAGGGTAAGCACCACAGCTACAAGGACCGCCATGCTTGCCATCTTGCTTCTCGCCGCAGGGCGTTCTTCCCGCATGAACGGGAAAGACAAGCTTCTTGAACCGGTGAACGATACGCCCCTTTTGCGCATGATGGCGCTAAGGGCGCAAATCAATAACGTACCGGTATTCGCGGTTCTACCTCCGGACAGGCCGGAACGAGAGAAAGCCCTGACTGGGTTGGATGTCCAAACCGTTGTCGCCCAAAACGCGCACGAGGGCATGGCCCACAGCCTGATTGCAGGAATAGCGGCTCTGCCTAGCGCGATCGATGCCGCCATGATCCTTCCGGCCGACATGCCCGAAATCACTGCTGATGACATTGCCACCATGGTAGCAGCGCACAAAAACGCGGCCTCCAATAGCATCCTGCGTGCCACTGCACACGACGCAACCCCCGGCCACCCCGTGATCTTTCCCCGTGCCTACTTTGACGAATTGAGTTTGCTTTCCGGCGACGAAGGCGCACGGTCGGTACTCGCAAATCATAAAACGCGGATCACCTTCGTTCCATTGCCGGATCACCACGCGCTGACCGATCTCGACACGCCCGACGAATGGGCCGAATGGCGAGCACGTCAACACCAAGGTTCGCTAAGGTAAAACCGACCTGTCATTGTCGCGAAACCGCTTCCAGCCAGGTCACCTCTATGGCATCCTGTTCAAAAGAGCAGATACAGAACCGGAAAATGACCGCAGCACAGCCGACATTGCTGGGACAATCGTATTGCGCGGCCCTGGATCTGGGGTTTGCAATAACTTTCCGATTCCAGTTTGTCCTGTCAGAAACCAAGCGCGACCTGCCCGGTTTTGATACCCGTCCTTTCGCCGACCGGACTTTGCACACCCACAAAGACTTGCCAGTCACCGAGTTCACCGACCGAGACGGCAACCCGCTCGGTCTAATCCTTGGTTTTGCGGTCGACGAAAACGGCCAAGTCCTGACCGGTACGCACGCCTTGGATCTCGCCGGAAAAGGCGCTGAAATTGAAGAGAAAATTGAAAAGTGGCTGAGCTACCTAGGGGGCAGGTTTCTAGTCTTGACCGACCTTCCGGGCAAGACAGTCCGATCAAAACGGCTGCGCAAAATATATGCCGACCCCGCCGGATCTCTCGGAGCGGTTTACGACCCCCAAACAGGAATCGTTGCAAGTTCCGTTTTACTCTGTCTCGAACGGGACATTGACCCTGATCCAGGCGCGCGTCCGGGTGATGAACTACTGACCAACAAGCGGCTCAAGAAACTTCTGCCCGAATTTGATCCAGACACCCCAATCGGCGGCCACGGGTTTGGCACTACCCTGGATCGGCACGTGCGCCGCGTAATGGCCAACCGCGCGGTTGATCTGACCAACTTTACGGAACACCGTTTCTGGCGCCCTGAAACAGAGATGCCAAGCCTTTCGGCAGAGGACGCCGCGGCACAGATTGTGCCGGTCATGCAATCGATGATGAACGCGTTTTGCAACGTTGGCCGTGGATACTTCGCTATTTCCGGCGGCCACGACAGCCGCATGTTGCTGGCCTGCGCACCCGATCTGTCTGAAACGGAAATGGAACTCTATTGCTACGCCACAAATTGGATCGGCACTCTGGACGTGCGGGTGTCGGAGGTGCTGGCAGAAACTCTTCAGCAGCCGTTTTTCGGACAGGTCTCGGACTCCGGCCCAAAAGGAACCTTCCTCACCAATAGGAAAGCCGCGATGCGTAATCGTTTACGCTTCGCCCTCGGCTCCGGACTGTCCCACTTGGGCGACGGGTGGTGGCAGCGCGGATATGCTCGACAGCTCCGGCAGGGTGATTTCTGGCTGCGCGGCAATTTTTTGGAGATTATCACCGCCCGTGTCTGGCCGCGTTTTGACCTGACCAAATCGGATGAGTGGTTACACGCGCTTACAAACACCCGTGTCGCCCTTGGCAACGAAGCAGATGTGTCACGCAAACTTGCCTGCCTTGAAGAATGGCACCAAAGCTTGCCAATGGACGAGGACCGCCACCTTCACGATCTCACATATTTGGACCTCACTCTTGCGCCTGCCCAAGGCAGTTTCTACGGCTTTTCCAGCCACACATACCTTGCACCCGGCAACCACCGCCGCATCTTTGAGGTGGCCATGCAGGTGCCTTGGCAGGACCGAAAACGCGGACGGCTTTATGACGAGATCATGCGACAGTCGAATCCAGCGCTGCATCAAGTCCCGCTGGTTGGCGCCGCGACCTACCACGCCAAAAAACTCGACATTCCCGCGCGCCAGTATCTGGAGCAAAAGATTTCCGAATTGCCAGGACGCAATTGAACCGCAAGCAAAACAGCTTAAACAACCACCACGAAGTCACTGATTTTTTGCGGATTTTGGTGCCCAAGGAGAGACTCGAACTCTCACGATGTTACCATCGGGGGATTTTGAATCCCCTGCGTCTACCATTCCGCCACTTGGGCACTTCGGGTGATTTATCCAACCTGACCACCGACGTCCAGTACAAAAACGCGGGTTTTTTCGCACAGGCCACAACCTGCGCGTTCCGCCGTTTCACAGATTATTTGCTTGCAACTGCTGACGTATTCCCTAGGCAAGGTCCAACGACTTCTGAAGGACCTCTTGTATGCGCGCGCTCTATGATTGGACGATGCGGCTGGCAGACCATCCACGGGCGCTCTGGGCGTTGGCGATCGTCAGCTTTGTCGAGAGTTCTTTCTTCCCTATCCCGCCGGATGTACTCATGATCCCCATGATCCTCGCCGCGCCACGCAAGGCGTGGCTGATTGCATCCGTGGCCTTGGTCTCGTCGGTATTGGGTGGGCTGCTCGGCTATGCCATCGGTGCTTTCGCATTCGAACAAATCGGCCAACCTTTGCTGGCTTCCCTTGGCAAGGGCGACGCGATGACCGAGTTCAACACCCGATTTAATGACTTCGGATTTTGGGCTGTTCTTGGCGCGGGCGTTACGCCGTTCCCTTACAAAGTCATCACGATCATGTCGGGATGGACTGGAATGCCGGTGGCGACCTTTATGGCGACATCTGTACTCGCGCGTGGCATCCGCTTCTTTGCTGTGGCCGGGCTCCTTTTCTACTTCGGTGAGCCCGTGCGCGACTTCATCGAAAAACGTTTCGGCCTTGTCGCGACCGTGTTTATTTTGCTGCTGTTCGGCAGCTATCTTCTGGTGAGCTATCTATGAAATACCTCGACCTTCTCTCCCAAAAACAATGGGTTGGTCTTCTGACCGCATTTTCTGTGTTCATGGTGCTGGGCGCCTGGGGCTTTGAATTCATAGGAAATCTCCCCCCGTGCCAGCTGTGTTACTACCAGCGCTATCCTCATTGGGTTGCCGCAGGCGCAGGAGTGCTCGCAATTTTCGTCGGCGGTCAGATTTGGCTCTACCTTGGAGCACTGGGCGCCGCAGCCTCTGGCTTTGTAGCTGCATTCCACACCGGCGTCGAACGCGGTTGGTGGGATGGACCGGCAAGTTGCTCCGGCGGAATGGCTCTCGACAAGGTCTCTACTGACGACCTGTTTGATCAGATCATGTCGGCCCCACTCGTGCGCTGCGACGAGATCCCATGGGAACTTTTTGGTCTTTCGATGGCCAATTACAATATGCTGATGTCGCTCACTGCGGCTGTTCTGTGGATTTATGCAGCCCGCAGGTCTTCCTGACAGTTCAGATATGCACGGGCAAAACTTATCCTGATTTCTTTGTAGAAAGAAGCAGGTTGGTTTCGCTCGTAGCAACACCGTCAAGCTTGCGGATCAAGCCCAGAATCGCGTCCAGTTCGTCCAGGGTTTCGGTGCCAAGTTCAAGGATCAGATCCCAACGGCCATTGGTCGAATGGATCGCACGCACCGCCTTGAGACCGTGCAACTGACGGATAATTCGGTCTGTACCGCGTCCTTCGATACCCAAAAGCATCAAACCACGAACCGGATCGGTCTTGGTCTCTTCTTGAAGCACCACGGTAAACCCGACGATATCACCGCGCTGGCGCAGCCGTTCGATCCTGCCGCGCACAGTTGTACGTGACACGCCCAACTCCAGCGCCAAATCGGACAGCGACGCTCTGGCATCGTGTCTCAGCGCAGAAATTAGCTTTCGATCAATTCCATCCATTTCGGCACTCCATGCGTCCGATCTGTTAAATCACGTTTCGCTTTGAGCAAATTGATGGGTCAAAATCAACCCATTTTGATCACATCTTCCAGAAAACAGGACGAACACAGGAAACGCACATGACACAGCAAAGCTGCCTTCTATTGGGCGCGCCTGTCGACAGCGGAAAAAAACGTCGCGGATGCCTTATGGGACCGGACGCTTATCGTACCGCGGGCTTGGCGGAAAGCCTTTCTGATCTGGGACACGACGTCCGCGATCTTGGCAATGTCGCTCCCGCCGCTTTCGCACCCGACGAAACAGGCTCCCTGCCCCATGCTCTGAATGAAACGATTGCATGGACAGATGCGCTTACCAAGGCTGCCGAGGCAGCCATGCAGACGGGCCTGCCAATTTTCATGGGTGGTGATCACAGCTTGTCAGCTGGCACCGTCGCTGGGGTAGCAAATCATGCTGCCGCTCTGAATCGCCCCTTGTTTGTACTCTGGTTGGATGCCCACACGGACTACCACACCCCCCACACCACGGATTCCGGCAATCTGCACGGGACCCCCGTTGCCTACTTCACCGGCGTAGAAGGCTTTGAAGGCTTCCCGCCGATCCAAAATCCCGTTCCGCAGGAAAATGTCTGCATGATCGGGTTGCGTTCTGTTGATGCCGCCGAGCGCGAGGCCCTTCAGGCAACCGCAATCCGCACACATGATATGCGGGAAATCGACGAAAACGGCATTGCCAAGCCCTTGGCTGCCTTCCTTGACCACGTGGCTGCCCAAAACGGTCTGTTGCATGTCTCGCTGGATGTCGACTTCCTAGATCCGTCGGTCGCCCCAGCCGTTGGCACAACAGTTCCGGGGGGCGCCACAGTACGCGAGGCTCATCTTGTCATGGAAATGCTGCATGACAGCGGCCTATTGACGTCTTTGGACCTCGTCGAACTCAACCCCTTCCTTGATGAACGTGGCCGCACGGCGAAGCTGATGGTGGATCTCGCCGCCTCCGCGCTTGGCCGCCGTGTCTTTGACCGTCCGACCCGCAGTTTCTAAGCCTGAGGAGCCAACCATGTCTCAACCCTCCGACAAGGCCCTCGTGCCCTTTGTTTCCGTCGACAACATGATGCGCCTCGTGCATCACATCGGTATCGAGCAGGTCCTGATCGACCTCGCCACTTACGTCGAAGACGACTTTCGCCGTTGGGAGCTCTTTGACAAGACCCCACGCGTCGCCAGCCATTCCGAAGTAGGTGTGATCGAGCTTATGCCAACGTCTGACGGAGAAGCCTACGGTTTCAAATACGTCAACGGACACCCCAAGAACACCTCCGAAGGGCTTCAGACGGTGACCGCATTCGGGCTTCTGGCAAATGTCTACACCGGCTATCCGGTGCTCCTGACCGAAATGACAATTCTGACAGCTCTGCGCACAGCTGCTACATCAGCTATGGCCGCCAAGTATCTGGCGCCAAAAGGTTCTGACACGATGGCCATGATCGGGAACGGTGCGCAGTCCGAATTTCAGTCTCTGGCAATGAAGGCCATTCTCGGCCTTAAGACGGTGCGTTTGTACGACAAAGATCCCGCGGCCACAGCAAAATGTGCGGCCAACCTTGCCGGTACCGGCCTCAACGTCGTGTCCTGCGCCACGCCACAGGAAGCCATCGAAGGCGCACAAATCCTGACGACCTGCACCGCAGACAAGCAGTACGCGACGATCCTGAGCGACAACATGGTTGGCGCAGGCGTGCATATCAACGCGATCGGCGGTGATTGCCCGGGCAAGACCGAACTCGCCAAAGGCATCCTGGAGCGTTCCGACGTTTTTGTGGAATTCCCGCCTCAAACCCGGGTCGAAGGCGAAATCCAACAAATGGATGAGGACTTTGCTGTCACGGAACTTTGGCAAGTGATCTCCGGCCAAACGGAAGGCCGTAAAGACCCGCGTCAAATAACCTTGTTTGACAGCGTCGGCTTTGCAATCGAAGACTTCTCCGCACTTCGCTACATCCGGGACAAGGTGTCGGAAACGCCTTTCAAAGAAGATCTGGACATGCTCGCGGATCCTGACGATCCGCGCGATTTGTTTGGCATGCTACAACGCGCCAAAGCCTAGTCGGAATCAAAGCAGGGCGCGCTCCGCACAGAGCGCGTCCGTTTTCACTGGTCGAGCTCTGCGTCCCAGTACAGAAAATCCATCCAGCTTTCGTGCAGATAGTTTGGCGGAAATCTCCTGCCCATATTACGCAACTCTTCCGCACAGGGCTGACGGGGCGGTTTTCTCAGGCTCATTCTCGCCTGTCGCAGGCTCTTCGACCCTTTTTTCAAATTACATGGGCTACAGGCTGCAACCACATTCTGCCAGCTTGTCACCCCACCAGCTGCGCGCGGTACAACGTGGTCGAAAGTCAGATCTCCACGGCTGCCGCAGTACTGACAGCAGAATTCGTCCCTCAAAAATAAATTAAAGCGCGTGAAGGCCACGCGCTTTTGAGGTTTGACATAGTCTTTGAGAACAACCACCGACGGTATACGTATCACCGTGGACGGGCTTCGAACCACCTGGTCGTATTCCGCCACAATGTCCACCCTGTCCATATAGGCCGCCTTCACAGCATCCTGCCACGGCCAAAGCGACAACGGATAATAAGACAAAGGCCTGTAATCCGCATTCAACACCAAAGCAGGGTGCTGTTTCACCCCCGAAGGTTGCCTCGTAAATTCCGTCCTGAAGTCGCCATCCATAGTGACTCTCTCTCCGCCTCGGCTCACGTTACACGCAAGCCCCTGCCCAGTTTTTCTGGCTCCAAGGCGGGCGCCACCGCCCCGGCTCACCTCCACTATATATCGTGGTATCTTCCTGACAAGCCTCACAATCTATGTATAGGCTGGCGAATATCTACAGCGATTAAATGACATGCAAATGACAGCCCTCTGAACTTATCCACAGACCTGTCCACAGCGCACGGCAGAGATCAGCAAAGCGCTGGATCAGTAGAATTTCAAACCTCGCAGATCGAAACTTTTGCTCAACATCAGGCTGAAGCGGACGTCGTCCTGCGCCACCAGCGTTCCGATACCGTATTGTCCGATTGCATTGGTCGCATTCAAATCCACCGACAGCCCTGAGGAACCGACGTTGTATCGCATTCCAGCCGCCCATGTGACATCGCTCGCATCCAGCAGAACCGGCGTCACCTCGGCGATCAACTCAATCGCGTCCGAAACCGCAAAGTTCACACCAAGGCCCACGCCTGCCGCCTCGACATTACCGAATGCCGCAAGCTTGGGATTCGCCGTAAGCGCCACACGACCTGTCTTATAGCTGGCCATTGCATCAAAATAGAACACGCCCACACCGGATCTGCTGTCGATCTGGCGGCCGTAAAGCAGTCTTGCGCCAAGAGAAAACGGATCACCGTTGTTCTGGTCCATAAAGCGCAGTTTGGGACCGAACATGTAACGGACGGAATTGGTGGGCACGAGACTGCTGGGCGCAGAACTATTCTTTGAATATTGTTCGAAAATCACCTGAATTTCGCCATCTCTGTCAGGCGAAAAGCCGAGCGCGACGCCACCTGCGCTGTCACTCCCTCCCCAAAGGCTCGCGCGCAGATGCCCAGGTTCGGCAACATCCGCGCTTCCAAGAATGACACCGTCCTGCTGAAGCGATACCTGCCGTGCCGTCACCGGAGCAGGTGCACCGCGATAGCTTTCAGGCCGTGCCGCGCCCGGCGTGTAAACCAACTGCAGACCCGCGAGAATTTCATCCCCTTCCGGCCAATGGGTCAAAATGCTGGTGGCTGGAGTCATGCCAACGCCATTGGTCAAATACGCCTGCAACGCGGCTTTCGGGGTCACATTGTATTGTCCGGACACGGTCCAGACCGGTGCTTTCTTGTAACCGCCACTGCTCGAGATTGTGTTGGTACCACTCACTGGCGTGTCCACGGCGGCAGCAAAACTCAATCTACGTCCCGCTTTTATCGTAGCGCCAACACCAAGGCTGCCGATCGTCCCGAAAAACTGGGCACCATTCAAACTGTCGGGCATAACCGTGACAGATGGCGTGAAATGCAACGCAAAACTGTCGCTGACCTGATAGCTTACGGGCAGCTTCAATGCGCCGATAAATTCGTGTCGCGACGAACCTCCCCAAATCGGCGAGCGCGCGTGCAGCATATTCTCAACCGACAGCAATCCGGACACAGACACACGGTCGTCACGATAGAAGTTGTATTTGCCCCACGCAGCCAGCGTGTTCATTTTAATTGCAGGATTTGTGCCTCCAATTGGATCGATTGTGGGATCGTCATAGGTCTGTGCATCAAAGCCGAACGTCAGCTGGTCGGTAACCGCAAAACTGCCCCCACCATAATAAAGCTGGTTACCTGTACCCGCACTTTTACGCGGATCGGACTGGTGCCAGCCGATGGTCAGGCCAAGCGTACCTTTGTGATGGGTATTTGCTGTTTCAAAACCACCAATGCGGCTTGGCATTTGTTCAACAATGACCTGCCCTTCCTGCGCATGTACAGAACTCGCGGCCAAGGTCAAACCGGCCACAACACGCGTCATGATGCCAACTTTGAAATCGATCTTCTTTGCAAACATGTAAAAAACCCAACCCAAATTCCCTTCTCAAACTCTCTATCGCGCGCAGGCCCAATGCCAAAGCAAATAAACAAAAACACCCCCGCCTTTACGACGAGGGTGCTCATTGCATCACTTTTGCAGCGTTCAGAGGCCGAGTTTGTCTCGCATGAACGCCAATGCAACCGAAAGACCGTCTGGCGCGATTCCATGAGCGGTGCCTTTCATCACATGGGCAAAGACATCCTGGAAACCGGCCTTTTGCAAAGCCTCCGCTGCTTGCGGCAAAGACTGAGGCGGCACAACGTCATCCATGTCGCCGTGCACCAGCAAGACCGGCGGGCGACTGACGACTTCGTCTTCCAGTAATTCAGGCTGCAAAAGGCGTCCGGAAAACGCGACAACGCCCGCCAGAGAATCTTCGCGCCGGGGCGCTACATGCAAACTCATCATCGTGCCTTGCGAAAAGCCAAACAGCACGACTTGTTCCGGCAGCAGGTCTTCATCCACCATCACCGCATCAAGAAACGCGTTCAGGTCCTCCACAGCGGACATCATGCCGCGTGCGCTTTCCTCTTCGCTCGACCCATCAATCCACGGGATCGGGAACCACTGACGCCCCATTGGCATTCCGGGAATTTCTTCCGGCGCATCCGGTGCAAGGAACAGAGTATCTGGCAGATGCTCGCCAAGCGGGTCAGCCAAACCCAGCAAATCCGCGCCATTCGCGCCATATCCATGCAGGAAAATCACCGCCGAGCGGGTTTCACCGGAGACCGGCTCCTTGCGGCCAGCTTTCAAAACTCGGGTCATCTTGGTTCTCTCTCAGTCCATCGTTGCCCCTGTCTGTCACGCCCCGCGTCTCACCGCAAGAACACGGCAACGTATCAGTCATCCCGTCCGGGCTCATCTGGATTACTGGAAAACAAAGCGATCTTGTTGCCTTGCGGATCGCGCAGGTACCCCACAAAGAAACGCGGCCCATATTCCGCACGAAAACCGGGCGCGCCCTCACTCGACCCACCCGCTGCCAAGCCCGCTGCATGCAAGGTCCGCACCTGAGCCTGATTTGCCGCTTCAAAGGCAACCATGTTCCCGTTGCCTGCCACCGCCTTGCCACCATCAAATGGCCGTTTCACGTAAAAATCCGGCGACGCCGGCGCCTTTCCCTCCTCGACGGGGATCACATAGCTCAAGTCGCCGTGATATCGCTCCACCGCATAGCCAAGCGCAGGTAGAAACGCCGAATAAAAGCGCTCTGCGGCTGCCATGTCATCAACTCCGACCGTGACATAGGAAATCATGCAACCGATCCTCTCAAAACGTCAGGTTCATGACCATCTCGTACCATTGCGCCCCACCGTGGGTCGAGCGGGAAGGCTTTGTGAACTTATACCCAAACCTTTCATAGAGCGGCCGGTAATTCTCTTTGCACATAAGGTGAATTTGTTCTTTTCCGGCCGCCTTCATCCGCGTGACAAACTCGGTCATCAAAGATGTGGCAAGCCCACGTCCTTGAAAATCGGGATCCAGCACGACAGACATGATCACGACATCTCGCGCCTCCGCGTCATGACCAATCAGCTCTTTGAAAGCATCGTCAGACATTTCAACTTCATGTGCACAGCCGCTGTTGATGAACCCGACGATCGTTCCGCCAAGCTCAAGGATCAAAAACCCCTCAGGGTAGCCTTCAATCCGCGTGGCGATCTTCGCCAAAGTCGCAGCTTCATCTTCAGCATAGGCCGCGGCCTCAATTTCGAAGCAACGCGCGGCGTCGTCCATGCGTGCCCATCTGAACTCCAGTTTGTTTTCCAAAACCAATCCTCAAATGCCTTTTGCCCTGAAATTGCACAGACAATTCCGCCCTCGTTAGGCAATGCCTTCTCGATTTTTTTCAACGTGGTAATAGGCCCATAAAATCCGCGCGGCTACCGATCGCCAGGGAGACCAGTCCTCTGCCATTAGCCGCAGTTCCTTTTCCTTGGGGCGCGTATCAAGATCAAACAGTATGCGCGCACCTTCTTGCAGCGCCAGATCTCCGGGGGCAAATACGTCGGCACGTCCAAGCGAAAACATCGCATAAATTTCCGCGGTCCAAACTCCGATGCCAGTCACCGCCGTCAACGTACGCACAACCTCTTCCGTAGAGGCATCCCTCAAAGCATCGTAGTCAATTCCGGCAGCCGCCAAAGCTTGCGCGTATTTGATCTTCTGGCGCGAAAGCCCTCCGGCCCGCAAACCTTCTTCGCCCGCCGCAAGCACTGCCTCAGGCGTGACCAATCCCAAATCCTCAAGGCGTGACCAGATCGCCCGCGCCGAGGCCACACTGACTTGTTGGCTGACAATTGCACTCAGAAGTTGGGCAAACCCGTCAGGTCGCAACCTCAAGGGCAAATCTCCGGTCTCGCCAAGCGCGTATGCAAAACGAGGCTCGTGCTGTGACAGCCAGGCTGCGCCTTCGCTAACACATGCATCCGCTTTGATCACGCGACCGACGCTGCTGGACATAGGTTCCCTCACATTTCCTTGCTGCGAACCCTAGCGCTCCAGCTGGCTGACGCCAACCTCTGGACCTCTCTTGATGAACAAGTTAACGCTTGCGCCATGAGTGAGACCACAGCCCCCCTGCCCGCCGACGATTCCCGCGCCAAACGCAATGTTTTGATCCTTGTGCTTGCGCAAGCTTTCCTTGGAGCGCAGATGCCGCTGATCTTCACCATCGGCGGTCTCGCGGGGCAATCGCTGGCCTCCAACCTGTGTTTTGCAACCCTGCCGATCTCACTGATTGTCCTGGGCAGCATGGTGTCAGCCACGCCTTTGTCTGCGATCATGCAGAAATACGGTCGCCGCTTCGGTTTTCTGGTGGGTACAACAGGCGGTGCCCTCGGAGGCGCAATCGGCGCCTATGGTCTGTATCTCAACAGCTTCACGGTGTTCCTGATCGGATCTTTCATGACCGGTGTCTATATGTCGGCACAGGGTTTCTATCGCTTTGCCGCTTCTGACACCGCCTCCGACGAGTACCGCCCGAAAGCAATTTCCTATGTCATGGCAGGCGGCTTGCTATCGGCCATCATAGGCCCGCAGCTTGTCAAAGTAACCTCAGACAGCATGGTGATCCCGTTCCTTGGGGCATATCTTGCGGTGATCGCGATCAATGTCATCGGCTCGCTGCTATTCTTCTTTATAGACATCCCGAAACCTCCGGCACCGGCGGCAGACGCACCCAAAGGCCGCACCCGTTGGGAACTGATCACGACGCCGCGCATCGCCGTTTCCGTGATCTGCGCGATGGTCGCTTACGCTCTGATGAACCTTGTAATGACTTCGACACCGCTCGCAGTTGTCGGCTGTGGGTTTGAACAAAACGACGCCGCCAATGTTGTCACGGCCCACGTGTTGGCGATGTTCGCACCAAGCTTTTTCACTGGCCACTTGATCGCTCGTTTCGGTGTCGAGAAAATCGTGGGCGCGGGCATCCTGATCCTTGCGGGCGCAGGCGCGGTCGCCCTTCAGGGCGTGCAACTTGAGAATTTCTTTGTGGCCCTGATCCTGCTTGGCTTCGGCTGGAACTTCGGCTTCATCGGTGCAACAACCATGCTGACAAGTGCCCATACTGTCGAGGAACGCGGACGTATGCAGGGCATGAATGACCTGATCGTATTCGGCGGCGTGACTGTGGCTTCGCTGGCATCCGGAGGGTTGATGAACTGTTCCGGAGGCGACGCAGTGACCGGCTGGACATCGGTCAATATCGCAATGGCACCGTTCCTGATGCTTGCCGGCGGCGCGTTGATCTGGCTGGTGATGCGCCCCAAAGACGCTTAATCAAAAAGCGAGGGCTTTTCAGATTCTTCCGCTGACAGCGCGGAACATCAGACCAAACCGCTTGGCAAACTCACTTTGCCCAAGCGCCCCGTCAATAACCCGCTCTGGCTCTTTCGCCGCCTGGCCTAGAATGGCCGAAGCCTCCCATGCAGCCAACAACGCCTGCGCCGCGTGTTTGGAGACCTCTGCCCTGCGCGTTCTGGCACGTTCCATCCGCGCCAGACCTTCGGTCGCCAACGCGGCAACCGTTTCTGGACGCCCATCCAATAGGGGCACGCGTTTGGCCTTTTCCAACGCAGGTATCGCGCGCAACCAGTTGGCCAGCGCCAACGCATAACCAAAGTCTTGCGCGATCTCGGCAGGGCACGGTCCGAGAGACTGCGCCGCAACTTGCATCAGACCGCCGCCTGTGTCCTGCAAATAGCTTTCAAAATGCGCCTCGTCCTCAAACGGATCGCTATAAACGTCCCAGCGTCGCGCAATGACAAGCCGCTCCAGCGTTTCGGCAGCGTCCTTGTCAATCACCAGCGCCAAGGGTGTTACAACATCATGGCGGCGTACAAATCCACCTGCCCGGATTTCGTCAAGCGCATCGCGCCACCATTGCAGGCGCATTTCAGCAATCATCGTTTCCTGCGTCACCCAGGGTGCGCGCGAAACCTCAACATTGAATGCATAAATCGGCAACAGAACATCCCGCGCCGCAGGCTTGGCAGCCATCACAGCAGCGAACCGGTCCGGATCGCCTTTTTGCACCAATCCGGCGCAGGACATCAGATCATCGGAAACGCTCAAGAAACTCCCCCATCAGCACCGCTGTTTCCGGCGCGTCTACAATATCCAAATGCCCAACGCCATCCACCACATGATACCGGCCTAGCGACGTCACTTCAGACATCAGAGGCTGATACCCTTCTGCGACAAAGCTCTCGTCGGCACTACCCGCTATCAAAAGAAATTCCGGCAGAGCAGCCACATCCTCAAGATAAGCATTGCGCGGTGCAAACGCTTTGTTCAGCCGCCAACTATAGGCCAATGTCGCCTGCTCCGCATTTGGGCCCTGCATCACAGCCTCAGGCATCGCAAACTGCATCATCGTCAGATGATCCAAGGCCTTGATGCCAACCATATTGAGCATGCTCAGGCCAATGATGCGGCGTGTCAGCGGATAAGCCCAGCCACCGGAATTTGGGCGGGTTGTCGGCGCGTCATATTTTAGGAATGGCGCCAGCAGCACCGCACCATCGATCTGTTCACGATGCGCACCTCCGGCAAAGCGCACGACCAATCCGCCACCAGAGCTGTGGCCACCCAGAACAACCCGCTGCCCGTCTTTTCGATAAGCCGAGATAAGGTCCGAGAGATCATCCTCCAGCTGCCCTACATACGAGACATCGCCACGCGGCGCAGGTCCGTTGAAATGTCCACGAAGATTCACCGTTAAAACATCTGCCCGGCTGGCAAGTTTTCCGGCGATCCGGTCGAATTGCCCGCCATGCCAGCCCGAGCCGTGCACGAGCACAAGGAGCGGCGAGCCTTCTGGCCCCGCGGCAAAACCAGAGCGCAACGTGGCACCGTCGCGTGCCTTTGTTTGAACCATATTCAGCGGGTCACCCGGAGCGCGTTGCAAAGTGGCGTTGAAATCCAACCCCGCCCCCTCGCGACCAATGGTGTCTTTTGGCGACTGAGAAAAAATCAAACCAAGCGCAATACAAAGCGTGATCACGGGCGTCAAAATGATCGCCCAAAAGAAATGGGTCATAAGGTCCTCAAAAGTCTAAATAAAAAATCAAATAGGTCGCGTCACACAGAGTAAATAGCCGCAGCTCTCACGGTTCTCCCGCCACGTCCGCGCCTCGGCTTCCGCCTCATCCAGCACCGCGCTCAGTGCCGCATCTGCGCCGTCTCGCAACATGGCAACACGCTTGTCCATTGGGCCATAATAAGCTTCCCAAGCCGCGTCACTAACCTTGCGCGTGCCCAGCACCTCGAACCCGGCCGTTTCGACGCGCGCACGGATGTCCGCCTCGGTGCCAACGGGATAGTCCTCAAACATCGCAGCTGCCCGCGCTTTGTCACCGTCAAAAGAACACGGCTCCGAAAACGCCACGGTACCGCTTTCTGTGAGTTTAGAGCGCCAGCCAGCCAGACCACCCTCGATTCCGACAAAATACAAAGCACCGGCACACCAGATAAAATCAAACGGCCCATCTTGCGCCATCATGTTACCCGTGATCGCCGTGACCCGGACATCCTCCGCAAACCGCGTCATCGCCTGTTCGGTGAACCCCTCATGCGTATCCACCGTCAAAATGCGCCCATGCGGCGCGGCCGTCAGCAATGCCTGCACATCGCCACCAGGTCCACCACCGGCATCAAGAATGCGCGCCCCGTCCGGAACACCGGCCAGTGCACAGGCCCAAGCAACTTCATCCGGATGCCCCGGTCCCTCGCGCGGCAAATCCTTATGCACCAGAAAGAAGTTATCCCAATCCATCAGACTGCTACCCGGGCGCCTTCTTGCGCGAGCTTCCAGTTCAAAGCCTCGAGCAGTGCCTCAAAGCTCGCGTCAACTATGTTTGCCGAGACGCCCACAGTGGCCCAGCGACGTCCGGTTCCGTCCTCGAAGTCTATTATTACGCGGGTCACCGCTTCTGTGCCGCCGTTGGTGATCCGGACTTTGAAATCCACAAGCCGCACGTCATCTATGATGCCCTGATAGGGGCCCAGGTCCGCCTTCAACGCCTGCCAAAGTGCGTTCACCGGACCTTCGTCTTTCATGTCGTCAGCGTGTTCGTTCTTGAAGTAATTAGTCAGCTTGGCCCCACTGGGCAGCTGCACCGTCACCACTGCCTCGCTTTCCACCAGAAGATTGCCCCGCGCGTTGCGTCGCCGCTCCGAAATGACCCGATACCGCTCCACATCAAAGAACCGCTCGGTCAGGCCCATTTCCTCGCGCGCCAGCAACTCGAAACTCGCCTGCGCGCTGTCATAAGAATATCCCTCGGACTCGCGCTCCTTGATCCGGTTCAGAATTCGGCCAAGCGCGGGATCCCCTTTTTCAACGCTCAGATTTGCGTCCGCCAAACGCTTGCGCAGGTTGGATTGGCCAGCCTGATTGGACATCGGAATGATCCGGACATTTCCCACGACGGACGGTTCGACGTGCTCATATGTGCTCGGATCCTTGAGGATCGCACTCGCATGCAGCCCGGCCTTGTGGGCAAAGGCGCTCGCCCCGACATAAGCCGCCTGACGCATCGGCACGCGGTTCAGGATGTCATCCAGCATCCGGCTCGCCCGCGTCAGCCCTTCCAAGGCCGTCAGGCTCACGCCAATCTCGAACCGGCTCCTGTAAGGCTCTTTCAGAAGCAATGTCGGAATAAGGGTCGTCAGATTGGCATTCCCGCATCGCTCCCCAAGACCGTTGAGCGTCCCTTGTATCTGGCGAGCTCCGGCATCCACAGCGGCAAGCGAGTTGGCCACGGCATGTTCTGTGTCGTTGTGTGTATGAATGCCAAGATGATCGCCCGGGATCCCGGCGGCAATCACAGCCTTTGTGATTTCGTAAACCTCTCGCGGCATCGCTCCGCCGTTGGTGTCACACAGGACAATCCACCGGGCACCGGCGTCAAATGCGGCCTTAACGGTCTCCAGCGCATAAGCCGGATTGGCTTTGTACCCGTCAAAGAAATGCTCCGCATCAAACAGCGCTTCTCGTCCTTGCGCCACCATATAAGCCACCGATTTGGAGACGTTTTCCACGTTCTCCTCCAACGAGATGCCAAGGGCCGTGGTGACATGGAAGTCATGGGTTTTGCCCACGAGGCAGACCGCTGGTGTGCCTGCGTTCATCACTGCAGCAAGCACATCGTCGTTTTCCGCCGACATGCCCGCCCGCTTGGTCATGCCAAACGCCGTAAAGGTCGCCGCAAGTTTGGGTTTGGTTTCGAAAAACTCGCTGTCCGTCGGGTTCGCCCCGGGCCAGCCGCCCTCGATATAGTCGACGCCAAGTTGGTCCAGCACAGCAGCAATCTGCGCTTTCTCGGACGTGGCAAACTGAACACCCTGCGTCTGCTGCCCGTCTCGAAGGGTCGTGTCATAAAGGTACAGGCGCTCTTTGGTCACAACAGCCCCTCCAGTTTGCTCGCGTCAAAGCCTGCCGCAGGCAACAACTCCACGCCGGCTTTGCTCATGCGAACCTCGACACCAGCCTCAACCAGCACCCCCTTGATGCGATCCACCTCGGCAAAATCCTTGCTCGCCATCGCCGCGTCTCTGGCTTCGGCCAGCAAAGCTTCATATGCGCTCAGGTCTTTGCCCCGAGCCCAATCGCCAAGATCATCCGTCAGCAACCCGAGCATCCGCGCACCGGCCAGCAAACCTGCCGCATCGCCTGCGCTGGCAAGACCGTGCAGCACAGCGATCGCACCTGCCGTATTCAGGTCGTCGGCAACACATGCCAAAACGTCGCCCGGTACGTTCTCCGACGGGTTCACACCGTCTGTCACCGTTCGCCACTTCCGCAACGTTGCCTCTGCTTCACCAGCCTTCTTTGCGGTCCAGTCCATCGGCTTGCCGTAGTGCGTGCTCAGGAACACAAAGCGCACCACCTCTCCGGGAATACCTTCGTCCAGCAGGTCTCGAACGGTGAAGAAATTGCCCAGAGACTTGGACATTTTCTTGCCTTCGACCTGCAACATCTCGTTGTGAAGCCAATAGTTTGCCATGTGCTGCCCACCATTGGCGCAGCAGCTTTGAGCTATCTCGTTTTCGTGGTGCGGAAACATCAGGTCATTGCCGCCGCCGTGAATGTCAAACTGCGCGCCCAGCAATTCAAAACTCATCGCCGAGCACTCGATGTGCCAACCCGGACGTCCACGTCCCCAAGGGCTTTCCCAACCAGGCGTTGCGTCATCCGAAGGCTTCCACAAGACAAAATCCATCGGATCTTCCTTGTAGGACGCGACTTCGACCCGAGCGCCTGCGATCATGTCATCAACAGAACGGCCCGACAGCTTGCCATAGTCGTCGTACTTGCGGACCCGAAACAGCACATGGCCGTCGTGAGCATAGGCAAATCCGTCCGAGATGAGCTTTTCGATCATTGAGATCATTTGCCGGATATATTGCGTCGCGCGCGGCATGTGGTTGGGCTCCATTGCGCCAAGCGCGCCCATGTCATCCAGATACCACTGCGTTGTCTCGGCTGTAATGTCGCCAATGTCGCGCCCGCTCTCCGCTGCGCGCGCGTTGATCTTGTCGTCCACGTCCGTGAAGTTGCGCACATACGTTACGTGATCCGCGCCATAGACCTCACGCAGAAGACGGTACAGCACATCAAATACCACAACAGGACGCGCATTCCCGATATGTGCACGGTCGTAGACCGTCGGCCCACAGACGTACATCCGCACATTTTCAGGATCGATGGGCGCAAATACTTCCTTTTTGCGGCTCAGCGAGTTGTGCAGTTTGATCTCGGTCATCAGTGGCTCCTCAGCACACGGGGTTGGCACGCGGACTTCGTCCGTGGCGGGCTTAGCAACTCTGATACCTCATTGGAATAGAAGAACGGCCCGCCTGACGATGTCAGCGGGTAATGCAGCAAATAATGATGATGCTCGCAGTGTTCATGCAGGCACACTATGGCGCGCCCGCCATTCCGTCAACCCGACCAACCGGTTGCAATTGACCAACGAAAAGAAAGCCCCCACAGTCCTTTCATGAGCCGCGATCGCGTGAATCAAATCTGTGCCACCTTTCCCGGTGCCGAAGTCTCCGACCCTTGGGGCGGCGGCCACGACGCTTGGAAAGTCTGCGGCAAAATGTTCGCTTCTATGGGCTCAGTAACGCCGGGTGTGTCGGTGAAAACGGATAGCATCGAGACCGCGCAAATGCTGATAGATGCCGGCGTCGGAACCAAAGCCAAGTATTTTCACCGCAGCTGGATCAACATACCATTGGACGGTGACGAAGAAGAACTCCGTCACCGCCTAACTGTGTCCTATGACATTGTCCGCTCAGGCCTGACGAAGAAGCTTCAGAACAGCCTGCCGCCGCGCGGAGAGTAGGTAACCTTGCTGAGGTGCCCTTTCTAATTCACGGCGGCTGAACAACTTGGCGCGGGTCAGACGTCCAATCGGAAACCACCCCTGTATATTCACCCGCCAACCGGTCTGTGCAGCGATTGTCATGGCAATGCCAACTGCCGTGATGCCCGCCCCGATCCAGCTCACCGGTCCATAGCGTTCCCCGAGCAGGACGACAGCACTCAGCAACCCCAGCGCCGCCGCGATATACCCGATTTGGCTCAAAAGAACGGGGCCGCCTGTCTTTTGCAGTTTGAAATAGGCCGGGAAGGTCAAAGCGGCGGCCACCAGTTGCACCATTGCCGCGCCGGGAACCCTTTGGATAGCCTCAAAGGATACCCCTTCACCGCGCGCAAATTGTACAGCGATCAGCGACACCACGGCCACGAGATGCGCCCAAAATGCCAGGGCCATCGGGTGCGCACCTGCTGGCCAGTCCAGCGAGCGGTACACATTGCCGGCAGCAAGCACCACTGGAATGGACAGAGCTACAAGCGACCAGATCAACGTACCCTCAACTCCGCCGCGCCCGAACGCCACCATCAGGGCGCCAACAAGGCCGACGATGATCCCCGCTATGCCAAGCGCATTGGGGGCCTTCATCCCAAAGAGAAGCGACGCAGCCAGTGTTGCCACAGGAGACAAGGCGAACATCATGCCGACCTGCCCTGCTCCCACTTTCGGCACGAGACCAAAAATCATCAGGTTGATGCCAGCGAAACTGACCATGCCGGAAATCACCACATACCGCAGCATCTTTCCCCGTGGCAGCCGTAGCAGGCCTTTGGCCGCCAGAAACGGCATCAGCGACAGGCTTGCACCAAGTGACACCAGCAACGCCCACATCACCGGCGAAACACCAGCTTCTGCAGCCACTTTTCCCAAGGGGAACGATACCCCCAGTAAAACGCCGCACCACAACAGGAGTCCGACCGGACCCACTTCACGTCCCTCACGCATAGCTGACCACCTCGTACTCGATGCCGTCAGGGCCGTCGAAATAAAACCGTGTTCCGGGTTCATAGTCCCCATGGCTGTGCGGTACATAGCCTGCCGCTTTCACGCGCGCTTCGACCTCATCCAAGTCATCCACAACCACTCCAATGTGGTTCAAACCCGCGACATGCCGGTACCGCGCGGCCTCCGGACGCAAGTCGACCGCTGGCGCATATATTGCAAGGTAACTGTCGTCATCACCAACATGCACGGTGTAACCGTTGTCTTTGGCAGCACCTTCCCAACGAATGTGCCACCCAAACAGTTCGGACAGGATTGCCGCTGTTGCTTTCGGGTCGCGTACACAAATGTTTACATGCTCAAGTTTCATTGCCTCAGTCCTTTCAGAAATCTTCGATGGACACAGGCTAATTGCTAAAGTTAACTTTAGCTCAATAACAAATAATCGTTCAAATTCAGATACCAATGAAAAAATCTATCAGACTTCGCCCTACTGGACTTACAATCGGTCAAATAGCTGACCGCACGGGACTCGCGGTCTCCGCGATCCGTTACTACGAAGAACAAGGGCTCGTTTTCCCCGATCGAACCGATACTGGTCAGCGCCGATATGCCCGAAGCGACATTCGGCGACTCAGCTTCGTGATGATCACCCAGGGTATGGGTTTTTCCATCGCCGAGATTCGAGCCGCCCTTTCGCGCCTTCCAGACAAGCGCACGCCAACAAAATCCGATTGGGAAAATCTGTCCGCAATCTTCCGAAACGAACTAGATGCGCGCATCACCCAGATGCAGGCGCTGCGCGACAAACTGGACGGTTGTATCGGCTGCGGGTGTCTGAGCCTCACAAACTGCGCGCTCTATAACAAGGACGACCGCATTCAGCACCGCGGTCAGGGACCGCGCTTCCTACTCGGCGACAGTCCCGATCCCTGACGCAGGGCTCCAGAACGAAACAGACTTCAAACCGACGAAATACTGACGCAATACCGACGCTTGAAATTCCGTCCACGACATCGCCCAGTGGAAAATGGCTTCTATCACAGAATTGCATTTGACGCGGGCTGTTCGCAGGTGTCACTCCTCCGGAAACAGGACTTCAGGGAGCGGAAAATGCAGCTTTCTCAACGGATCACCCACATCACCGGCGGCGGCTCTGACGGATGGGATGTTTTTTACAAGGCGCGCCGCATGATCGCCGATGGCGAAGCCGTCATTGAATTGACAATAGGCGAGCATGACATCCGCACCGACCCGATCATTCTCGGTGCCATGGACGACTCCGCTCGCGGCGGCCACACGGGCTATGCAATGGTGCCCGGGACGCAGGATCTGCGCGAAGCAGTGGCCGAACGAATTCAGGAAAGAACTGTCGTTCCAACCACTTACAAGAACATTCTGATCACTCCAGGAGGTCAGGCGGGGCTGTTTGCCAGCCATGTCGCCACCTGTAATGCTGGCGACCGTGCGCTGTATATTGACCCGTATTACGCAACCTATCCCGGCACTATTCGCGGCGTTGGCGCCGAACCTGTCGTTGTGCGCACTCACGCCGAAGACGCCTTTCAGCCACGCGCTGAAGACATCGCCGCCGAAGCTGCCAAAGGCGCCGCTTCTTTGTTGATCAATTCCCCCAACAATCCGACCGGCACGGTCTACAGCGCGGAAACACTTGAAGGAATCGCGGCAGTTTGTCGTGAACATGACCTCTGGCTGATCTCGGACGAAGTTTACGATACGCAAGTCTGGGAGGGAGAACACATCTCTCCGCGCAGCCTTCAAGACATGAGCGAACGAACTCTCGTCGTCGGCTCTATGTCCAAATCCCATGCCATGACAGGGTCCCGCGTCGGTTGGGTGTGCGGTCCCGAGGCCGCAATTGAACATCTTGTCAATTTGGCCACGCATACCACCTATGGCGTCGCAGGCTTCATCCAGGACGCCGCGGTATTCGCCTTGGATCAAGGTCCTGATCTTGAAGAGAAGATCGCCGAACCATTCCGCCGACGCCGCCAGATTGCACGCGAAATCCTTGCAGAACAAAACACCGTCGGGCTGATCCCGGCCCAAGGCGCAATGTACCTGATGTTGGATGTGCGCGCGACGGGTCTTTCGGGGGAAGATTTTGCCAACAGCCTCCTCGACACGCACAAGATTGCAACCATGCCTGGCGAGAGCTTCGGTACCGCCGCTCATGGACACGTTCGGGTCGCAATGACAGTTGATGATGAACGTTTCGCCAAGGCGTTGAAAACGCTGGTGGATCACGCTCAAACGCTGGCTGAATAATGCCATGTTCCGTTTGCGACAAATGTCGCAAACGGGTTCGACAGGGTCTCGGTCGCTTCGCAAAATGGCGACACAAGAGGAGGCCCGATGCAAGGTCAACGCAGCAAAATCCAATTGGTGGTTATCACCATAGGTGCCGTTCGAGGCCGCGCTGCACGCGGCCGTCCCTAATGTCGTTCAACCCGAAATTTGAACGACATTACAGGACTATACAGAAATGAACGCACCTACTTCCCGCCGCTCTGGTGGACGCGCAGCCCGTCGCGCATCACGCGCAGCGCCCCTTTCGCAAGACATCCGCCCGGTTCGCGCCGGACTAGAAGGCGGAACATACAAGCCGTTGAGCGAACGGGACATGCAACGCATTCACGAAACCGCGCTCGACGCCATGGAACAGATCGGTTTCGCTGACGCGCCACAATCCGGTATCGACTATATGACTGCTGTCGGCGCTGAATTCGGCAATGACGGGCGCATTCGAATCCCTCGGGCCTTGGTCGAGGATTCCCTGGCAATGGCTTGTAAAGACATCACTTTGCCTGGCCGCGATCCCCAGTTCGACCTGCGATTGAGCGGAAATCGAGTTCACTTTGGAACCGCTGGTGCGGCTGTCCATATGGTGGACGTTGACGGCAAAGAATATCGCGACTCTACCCTTCAGGATCTGCATGACGCTGCCCGCATTACACAGCAACTCGACAACATCCACTTCCTCCAACGTCCCATGGTCGCAAGAGACATTCTCGACAACAAAGAAATGGATCTGAACACCATCTATGCGTGTTGCGCGGGAACGACAAAGCACATCGGAACCTCTTTCACGGATCCCTCCTTTGTGCCCGACGCGCTGGAGATGCTGCATATGATTGCCGGCGGTGAAGACAAATGGCGCGAGCGGCCTTTTGTCAGCAATTCCAACTGCTTCGTCGTACCACCAATGAAGTTTGCAACCGAGTCTTGCGAAGTAATGGAGGCCTGCATCCACGGTGGGATGCCCGTGCTCCTGCTCTCTGCGGGAATGGCAGGAGCAACTGCACCCTCAACAATCGCGGGCGCCATCGTTCAAGCCGTCGCAGAATGTCTTGCAGGTATCGTCTACGTGAATGCCGTGAAACCAGGACATCCCGCGATCTTTGGCACATGGCCATTTGGATTGGATCTGCGCACAGGCGCTATGACCGGTGGATCGGGCGAACAGGCTCTGCTCACCGCGGGATGCGCCCAGATGCACAAATTCTACGGCATTCCCGGTGGTGCGGCAGCAGGGATCGCGGACAGCAAATTGCCTGACATGCAGGCTGGATGGGAACAAATGTGTTCAAACGTCATGGCAGGATTGTCCGGTCTCAACATGGTTTACGAGGCCGCCGGTATGCACGCCAGCCTGCTAGGGTTCTGCCACGAATCCCTGATTTTGGGTGATGACATCATCGGACAGGCATTGCGTTGCGTGCGTGGAATCGAGGTCGACGATGAAACCCTCGCTCTTGACCAGATAAAAGAGGTTTGCCTGGGTGGCACAGGCCATTACCTCGGCACTGATGCCACTCTGAGCAGAATGCAAAAAGATCATGTTTATCCAACATTTGGCGACCGGACCTCACCTAAAGAATGGGCGGAACTGGACAAGCCTGACCTGATCGAGAAAGTGGTCCGTCGCAAAGAGGAAATCTTGGCGGAACGCGCCGCTGCGCGCTTTGACCCAATGCTTGATCAACAGCTGCGTTCACGTTTCAATATTCACTTGCCCGCATAAAAAAATTGGGGGGCCAAAGGCCCCCCAGTTTCGCCATTCAGGCTCACTCTTGATACCGCTCGATGTTTTTTGCCTGCGGCCTGAATGTCGTCGGAGCAAGCGCACCCGCTCCGTGTCTCCTCCAAGGCCGACACCGGCCCCGGAAATTCGTCAAATTCGTCGGGGGCACAAAGGCCCCCTACCCAGGTCCCCCCGGGATCAGCTGCACCCGCTGGTGGCGCCGCAGGTGTTGCACTTCATGCAGGTGCCGTTGCGCACCAGCGTGTAGTTGCCGCAATCCCCGCAAGGATCACCTTCATAGCCCTGCATTTTCGCCTTGGTGCGTTCATCCATTCCCGTGGCGACGGTCCCGCTGGATACCGCAGTGGTTGTCGCCGCTGCAACCGTTGCCGTGGCGGCAACCGCTGGCGCACCCGCCGTTTCCGGCACAAGGGTATTCAAAGTCGCAACCGGATCGGTGCCGGTGTTCTGGCCGCCGTTCAGGACGACAAGTTCCTGCGGCAAACGCTTACGCAAATATCCGGTCGAGGAAATCTGCTTCAGTACTTCCAGAGACCGCGTTGCTGCACTCTCGCTCAGCTCCGACACATTGGACACGCCTTCCTCTTCACCGCGTCCGATATCGTCAAACGTGGTGCCTTCCGGCTTGATGTGCGCCAAATCAGTGCGGTCCAGATAGGACACGGCCAGTTCGCGGAAGATGTAGTCCAAGATCGACGTTGCATTCTTGATGCTGTCGTTGCCCTGAACCATGCCTGCCGGCTCGAACTTGGTGAATGTGAAGGCGTCCACGAACTCTTCCAGCGGCACACCGTATTGCAGACCCACAGACACAGCGATGGCAAAGTTGTTCATCATGGCACGGAAGCCGGCGCCTTCTTTGTGCATATCGATGAAGATCTCACCCAGTGACCCGTCCGAATATTCACCCGTCCGCAGATAGACCTTGTGTCCGCCGACAACCGCTTTTTGGGTATAACCCTTGCGGCGTTCCGGCATTTTTTCGCGGCCACGGGCCACTTCTTTCACAACGATCTTTTCGACGATCTTCTCGGCCAGAACCTGCGCCTTCTCGGTCATCGACCCGCTTTCAAGAATTTCTGCCGCGTCGTCGTCATCCTCGACAAGCGCTGCCGCCAGTGGCTGAGACAGCTTGGAACCGTCGCGATAAAGCGCGTTCGCCTTGATGCCAAGAGACCAGGACAACTCATAAGCCTTCTGACAATCCTCGATTGTCGCGTCGTTTGGCATGTTGATCGTCTTGGAGATCGCACCGGAAATGAACGATTGCGCCGCGGCCATCATGGTGATGTGGCTGTCCACGCTCAAGAAGCGCTTTCCCTTTTTGCCACAAGGGTTTGCACAGTCAAATATGTGATAGTGCTCTTCCTTGAGGAAGGGCGCCCCCTCCAACGTCATCGTGCCGCAAACGTGGTCGTTGGCTGCTTCGATGTCGGCTTTTGAGTAACCCAAAGACGCCAGCAGATCGAAGCCCGGATCATTCAGCTTCTCCGACGGAATACCAAGCACGTTGGTGCAGAACTCTTCGCCAAGTGTCCACTGGTTGAACACGAAACGGATGTCGAACGCCGACCCGAGCGCAGCTTCGATCTTGTCGATTTCGTTCTGACCGAAGCCGTGACCAACCAGCGAGGTGTGGTTGATGCCCGGTGCATTGCCAATCGTGCCATGGCCGACTGCATAACTGACCATTTCTTCGATTTGTGCGGAGGAATACCCCAGACCTTCCAACGCCGCTGGAACAGAGCGGTTGATGATCTTGAAGTAACCGCCGCCGGCGAGTTTCTTGAACTTTACCAGCGCAAAGTCGGGCTCGATGCCGGTCGTGTCACAATCCATCACCAGGCCGATGGTGCCGGTCGGCGCTATGACCGACGTCTGCGCGTTACGATAACCGTGTTTTTCACCAAGTGTCAGAGCCTCGTCCCAGCTTGCCTTCGCCAGTTTCACGAGCGCCTGATCAGGACAGTTCGCATGGTCCAGCGGCACCGGCTTAACAGCGAGTTCTTCATAGCCCTGGTCTTTGCCGTAAGCCGCCCGACGGTGGTTGCGGATAACGCGCAGCATGTGCTCGCTGTTGCGGTCATACCCGTCAAACGCACCCAACTCGCCCGCCATTTCTGCAGAGGTCGCATAGGACACACCGGTCATAATCGCCGTCAGCGAACCGGCCAAAGCGCGTCCTTCGTCAGAATCGTACCCGAAGCCCATGTTCATCAGCAGACCGCCAATGTTGGCATACCCCAGACCCAGAGTGCGGAAGTCATAGGACAGCTGTGCAATTTCCTTGGACGGGAACTGCGCCATGGTCACCGAGATTTCCAGCGTGACGGTCCAAAGACGTGTCGCGTGGACATAATCCTCTGCCTGAAACACGCCGTCCTTGAGGAACGTCAGCAAGTTCATTGACGCAAGGTTACAGGCCGTATCATCAAGGAACATGTATTCCGAACACGGGTTTGACCCGCGGATTTCACCGTCTTCGGGGCACGTGTGCCATGCATTGACTGTATCGTGATACTGGATGCCGGGATCGGCACAAGCCCATGCCGCGTGACCAACGTCTTCCCACAATTTACGGGCTTTGATGGTCTTGGCGACCGTACCATCGGTGCGACGGATCAACTCCCAGTCGTCATCGTTTTCCACAGCCTTCAAGAAGGCATCGGTGACACGGATCGAGTTATTGGAATTCTGGCCGGACACAGATGCATAGGCTTCCGAATCCCAGTCGGTATCGTAGGTCGGGAATTCAATGCTGGCATAGCCTTGCTTCGCATAGTCCAGCACGCGTTTGACATAAGTCTCTGGAATTGCAACCTTTTTGGCTTCGCGAACAGCCGCCTTCAAACCGTGGTTCGATTTCGGGTCATAGGCGTCTGCTTCCGCTCCGTCCCAGGCATTGATTGCGGCGAAGATGCCGTTCAACTTCTCTTCGTGCATCTTGGAACCGGCCACGATAGACGCGACTTTCTGTTCCTCTTTGACCTTCCAGTTGATGTATTCCTCTACATCCGGGTGGTCCGCATCAACAATCACCATCTTGGCCGCACGGCGAGTGGTGCCACCGGACTTGATTGCGCCAGCCGCGCGGTCACCGATTTTGAGGAAACCCATCAGGCCAGAAGATTTGCCGCCGCCAGACAGCGACTCACCATCCGCCCGGAGGCCGGAGAAATTGGTGCCGGTGCCGGAGCCGTATTTGAACAGGCGCGCTTCGCGCACCCAAAGGTCCATAATGCCGCCCTCTCCGACCAGATCGTCCGCAACGGATTGGATGAAACAAGCATGCGGTTGCGGATGCTCATACGCGGACTTGGATTTGGTCAGCTTGCCGGTCTTATAGTCGACATAGTAGTGACCCTGGCCTGGCCCATCGATGCCATACGCCCAATGCAGGCCGGTGTTGAACCACTGCGGAGAGTTCGGCGCGGCGCGCTGTGTCGCCAGCATGTAGCGCATTTCGTCAAAATAGGCGCGTGCGTCTTCTTCTGTGCTGAAATAGCCGCCCTTCCAACCCCAATAGGTCCATGCGCCTGCCAGGCGGTCGAACACTTGCTTCGCGCTGTTTTCGCCACCGATCTCGACATCGTCGTTTGCCGGTACCGAGCGCCAAAGAAATTCGGGGACACCCTTCTCTTTCACACGCTTCAGCTTGGCTGGAACGCCTGCTTTGCGGAAATACTTCTGAGCAATCACGTCGCTGGCTACCTGGCTCCAGCTTTGCGGAACTTCCACGTTATCCAACCGGAAAACAATCGACCCGTCAGGGTTTCGGATTTCCGACTCGGTGGTCACAAAATCCAGCTCCGCGTATGCGTCTTGTCCTGCCTTGGTGAACTTTCTTTCGATTTTCATCGCTGCCTCATGTTCCAGCTGTTCCAATTTGAGCGGCACGCCAACGGAAAAAATGCCCCCGCAAACGCATGATCGCTAGACTCGGGCAAAGACTTCTCCGATCGGCAACACGCACAAATGCAGCCGTTATCAAAGTCCGAAAATAATCGGATCTTGTGGTGGTTTATGTCCCTGACCGGTTCGTTCGCCACTATATGTTGTAGCGTTTAGCAACCGCCCACACAAAGTGACGTATATCACCATATCTGGTCAACGGATAAATTTGCGCTGAAACCGGATTTTTCCTGTTGACCGATTGATCTGTTTTAGGGGGTTAACTCTTTGCCCCCGATTCCTCCAAAGTTGTTCTGCGATGCAGAAAAACCGAACGCTTTCAGGTCGCCCAAGAAACTGCTGAAAAACAGCGAAAATCTCGCGATTTCTGATCATTTGCTCAAAAACACAATATCTAGAGCGCAGCAAAACTGTCACACCACATATGCGCAAATTTTACACAACTTTGCCGCAAACCTGTGAACTTCTCCGAATCGATGACACCAATCCGGCGACTTCTTGCCATTGCTCAAAAATCGGGCGCATACCCCAAGGCAAAGTGAAATTGACCGCGCCACGGGCGGGCGTTCTCATAGGAGAAACCCGTGGAATTGTCGGCTTTCGATGCGTCATGCCTCTGCACATCGCATACGACCAGCACTATATCTAGCGATCGGAAAACTAAGTTTGATGGCGGGAAAACTGTGGAATTCCGCTTACCGCGGCCCGCATTTTGCAACCGACCATTGCGGTTCGACAAACACATTGGCCAGTCCGACTTAGCACTGGTCGGCTTCGAAAGGAGAATCAGATGCCGTCGGTGCGACGATCTGAGGGCCGATACCAAAGGCCACCCTGTCAGGCATATCAAACTGGTAGGCGGCAAAGACATCTAGATCACCGATTCCACTGCCGGAGCGCCACCGCCAGTACCGTCCGGCAAGCCGCTGTGAGGCAGCGACGCCCGCAAGAGCCATTGGCTCCCGCCAAAGCTGATTGGCTGAGCGTACCTCAGGACAAACTGATTGCCTGTCTCGTTCGATGCACCGGTGAAACCGTCAAAGCCGTCGTTTTGCAGATTGAACGCAGTGACGTTGGCCAAAGGATTGTTGGCGTTTGACGCTCTATCCTGAGCGATTCCCTTATCCGGGTCGGCAAGCAAGCTTCCCAGTGCGCCGCGCAAACCCGTAAACCGATTTGCCACAAGGTTCGAGGCCACGGGAAGATCTCAACGGCGTCCACAATCGATCAATCAATATACGCAGGTCGATACGTCACGATGTGTCTGGCAAATCACATCAAGGCGCAGCATCGCGCCTTTTCATCTCGATGAAGTGAAACATGGTCGGGACGGCAAGATTCGAACTTGCGACCCCCTGTACCCAAAACAGGTGCGCTACCAGACTGCGCTACGCCCCGGACCGAGGCACCGTTTAGCCTGCTATTTCGGGAATGAAAACCCCTAAGAAGTCATTCACAGCGCCAAGATGCATTTTCCTGCACCATGTCTGCATGCCGAAGCTCGCTACCGACCGAAATTCCCATCGCTTTGGCCAAGCCGCCATTGATTTCTAGGACATACAGCACCGCATCCCCCCCGGGAATCGGTGTTTCGTCGAGTGGGATTGCTTCGTGATGCACATGTTGAATCACCCCTGCCGAATCCGCGAACAGCAGATCCAGAGGAATCAGCGTATTGCGCATCCAGAAAGATGCCCTTTGAGGATATTCATAGATGAACAGCATACCGGCACTCATCGGCATGCTTTCCCGATGCATCAAGCCCTGTGCCCGTTCCGCGTCGGTATCGGCTACCTCAACGGAGAACCGCGCCTGCCCCCAATCACCGCGTATTTCTAGCGACCCGGGGGAACAGGCCGCCATAGAAACAGAGGCCGCGCCAAGCGACGCGACCACCATAACCCCACCAAGGGCCAGTTTGTGCTTGTTCAAAGTTCGGCCGAAACCGCGTTTTCCCATGCCAGAACCTCTGTCGCCATCCGGCCGCGTTTTCCGTCGATCACTCGCAACGCCAGCGCTTCGCCAGGTTGCAAATCAGCGAGGCCGGAACGGCGCAGCACTTCAATATGCAAAAAGATGTCCTCAGGTTGGCCGAAAACGTTGGCAAAGCCAAACCCTTTGCCTTTGTCGAACCATTTTACACGCGCCGGTTCAAGCGGCGCTGCCCGGATCTCGTCAATATCGAGTCCCTCGAAATCCGAAAGCGGCACAGCCATTCCGGTTTCCGGCGGATCGATTTGGAACACTTCCACAGCCTGAGCACCGCGGGCGGTCACTTGTACCGCCACATCGATGCGCGAGGCATCGGCTACCGAACTCTGTCCGAAATTGCGCAGCACGTTGGCGTGCAACAGAATGTCGGCACCCCCTTCGTCCGACACGATGAACCCGAATCCCTTAACCGGATCAAACCATTTCACCTCGCCTGAGATGCGCGAGATGTCATTCTCCACAGTAGTCAAAGCTTTAACCTTAGTCCGTATCATCCCCATGATGACGGGCAGAGTGATCCATCCGGTAAAAATCAGCAAGCGCTAAAATGGTATGTTTTTCATCCGCTTGCTTTTTCGCAACTTTATTTCCTACGGATTGAGTCGCGTAATTTCCCAAGCCTTTTCAGGGGCTTCCTTTACCCAACGGAAACGGTCGTGAAGCCTAAACGCCCCGTCTGCCCAAAACTCAATTTCCGTTGGGGAAATACGATAGCCGCCCCAAAATGGCGGACGCTTTGGCATCGGGCCATGCGAAGCTGTTATTTTCGCCACCTTAGCCATCAATTCTGCGCGCGATCCGAGCGGCTGCGATTGCTGAGACGCCCATGCCCCAAGCCGACTCTTCAGGGAGCGCGACTCAAAATATGCATCCGCGGACGGCCCGTCTTCCTTGGTCACGATCCCACGGACGCGGATTTGACGGCGCAGCGACTTCCAGTGCATGACAAAAGCCGCTTTTCCGGCACTGTCGATTTCAGCCGCCTTCGCGCTGCCGTAGTTCGTGTAGAAAACAAACGCATCGTCCTCGATGTCTTTGAGAAGCACCATGCGCGCGTTGGGCAACCCGTCCGCGTCGACCGTCGACAGCGCGATCGCATTCGGATCATTCGGCTCACTTTTTTCCGCCTCAGCCAGCCAGTTGCGCGCAATCGCAAAGGGATCGTCTCCCGCAAAAATCCCGGTTCTGTCGCTCATGTCGCTCTCCGTTCTCGCTTGCAGACTCACTGGCATGATTTGCCAAACTCTTGATGCATTTGGATCAATCGCCTAAAGGACTTCAATACCGAATTGGGACGGGGAGCATCCGATGTCAAATCAACTGATGGCGGGCAAACGTGGCCTCATCATGGGGCTGGCCAACGACAAGTCCATCGCCTGGGGCATCGCGCAAGCCTGCGCCAATGCCGGAGCGGAACTGGCATTTTCTTACATGGGCGATGCTTTCAAGAAACGCGTTGCACCGCTTGCCGAACAACTCGGTGTAGACACATTAATCGATTGCGACGTGTCGGACCCTGCCTCCATAGACGCCGCTTTCGCAGAGATCGAAGCCAAGTGGGGCAAGATTGACTTCATCGTTCATGCCATTGGATTTTCAGATAAAAATGAATTGCGCGGCCGTTATATCGACACCAGCCGCGACAATTTCCTGATGACCATGGATATCTCGGTTTATTCTTTCACCGCCGTAATGCAGCGCGCGGAAAAACTCATGAAAGATGGCGGCTCGGCGCTCACGCTCACCTATTATGGTGCCGAACAGGTCATGCCCCATTACAACGTGATGGGGATCGCCAAAGCCGCGCTCGAAGCGTCGGTGAAATACCTCGCCGAAGATCTGGGCAAAGACGGCATCCGCGTGAATGCAATTTCTGCGGGCCCCATCAAAACACTTGCCGCATCCGGCATTGGAGACTTCCGCTATATTTTGAAGTGGAACGAACTCAACTCTCCATTGCGCCGGAATGTCAGCATCGAAGACGTCGGCAATTCCGCCCTCTTCCTGCTCTCTGACCTTGGCAGCGGCACCACAGGAGAAAATCTGCACGTCGACGCAGGCTATCATGTGGTCGGCATGAAGGCCGTCGATAGTCCGGATGTGGACCTCGTCACCGGACGGAAATAACCGAAAGAACTTTTTATGACTCTCCCTGCTTTTTTCGCAGCGGTATCTCTGTGCCTGATGGCCGCCGTTTCCCCCGGCCCCGCTGTCTTGATGGCCGCCCGCATCGGCCTCTCCGAAGGCCTCCGCACCGGTGCCGCCCTCGCCGTGGGCATTGGCGCAGGCGCCGTGTTCTGGGCCGCGGCCGCTCTTTTCGGCCTCGCACTGCTTTTTGAATATGCTCCCTTCCTGCTGACCACTCTTAAAATAGGCGGCGCGGCCTTTCTGATCTGGACGGCAATCAAGATGTGGCGCGCTGCAGATGAACCGCTGGACGACACAGCAACCACGGCCGCCCCGCGCAGCGCCCTCGCCGCCTTCCGCCTCGGCCTCTGGACGCAACTTGCCAACCCCAAGCCTGCCGTTTTCTTCGGCGCGGTCTTCGTCGGCACTGTGCCTACCGACGCAACCCCGTTAGCACTTTCCCTGTTGCTTGCCTGTATCTTCCTCGGTGAATTCCTTTGGAACACCTCCGTGGCGCGGCTGTTTTCGCTGGACCGCACCCGCAAGATCTACATCGGCCTGAAGCACCTGATTGACCGCGTCTTTGGCGGCCTTCTGGCAGCTCTGGGCGTCAAGATAGCAGCCACATAAGCGCCGCTTTCGATGCGAAAAGTCCTACAGGGTCTTTTCTTTTTGCACTGCATCTCAAGCGCCTTGGGGATCGCTGTGCTTTACTTGCGCCAGCACCTACCCAATCTGGTGACCGATGGGAGGACTTTCGAAAACAACTCGCCCCGCCTATCACGCCTTTGCCCAATCCGGCCGCCCACCTCAAGTCTCGGTAGTCGGGGACAAATACCGCGTCACCGCTTGGTGAGCGCGCAAACAGTTTGCGCGGCCCTCCCCGTCTGCTAGAACAGCCAAAATCTGCGACAAAGGGGTGAGTCCACATGAGCGAGCGTCTGCCACACGAAAAAGGCTTCCATATCAGCTGGGATCAAATCCACCGCGACAGCCGCGCACTTGCATGGCGTCTGGATGGAAAAGGCCCGGATGAAGGCGCTTGGAAAGCCGTTGTGGCCATCACCCGTGGAGGCATGGCCCCTGCCATGATCGTGTCCCGGGAACTCGACATCCGGACCGTCGATACGATTTCGGTAAAATCCTACTACTCCGGTGGCGGCAAACAGGACAAACAGCGCGAAGCGCAGGTTCTCAAAAGCCCGGACGCCGAACTTATGGGCGATGGCGAAGGCATCCTGATCGTCGATGATCTGGTGGACAGCGGCAAAACCCTCGAACTGGTGCGCCAGATGTACCCCAAAGCGCATTTTGCAACCGTTTATGCAAAACCTGCGGGCGAACCTATGGTCGACACGTTCATCACTGGCGTCAGCCAGGACACATGGATTTTTTTCCCGTGGGATATGGCCCTGCAATACGTAGAACCGTATCGCGGCACCGACTGATCTGACAAAAAGGTAATGCCTGCGTTCCGCTCAACTGCTCAACGCCCAACAGACCGACGGTCGCTTTCTATGCCGCCGGTCCGGAGCGTTTTCACACTGACGCAAGCATCCCAACCCTTCTCCATGCCAACAGCACAGGACGCCACCACATGACTTTGTCCCGCACGCAAGCCACCTTTGCACCGCCCGTCATGGAAGCCCGCCGCTGGTTGGAAAGCGCGACCTTCACGGAAGAAAAGCCTCTCATCAACGTCAGTCAGGCTGCGCCGGTTGATCCGCCGCCCGCGCCCCTGCGTGCGGAAATCGCACGCGTTGCTCAGGATGTTCCCGAGGCGCACCTGTACGGCCCCGTTCTCGGACTTCCGGAGCTGCGCGCCGAAGTCGCAACACAATGGAGTGCGGCCTACGGCGGCGGCATCGCCCCATCTCAAGTCGCGATCACCTCAGGCTGCAATCAGGCATTCTGTGCAACCCTGTCTGCCATTGCGGGCGAAGGGGATGAGATCATTTTGCCAACTCCTTGGTATTTCAACCACAAAATGTGGTTGGATATGCAGGGCATCTCTACTGTCGCCCTTACCACTGGCGAAAGCCTGCTGCCTGACCCGGGCGATGCCGCAGACCTCATTACCGACCGCACCCGCGCTATCGTGCTGGTTACGCCAAACAACCCGGGTGGCGTGGAGTATCCTGCTGAACTTGTGCGTGCGTTCTTTGAGCTGGCCCGTGACAAAGGCGTCAAACTGATCGTCGATGAAACCTATCGGGACTTCGACATTCGCACCGAAGCGCCACACGATCTTTTCAGCGATCCGGAATGGGGCGACACCCTGATCCAACTCTACTCTTTCTCGAAGGCATACCGCCTGACCGGCCATCGGGTCGGCGCCATGGTAGCGGACGAAAAGTTCCTCGCGGAGGCAGAGAAGTTTCTTGATACCGTCACCATCTGCCCAAACCAGCTGGGCCAACACGCAGCCCTATGGGGTATGCGAAATCTTTCCCAATGGCTTTCCGGAGAACGCGCCGAAATCCTCGATCGACGCGCTGCAATTGCAGACAACATGGAAACGTTGACCGCGCAGGGCTGGAAGCTGATGGGCGCCGGAGCCTACTTTGCCTACATGGAACATCCTTTCCAGATGCGGTCTGATGCGCTGGCCAAGGCATTGGTGCAGGATCACCACGTGCTCTGCCTGCCAGGCTCGATGTTCATGCCCGATGACGATCCGAATGGTGCACGACAACTGCGGATCGCCTTCGCCAATGTGGACAGGGGTGAAATCGCAGTGCTTTTTGAACGGCTTGCCCAAGCGGATTATCCCAAACGGGCCTAAAGCCCCATCACCGCTTGCCCCCTACCGATCAACCGCGTAGACATCCGCGAAGACCTTTTACCGACCAAGATACAAGGAACTGACATGGCCGAGGCAAAAGCAAAGGGCAAAACGTCCAAGACCCTGGTGTGGATCCTTATGGCAATGCTCATTCTGGGGCTTGGCGGCTTCGGTGTAACCAACCTCTCGGGCACCGTTCGTACGGTTGGCGAAGTCGGCAGCAAGGAAATCTCGGTCGACGATTATTATCGTGGCCTGCAAGAAGAAATGAACGCTTACTCGGCCCAGGTTGGCCAACCGCTGACCTTTCAACAGGCGCAATTGTTCGGCGTTGATCGCAATGTGCTGGCCCGTCTGGTCACCACACGTTCGCTCGACGCGGAAACCGCACGTATGGGTCTGTCCATCGGCGACGAAAACCTACGCCTTGAACTGCTCAATATTCCTGCTTTTCAAGGGTTGGACGGCGAGTTTGACCGCGAAGCTTATGCTTTCGCCATCGATCAGGCGGGCATGAACGAGTCCGAGTTCGAGGACAGCGTCCGTGAAGAAACCGCGCGTTCGCTGCTTCAGGGCGCCATCGTCTCAGGCGTCAACATCCCTGAAAGCTATGCCAAAACGGTGCTAGACTTTATTGCCGAAGACCGCGATTTCACTTGGACCAAACTGACTGCGGACAACCTTACCGTTGCGGTGGCAGACCCCACCGACGAAGAGGCCAAGGCCTACTATGACGCCAACATCGACGCCTACATGCTGCCCGCGACGCGCCAGATCACTTTTGCATGGGTGAACCCTGCAATGCTGCTGGACACAGTCGAGATTGACGAAGCGGCCATTCAGGAACTGTATGAAGCTCGCAACGCCGAATTCAACCAGCCCGAACGTCGATTGGTTGAACGTCTGGCCTTTGCCGACACCGCAGCGGCAGAAGCAGCCTTTGAACAGGTTCGTAATGGTCAGGCGACGTTTGAAAGCCTTGTCGAGGCCCGTGGACTGGCCCTGTCGGACGTTGATCTCGGTGATGTGTCCAAGTCAGAGCTGGGCAGCGCTGGTGAAGCTGTTTTCATCACACCCGTCGGGGGCATTGCTGGTCCGGTCGACACCAACCTCGGCCCTGCCCTTTTCCGCGTGAACGCTATTCTGCCGGCGCGCTCCACAAGCTTTGAGGACGCCAAGCCGGTACTGCGAGAAGATCTTGCCCTTGACCGTGCCCGCCGCGTTATCGAAGCCCAAATTGACAACGTAGACGATCTGCTGGCAGGCGGCGCAACACTGGAAGAAGTGGCCGACGAAACCGATTTGGTACTTGCGACCATCGACTGGCACGCGGGTTCCGAAGAAGACATCGCAGGCTACGAAGGTTTCCGCGCCGCAGCGGCCGCAGCAGACGAAAGCGACTTCCCCGCCATCGAGGAACTTGAAGACGGCGGCATTTTCGCGTTGCGCGTCGACGGTGAGACCGAAAGCGCACCCGCCGCCTTCGAAGACGTCAAAGACGCCGCACTGGAGGCTCTGAAGGCAGAGCGCACTGCCGAGGCGCTCGGTAAACTGGTGTCCTCACTGGAACCCCAGCTGAAATCTGGCACACACTTTACGTCGTTCGGTTTTGACGCAAATGAAGAAGTCGATATGGATCGCGCTGATTTCGTTGATGGCACCTCTGCCGACTTCATGCTTCAGGTCTTTGAAATGGAAGTCGGTGAATTGCGCCAGATTGCGGCCGAAGATGGCGGTCTGCTGCTTGTCCGCCTGGACGCGATCACCCCGCCAGATCACGCCGATCCGGAAATCACCAGTCTGACCAACCTGATCAATCAGCAGCTTGGTGGCGGCATTTCTCAAGACTTGTTTCAGTCCTACGCCGAGTCGCTTCAGGTGATGTACCCGCCCCAAATCAACCAGCAGGCGCTCAACGCGGTGCACGCACAGTTCCAGTAAGAAAGGCTTGATCCCATGGATCTCGTCCCCTCCTTTGACGACTTTTCCCAAGCCTACGATGCCGGGGAAAACCAGGTGGTCTATGCCCGCCTCGCAGCCGATCTGGACACCCCCGTTTCGTTGATGCTCAAGCTCACCGGAGCCCACAAAGACGCCTTCATGCTCGAGTCCGTTACTGGTGGAGAAGTGCGTGGTCGCTACTCTATCATCGGCATGAAACCCGACCTGATCTGGCAGTGCCGTGGAGAAACAAGCCGTCTCAACCGGACGGCTCGCTTTGACGCAGATGCCTTCGAGGATCAGGACGGCAACCCGCTGGACAATCTGCGCAAGCTGATTGCCGAAAGCCGTATCGATCTGCCCGAAGACTTGCCACAGGCTTCTGCCGGTCTTTTTGGCTATCTCGGGTATGACATGATCCGCCTCGTCGAGCACCTGCCTGACGTCAATCCGGACCCGCTGGGCTTACCAGATGCCTGCATGATGCGTCCTTCCGTCGTTGCGGTTCTGGACGGCGTAAAGGGCGAGGTAACGGTGGTGTCGCCAGCGTGGGTAAGCGACGGTCAATCCGCCAAAGCGGCCTACGCGCAAGCAGCAGAGCGCGTAATGGATGCCGTTCGCGATCTGGAACGCGCCATGCCGCAAGCTGCTCGTGATTTGGGTGAGGCGCACGAAGACAGTCCACCGGTCAGCAACTTCACCAAAGAAGGCTATATGGCCGCGGTCGAGAAGGCCAAAGACTACATTCGCGCAGGCGACATCTTTCAGGTGGTCCCGGCACAACGCTGGACGCAAGAATTTCGTCAGCCACCATTCGCGCTTTATCGGTCTCTACGCCGCACCAACCCGTCGCCCTTTATGTTCTACTTTAATTTCGGTGGTTTTCAGGTCGTCGGTGCGAGCCCGGAAATTCTGGTGCGCGTATTTGGCAGCGAAGTGACCATTCGTCCGATCGCCGGTACCCGTCCCCGTGGCGCGACGCCCGAAGAAGACAAGGCGCTCGAAGAAGACCTGCTGGCCGACAAGAAAGAGCTTGCGGAACACCTCATGCTGCTCGATCTGGGCCGCAACGATACCGGCCGTGTCGCAAAAATCGGCACTGTACGTCCGACCGAGAAGTTCATCATCGAGCGCTACAGCCATGTCATGCACATCGTCTCCAATGTCGTCGGCGAACTGGCCGAAGACAAAGACGCCCTGGACGCCTTCTTTGCAGGCATGCCCGCAGGCACAGTGTCCGGCGCGCCTAAAGTACGTGCCATGGAAATCATTGACGAACTGGAACCTGAAAAACGCGGCATCTATGGCGGTGGCGTCGGATATTTCTCCTCCGGCGGCGACATGGATATCTGTATCGCCCTGAGAACCGCAATTGTGAAAGACCAGAAACTCTACATTCAGGCTGGCGGCGGCGTTGTTTATGACAGCGATCCCGAGGCCGAGTACATGGAGACGGTCCACAAATCCAACGCCATTCGCCGGGCCGCCGCTGACGCTGCCCGGTTTACTGGCAACGGAAATAGCTGACAAAAGGTCTGAGCGCGTCTAGCGCTCCACCTTCCCCAAATCCGCCTCTTTCGCGGCCTTCTCTTCTTTGGTCAGCTTGTTGCCCCAGCTGCCTTTGCTGATCCCCAGATCATGAGGCATCGGTTTGGTCTCACCCTTGGTGACCTTGCCGCCATTTTCCAAAAACTGCCGAATTAAGTCGTCATCCGTCATCGGTTTCTGCAAGTGTTTCATTGTTCGCTGCTCCAAATACCTGATGGTGGCAGCTAATCCCTGTTTCATGACAACCTGACGACCTTTCCTCCGTCATCCAAATTTTTCCATTTAGTCAAACACGTGTTACACTGGGCCTATTAACCACAAGACCTATTCCGCCCGAGGCTCACCGAGGGCGGTCAATCGTTTCCAACTCAATTGAGGGTACCATGTCCCAATTCACCCTGTCCCGTCGCCACTTCCTCGCGTCCACCGCAGGCTTCATCGCGCTGCACCCGTTCTCCGCAAACGCGACCACAAATCAGGCTCACCTGAGGATCATGGAGACCACAGATCTGCACGTGCACGTCTTCCCTTATGACTACTACGCAGACAAACCACGCGACACCGTTGGCCTCGCCCGCACTGCCTCGCTGATCAAAAACATCCGCGACGAAGCAACCAACTCGATGTTGATCGACAACGGCGACTTCCTGCAAGGCAACCCGATGGGCGACTACATCGCCTATGAGCGCGGCATGAAAGAAGGCGACGCCCACCCGATCATCACCGCCATGAACGCCGTCGGCTATGACGCAGCGACAATTGGCAACCATGAATTCAACTACGGCATTGATTTCCTGATGAAATCCATGGCTGGCGCAGAATTTGAAACCGTGCTGTCCAACATCTCTCTGGAGCAAGGCGGCACCCCGCGCGAAGACAAAACCCTGTTCAAGCCCTACTCCATTCTGGAGCGTGAGATCACCGACGGCGCAGGTGAGAAACACATGATTAAGGTCGGCGTGATCGGTTTCACCCCGCCGCAAGTCATGAATTGGGACCGCCGCCATCTCGAAGGCAACGTACAAGCCCGCGACATCGTTGAAACCGCCAAAGCTTTCGTGCCGCAAATGAAAGAAGAAGGCGCCGACATCATCATCGCCCTGAGCCACTCCGGCATCGGCGCTGCGGATCATTCAGACGGCATGGAAAACGCCTCTGTGCCACTTGCAGCGGTGGATGGCATCGACGCCGTCCTGACCGGTCACCACCACCGCGTGTTCCCATCCTCAGCCTATGACGGCATGGCAGGCGTGGACGTGGCAAACGGCACCATCATGGGCAAGCCAGCGGCCATGGGCGGTTTCTGGGGCTCTCACATGGGCCTCATCGACCTGATGCTGGAACGGTCCGGCAACGAGTGGAAGATCGTCAGCCATGCCACCGAAGCCCGACCGATTTCCAAACGCAACGAAGACCGCTCGATCACCGCATTGGTAGAAAGCCAGCAAGACGTGCTTGCATCTGTCCAGAAAGAGCACGACGAAACCCTCGCCTATGTCCGCCGCGCCGTCGGTAAAACCGACGCACCGCTGCACAGCTACTTCGCACTGGTCGCCGATGACCCATCCGTGCAAATCGTCTCCATCGCGCAGCTCTGGTATATCGAGCAAATGATGAAAGGCACCGAGCACGAAGGTCTGCCGATCCTCTCCGCAGCCGCCCCCTTCAAGGCCGGTGGTCGCGGCGGCCCCGAGTACTATACCGATGTTGCCAAAGGCGACGTCGCGATCAAGAACGTTTCAGACCTCTATCTCTATCCGAACACAGTGCGCGCCGTGCGCGTGACCGGACAAGAGGTCAAGGACTGGCTCGAACGCTCGGCCGGCATCTATAACCAGGTTGAGACGGGCAAAGCCGATCAGGTTCTGCTGAACCCCGACTTCCCGTCCTACAACTTCGACGTCATGGATGGCGTGACTTATCAGATCGATCTGTCGCAGCCCTCCAAATTCGACCCGAAAGGCAACTTGGTAAACGCCGATGCCAACCGAATTGTAAACCTGATGTTTGACGGTGAACCGCTTGATTTGAATGCGGAATTCATCATCGCAACCAACAACTATCGCGCGGGCGGCGGTGGCAAGTTCCCAGGTGCTATGGGCGACACCATCGTCTTTGAAGGCCCCGACACAAACCGCGACGTCATCGTGCGCTACATCGTGGAAAAAGGAACAATCAGCCCTCGCGCAGACGCCAACTGGACATTTGCTCCCTTGCCGGGCACCTCTGTTCTGTTTGACACCGGCCCCAAGGCCGCTGACTACGCAGACAGCGTCGAAGGCGTTTCGATTGCACCGGCTGGCGAAGGCCCCGACGGGTTTGCGCGCTTCCGCATCGATCTGTGATCGTACCAAATCATGCACCACAAAGGGGAGCCGTCGGGCTCCTCTTTTCTGTTTCTGTGGGCTTTCACCCCTCGCCCCGCGCCCAATTCTCTGCCAAACTGACGCTCAACAAACTTGGCAAACAAGGGCAGTTTTCATGAGTATCACCCGTCGCAATGTCACCTTTGGTCTCGCCGCCTTGACCCTCGCAGCCTGTCAAAGCACGCTTCAAACAACCAATACGGCTTCTATTGCTGGTCCAAAGACTCTGCCGCCTGATCTCAGGCCACAACTCAACCGGGACTATGCCGCTTGGGTGGCGAGCTTTCGCGGGCGGGCCCTGTCTCAGGGCATAACCGAACAGACGCTCAACAGCGCTTTTCGCGACACCGGCTACTTGCCCGGCGTTATAACGCGAGACCGCAACCAGACGGAATTCACGCGAACACTCGAAGACTATCTCTCCATCGCGGCCAGCGACGAGCGCATTGCCAAGGGTCGAGCCGCCTTTTCGCGTCACCGCAGCACTCTCAACAGCCTTGAACAGACCTATGGAGTCGATGCAGAGATCATTTGCGCAATCTGGGGGCTGGAAAGCTACTACGGAGAACGCAAGGGAGACATTCCTGTCATCTCCGCAACGTCTACTTTGGCTTTTGATGGCCGACGCGGTGCGTTTTATGAAAAACAACTCATCGCGGCCCTTAAGATCCTGCAAAACGGCGACATAACCGTAGACCGCATGACCGGAAGCTGGGCTGGCGCGATGGGACACACGCAGTTCATTCCAACAAGCTATCAGGCCTTTGCCGTCGATTTCACTGGCGACGGCAAACGTGACATCTGGTCCAACGACCCGTCGGATGCTTTGGCTTCAACGGCAGCTTACCTGCAACGCAACGGCTGGACCCGCGGCACAAAATGGGGCCGCGAGCTGCAAGCCGGAGAAAGCGCCTCCCGTGTCATTCAGCCGCAAGCCGGTGGGCCCCGCTTCGCTGTGACCGGCAATTTCAACGCCATCAAGCGCTATAACAACTCCGACAGCTACGCGATTGGTGTCGGTCACCTCGCCGACCGCATCGGCGGCGCAGGCCCCCTACGCACGCCTTTCCCGCCAGACAAGTACGGTCTGACAAAGGATGACCGGATTGCGCTTCAATCACGCCTGACCTCCCGTGGTTTCGACACCGGCGGAGCAGATGGTGTTCTTGGCCCAAAATCCCGCGCCGCGATTGCAGATTATCAACGCAGCATCGGCTTGGAACCAACGGGCGATCCCTCACAGGCTCTGCTAAAGTCACTGGCCTAAACCGCTGCGCGGGCAATCGTGGCATCGATCAGGGCATTCACCTGATCGGGTGTCTCGATCGTGCTGGAATGTCCCGCTCCCTTGAACACCTTCAGCTGCGATCCCCTGATTGCAGCTGCAATCCGTTCTGATTTCTCTGGCACCGTCGCAACATCTTCTTCTCCCGCCCCAATACCAACTGGCAGGTCAATCTGGCCAAGCAATGCTTCGCACCCTTCGCGGGAGAACACAGCTGCCACCGCGCGGGTCACACCAATCCGGTCGCCTGACTTCATGGATTTGCGCCAAAACGCCCTTTCCTCGGCGCGTGCAGGATCTTTCAGAAAAGTCTGTCCAAACATCGACTGCATTGCGCCGCCAACAACCGACCCAAGGCCAAGCCAGCGGGCACAGAGGTTCATCAGTTTGTATTTGGGGCGGTTCGATGCCGGTTCTGCCTCAGCCGAAGTATTCAACAGAGTCATGGTCTTCAGCAATTCGGGTCGTCGGGCCGCCAGCCGCATGCCGACCATTCCGCCCATAGATAATCCGACGTAATGACAAGGACCGACTCCAAGATGCTCGATCAGAGCGGCCGCATCCTCACACAACGTGTCCATGTCATAGCCGCTTTCTGTGACACCACTCTGACCTTGCCCGCGATGATCGAAAGTGATCACGCGGTATCGTTCTTTAAGATGGGCAACCTGTGCAGCGAACATACCACCGTGATGCAGCAATCCATGGCTCATCACGACGGCCTCGCCCTGACCGCCCGTATCGGTGTAGTGAATATGCGCTCCGTTTAGATCGGCAAATGGCATCGCGTCTTTCCTCTCCCTTTTGGAAGAGCCTAGCAGCGGCTGGCCAATTGTGGGCAAAAACCCTTCCGGTTACGCAACGTCGGCACCGGTCACATCGGGCCGACGTTTTGCCGACGCAATACCGACGTTTTGCAGCAAGGTGTTTTGGCTCAGTTGATCGTGTTCAATGCCGCGGAAACCGGTGCTAGAGCAACCGTGCCGGCGCGATCCTGCAGCCCCCAGAGCACCAGTGCGGAAATGGTCTCGTCGCGCAGACGACCAACCATAACAACCCCGTTTTCCTGCGGAGCTTTGAACGCCGCCTGATCCAGGAAACGGCGGATCACAACCGCGCTTTGACCCTTACCATCAAAGTCCCGGAACACGCTTGCGGAAGGCACGCCGTCTTTTGCCGCAAGTTTCTGTGCGGTGTTCAGACCCTGCCCGAACAAAACAAGCCCGTAGCCTTCGTTCAGAGCAACATCCGCCACCTGATCGCTCACAACCTTGGCTCCCTGAAGACCGTCTCCCAAGCCTTCCATTATCGCGACGAAATCATCTGACACAGACAAATGTGCCTGCATTGCAACCTCAACATCTGACGCCCCTGCGGCCGCCGGCATGTCTACCATAGCAAGCACTTCCATGCCCTGTGCCCGATACTGCGCTGCCTTGGATTTCACATCTGGATCAAGCGTCGAAACAGCCACGCTTAGCGGATAGGGAAAGCCCGCCAAAGCATCAAGGTTCACTCCAGCGCCTTCATCGATCAAAACGATGGACATTATCGGCTTACCATCAACGTTTTCAAACGGCTGAGCATTGGCAACAAATGGCTTTGCGACCTCAACCTCCGCCGTTTCTGCGCCCGCTCCGACACTCGGAAGACGCTCCGACTTTCCTTTGTTGTCGCCATCCAGCAGAGATCCCGCGGGTTTCAAAAGGCTATTGTCCGTTGTCTCGCCAGCTTCTTCAGGCACCTCGGCTTCAGGACTAATGTCCTCTGGCGTCGGTGTCGGCGCAGGCTCTGATACGCTCAAACCGGCACTGTCTTCGCCGTCATCGGTCCCAAACACACCGCCAGTCGTCGCACTAGGCGTGGGCGGTTGCGGCGGACTGGTCGAAATTGAGAGCTCCTCAGTCACTGCAGCGCCACCTTCCGGCGCAGAAGGTGCAGTCGCGACGACCGGGCTGTCACTCGTACCGGTCACCGCTCCGGTGCCTTCGGGTGCTTTCGGCGCGATGATGTTAGCCTCTTCCGTAACCGCATCCGGCTTCGGAGCCGAGGAGGTATCGCTTAGAACCGGTGCCGCCTCCTCTGTCGAAGTCACGACATCGTCGCTGTCTCTCGCCTCGACCTGCGCGTCCGCCTCGTTTTGCAACGGCGTTCCTTCCGCCACAGCATCCGTGTCGCCTTCTGTTCCAGCCGCCGCCTCTGTCTGAGGGCTCACAGTCGCTGGCAGAGGTGCCAGCAAGGAGGCCACCGACAATACGCCGCCCACAACAACCACACCCCAGATGATCCCTGACAATATTCCGCGCACCATGCCCGCTGCCCTTTTTCTCGTTCTTCGTCCGACTCGTGCTCTTTGTGTCTCTCAGGGGTTTTCGTGCCTGCGCACCCCTTGACCCTCTGGCCCAAGCCTGAACATGTATACCGCGACCAAGGCCTCGGCCTCCACCCTGTTTCGCAAAACAGTAACGGAAGATGCAAAATGTTGCTCCTGATCGATAATTACGACAGCTTTACCTACAATCTCGTCCACTATCTGGGCGAACTCGGTGCTGACGTGCAGGTTTGGCGCAATGACGCTTTGACTGTTCAGGACGCGATGGGAATGAATCCTGCAGGCATTCTCCTGTCGCCCGGTCCCTGTGACCCCGATCAGGCCGGCATCTGTCTCGCTCTGACCGAGGCAGCCGCGGAAACACGGACACCTCTCATGGGCGTCTGTCTGGGCCACCAGACCATTGGACAGGCTTTTGGCGGAAATGTCGTGCGCTGTGATGAAATCGTACATGGCAAAATGGGGACAATGCACCACACTGGCAAAGGGCTTTTTGCAGGCCTGCCAACGCCGTTTGAAGCGACCCGCTATCATTCCCTTGTGGTGGACCGCGACACGCTGCCAGAATGTTTGGAAATCACGGCGGAACTCGACAACGGCACCATCATGGGGTTCCAACACCGTGACCTGCCAATGCAGGGTGTGCAATTTCATCCCGAGTCCATTGCATCGGAACATGGGCACAAAATGCTGCAGAATTTCCTCGACATGATGCCTCAGAAAGAAGGTGCTGCAGCATGAGCGACGCAATTAAACCCCTTATCGGTGCTGCTGCGGAACGGCCGTTGACCCGCGGCGAAGCAGAAGCAGCCTTTGCGATTCTGTTTGAAGGCGAAGCCACTCCAAGTCAGATCGGCGGTCTTTTGATGGCGCTGCGCACACGGGGCGAAACCGTGGATGAATACGCAGCTGCCGCCGCCGTGATGCGCGCCAAGTGCAACGCGGTCAAAGCACCCGAAGGCGCAATCGACATTGTCGGCACAGGCGGTGACGGGAAGCATACGCTGAACATATCCACCGCAACCGCTTTCGTAACCGCCGGCGCAGGAGTGCCCGTGGCCAAACACGGCAACCGAAATCTCAGCTCCAAATCAGGGACGGCAGATGTTCAAACACAAATGGGCATCAATGTTATGGTCGGACCGGAAGTGGTTGAAAAAGCGCTGAAAAGTTGCGGCATCGCCTTTATGATGGCCCCGATGCACCATCCGGCCATTGCACACGTGATGCCAACCCGCGCCGAACTCGGGACGCGCACGATTTTCAATATTCTCGGCCCGCTTACCAACCCGGCCGGCGTTAAAAGACAACTGACCGGCGCCTTCACCCGCGACTTGATCCGCCCCATGGCGGAAACTCTTGGCAAGCTGGGCTCCGAAAGAGCATGGCTCGTGCACGGATCAGACGGAACCGATGAATTGACGATCACTGGTGTAAGCTGGGTGTCGGCCCTAGAGACCGACGGCAGTGTCAAAGACGTGGAGCTTCATCCGGAAGACGCTGGGCTGCCTGTCCATCCCTTCGAAGCCATCGTCGGCGGCTCACCCGAAGACAACGCAAATGCCTTCCGCGCACTTTTGGACGGCGAGAAGAATGCATACCGCGATGCAGTTTTGCTTAATTCGGCAGCAGCGCTTGTTGTTGCGGATGCAGCAAACGATCTTCGTGAGGGCGTTGAGAAAGCCAAAGAGAGCATCGATTCCGGTGCTGCAAAGTCCAAAGTGGAAAGTCTCGCTGCAGTCACATCGGCCGCATGAGCCTCTCAAATGCCAACCTGGGTGATTGGGCGCGCCTCCCGTTCTTTTCGGACGACCTACCTGCAATAGCTGTGGCCGTCGAAAAAGACGAGCGAGACATACTGCCCTCTGGGTCCGACGTTTTCGCCGCGCTGAAACGCACACCTCGCGCCAACGTTCGCGTTGTCATCCTTGGTCAAGACCCTTACCCGACACCTGGTCACGCGCACGGTCTGTCATTTTCCGTTGAACCACACGTTAAACCGCTGCCACGTTCGCTCAACAATATCTTCAAGGAAATGATCGACGATCTAGGGTCTGCCCCCTTGACCGGTGACCTCCGATTCTGGGCCGATCAGGGTGTTTTGCTCCTCAATACCGTACTCACGGTGCCGTCAGGCGAGGCAAATGGACACAAAAACCTCGGTTGGCAGAAACTTTCCCATCAAGTCCTTTCTGCTGTGTCCGACAAACCCTGTGCCTTTGTCCTATGGGGAAAACAGGCACAAAGCCTTGCGCCTTACATTTCATCGCCTAAAGATGGCACAAACCCTGAAAACGGGCATCTGATGATTGAAACCGCTCACCCTTCGCCCCTGTCGGCGCGGCGCGGTTTCTTCGGGTCAAAACCGTTTTCGCGCATTAATACGTGGCTTGCCGAACGCGGCGAACCGCCAATCAACTGGACAGACGCATGACCGAAACCGTTCTGGATAAGATTAAGGCCTACAAGCTAGAAGAAGTTGCAGCAGACAAGGCGGCCAAACCTCTCGAGGCAGTAGAAGCCGAAGCCCGCGAGGCAAGCCCGACCCGAGGCTTCGCCGACGCACTGAAGAAAGCGTCCCGCGCCGGTTACGGCCTGATTGCTGAGGTCAAGAAAGCCAGCCCGTCCAAAGGCTTGATCCGCGAAGACTTCAACCCGCCGGCGCTTGCTCAAGCCTACGAGGCCGGTGGTGCAACCTGTCTTTCGGTACTCACCGACACCCCAAGCTTTCAAGGTGACAAGTCTTTCCTGACGCAAGCGCGTGAAGCCACGAGCCTGCCAGCTTTGCGCAAGGACTTTATGTATGACACATATCAGGTGGCAGAGGCGCGGGCCTTGGGCGCCGACTGTATTCTCATCATTATGGCCAGCGTCAGCGATGCTCAGGCCCAAGAACTCGAAGACGCCGCTTTCAGCTGGCAGATGGATGTTCTGCTGGAAGTTCACGACGCAGCAGAACTCGAGCGCGCCAGCCTGTTGAATTCGCCTCTGATGGGCATCAACAATCGCAACCTAAAAACGTTTGAAACCACACTCGACACCACACGCGTTTTGTCGAAACAGGTTCCGGCAGACCGATTGATCGTGTGCGAAAGCGGGTTGAACACGTCCGAAGAGCTGGCGGACATGGCACGCTACGGTGCGCGCACTTTCCTCATTGGCGAAAGCCTGATGCGACAAGAAGATGTGACAGCCGCAACGCGTCAGATCTTGGCGAATCCGCTAACCGCAGGTGCGATGTAATGAGCGGCCTGACTCACTTCGACGGCAAGGGTGACGCGCACATGGTTGACGTGTCCGAAAAGGCAGTCACCAGCCGCATCGCGACTGCTGAGGGATGGGTGAAGATGGCGCAGCAAACCTATGAAATAATTGCAGAAGGCCGCGCCAAGAAAGGCGACGTTCTGGGAGTGGCTCGGCTTGCGGGGATCATGGGTGCAAAAAAATGCTCGGACCTGATTCCGCTCTGCCATCCTCTACCGATCACCAAAGTGTCTGTGGAACTTACACCGGATGCAGACCTGCCTGGCGTGCGCATTGAAGCAACCGTCAAAACGACAGGACAAACAGGGGTGGAGATGGAAGCCCTGACCGCCGTTAATGTGGCCGCGCTGACCGTGTATGACATGAGTAAAGCCGTCGACAAAGAAATGGAGATCGGCGGCATTCGCGTGATCTTGAAAGATGGCGGAAAGTCGGGCCGGTTCGAAGCAAAATGATTTCTGTCGAAGACGCGCTCGCCCACTTGTTCGCTCTTGCCAAACCGCTGGCAACGGAAACCATTGGCTTGTCAGAAGCCAATGGACGCGTTCTTGCAAACCCCGTTGCCGCGACGCGTGACCAACCGCCGTTCTCGGCATCTGCCATGGATGGCTATGCCGTCGCTCCGGAAGGTGTTGTACCGGGCGCGTCATACACCGTGATCGGCGAGGCAGCAGCAGGACATGCGTTCGATGGCTCGGTCTCGGCCGGCGAAGCCGTAAGAATCTTTACAGGCGCGCCGGTTCCAAATGGCGCCGGACATGTAGTCATACAGGAAGACGTTGACCGGACAGACCAAATAATCACCGTGTCGGATCGACTTGGCCGCGGCACGAATATCCGCCCCTCGGGTGGCGACTTCAAAGTCGGGCAAACCATTGAATCACCGAAAATTTTGAGACCGAACGACATCGCACTTCTTGCCGCTATGAACGTCGCAGAGGTCACTGTAACCCGCAAACCCAAAGTTGCGATCATGGCGACGGGTGACGAGCTGGTTATGCCGGGAGAAGCGCCCGGGCCCGATCAGATCATTGCTTCGAACTCATTCGGTCTTCAAGCGATGTTGCGCGACGCGGGCTGTGAAGCGCGCCTGCTGCCCATTGCACGCGATTCAAAGAGTTCACTCAAGACAGCATTTTCGCTGGTCGACGATGCGGATCTGGTTATCACCATCGGTGGTGCCTCCGTTGGAGACCACGATCTGGTCGGAGACGTAGCACAAGATCTCGGAATGCAACGCAGTTTCTACAAAATAGCGATGCGCCCGGGCAAACCCTTGATGGCCGGAAAACTCGCCAACGGTGCTATGATGATCGGCCTGCCTGGAAATCCCGTTTCAGCGATGGTCTGCGGGCAGGTCTTCGTCAATCCTGTTGTTCGTACAATGCTTGGTTTGAAAGACGCCTTGCCAGAACAGCAAACCGCAGAACTGGCGCATGATCTGGCGCCGAACGGGCCGCGCCAGCATTACATGCGGGCCCGCGTCGACAATGAAAAAATCAGTGTTTTTGCCAATCAGGACAGCAGTTTGCTGACTGTGTTGAGCTCTGCGAATGCGCTTCTGGTTGCGCCGCCCAATTCCGAGGCAATGCCAAAAGGCACAGCAGTCCGGTATATTCCAATCTAGAGTTAACGCGTTTTTTCAATCATTTAAGCGGGTTCACAATTTCAAAGTGCGCCGTATGTTTCCCCTATGTTCACAAAAAGTTTTGACACAAAACAAGAACATGAATAGAACATAAGTAATTATCCACAGGAGACTCGGGCAACCGGTCACAGTCTCAGAACGGAAAATGGACACAAGGGGGAGCAGACCCATGTTAACCAAAAAGCAGCTCGACCTGCTGGAATTTATTCATGTTCGTCTTCAGCGGGACGGCGTTCCCCCAAGCTTTGATGAAATGAAAGACGCGTTGGATTTGCGATCCAAATCGGGCATCCACCGGCTCATCACCGCGCTCGAAGAACGCGGTTTCATCAGGCGACTGGCGCACCGCGCTCGTGCAATCGAGATTGTTAAACTGCCTGAAAGCATGGGTGGCGCCCCCACCGCGGCCGGTTTCGAACCAAAGGTCATTGACGGCCCCCACCCCTCGCCTGCTCAACCGGCCAACCTCGGAACGAACCGTGTCGACCTCCACGCCCGAGAACTCCCTGTAATGGGAAAAATCGCCGCGGGCGTCCCAATCGAGGCAATCAGCCATGTCGATCATCACGTGGCAGTTCCCGGCCAGATGCTCTCCGGCGGTTCAAGCCACTACGCGCTTCAAGTAAAGGGCGACTCGATGATCGAGGCCGGTATCAACGACGGGGACGTTGTGATCATCTCCGAGACGTCCACAGCGGACAACGGCGACATCGTCGTTGCCTTGGTTGAGGATCAGGAGGCCACGTTGAAAAAGTTCCACCATAATGGAACCTCCATCGCGCTTGAGGCGGCAAACCCGGCCTATGAGACTCGCGTCTTTCCGGAAGACAAGGTCAAGGTACAAGGCAAGCTCGTCGGCTTGATCAGAACTTATTGAACGCTTTCCGGCGGCGCCTTGTGCCAAAGGCGCTGCCCAGACATCTTCCGCGCAGTCCTGACTTCGGGCTCCAATTTTCCCAGAGTGATGGAAACCGCCCCGCTTTCTGCCAAACTGGTTGAATCAAAGACAGTGCAGTCATACTGCCTATCGATGCTGTGAGCCAAAACGAGAATATCGCCGGGATTGCAGTCGTCAAAAGACGAAATGGCGCGTTTTCCCGCCAAATGAAATATGGATATGCCTCCGCCAACCGACGCGTTCATAGCTGTATTTTTGCCTTCACTCCAAAGACTTGCCGCGAAACCCTGGTCTGGAAACAACCCGTCATTCTCAAGCCAAACCCGCGCTGTGAACCCTTGTCCTTTTGCCTTGGACAGTGCGCGCCCATCGATGGTCATTATCCCAACCAGACCGCCGTTTTCCGAAATGAGAATGTCTGGCCGATCAGTTCTCGCCCAGATAACAAGCGCCACAGCAAACACAACGGCACCGCCCCATCGTGCCGAATGCCGCCAAAGGATCACCCAAAGGGCTCCGAGTGACACCAACGGGAGGACCACGCCTGACGGTGCGACGACATAACTGCGCGCGCCGCCCAGCGAACTAAAGTAAGCAGCAACACCTTGTATCCAAGCCAGCCCTTTTGCCATCACCCAATGCGGTGCCTCTTCAAGGCCAAAGGGGCTCAACACGGCGGCAAAAACGGCAGAGGGAACAACGATGGTCCCCATGACCGGTACAGAAAGTAAGTTGGCAGGCAACCCATAGTGCGCCAAATGGTTGAAATGTAAGGCTGCAATTGGCGCTGTTGCCAGCCCCGCTACGAGAGACGATATAGCCAAGCCGCTCACGGGCCGCAACAATCGTGGGCCGAGACCTATCTCGTTATCTCGAAGCGCACCGAAAACCGCGACCAACGCGGTGGTGGCGGCAAACGACATCTGGAAACCCGGGCTCAAAAGTGACTCCGGTCGCAACAAAAGAACAATTATCGCCGCCAATGCGACAGCTCTCAAACTCAAGGCGCGGCGATCCAGCAGAACCGCAGTCAACATAACCGACGTCATAACGAAGGCCCGCTGGGTCGACACGCTCCCGCCCGACAAAAGCAGATAGACTGCAGAGGCGATCAACGCGACAATAGCCGCTGTCTTTTTGCCATTCCAACGAAGCCCAACGGTTGGCCATAGCGCAAAGCCGAGCCGCACGCACCCAAAAACGAATGCCGCCAATAACCCCATGTGTAATCCGGAAATCGCAAGAAGATGCGCAAGGTTCGAAATGCGCAGAGATTCGAGTACCTCAGCGGGAATGGCCGACCGGTCACCTGTTGTCACCGCCGCCGCAAACCCTGACACGTCTTCGGGCATTCGGCTTTGGATAGCCCTCGACAGTTTCATCCGCAGCACGAACAACGGCTGACCAACGGGGTCCGGATGCAATGCTACAATGGGCACGCGCGTGTAACCAATCGCGCCGAGTCTCTGAAACCAGGCGTGTCTCTGAAAGTCAAAACCTCCCGGCTCCACGGGTCCCGAAGGTGGCGACAAATATGCCGTAGTTCCGATCAACTGTCCCGGCCGCAGAAGGCTACCCTCCGCCGCGCTGTGTAACGAAATCCGAACTCTATGCGGTGTCTTTGATGGCGGTATGTTTTCCAACCGCACATCGACCAAGGTCACGCGCAAAGCATCGGACGTGGACCGGTCCAGTCCGGCAACACGCCCTTCAACTGCTCCATAATATCGATAGTCGAGCACCGGAGCGCTCACAATGTGCGCTCGTACACCCGCCCAGACGAATCCGGCAAGAACCAAACCCAGCAAACAGAGAAACACCTTAAATTCGAGGTCTTTCCTTCGCGCGAAAAAAAGCAGAAGCAGCACCCCGATGGCCGACGTTGCCAAGGCCAACCCTGTGGGCTCGGATCGCAACGAGAAATATGCTCCGATACCGCTGCCAAAACACACGGGTACCCAATTGAACAGATGACCCTGCTGTTCCAACAGAGCGATCCTGAAATCTCGGACCAAACGCACAAAAACCCCCAAAAAATTGGGCTAATAAGGCGAAGCTAAGGTTTCATGGTTATCAAAGGGTAAATTTCTTATTTGGCGGTGCAGATCCTATTTGGCGAAAGCAAGGGGCGTCGTGCTACCTCTCGTCCTAGGTCTTTTCCTGCAGCCAACGAGCGCCTTTTCGCGAAGCCGAATGATGTCTGCCGTGCCACCCGCAATAATTTTTCTGCACTGCTGCAAAAAACCATTCAACTTGTTCAAATTTTGCGGCAGGCGTCGTCGCGTCAACTTGGCACCGTATTTCTACGGAGGGAACAAGCACACGTGAAATTCGCATTTAACGTCACAACATAAACACTTGTTTTTAATTAATAATTTCTAAATCAATGCAGACGACGAGACTTGCACAGAGAATGTTGTCTATGTCATTTGGTATTCATTTGTATACTGAAAGAATTGACGCCGCAGTTGCAAAGTGATAGCTCTCCGCGCGAGGAGCTTCACACGGAAGATCGGGTCTGTTTTTGCCCCGCTCGGCCAGCCTAATTTTAGAATCGCAACCCGTGCGGTTGGGGATCTTGGGTGCTGGCGGGATGTAATGCTCACACGGGATGATTTCGGCGGGCCAGTGCGCGCAAATGTGCGGCACGACACGCATGCCAGACAACAAAACGCCAGGGCTGAGGGGCCACGCATTTGCTCCCCGGCACAGGCAGGGACAGCGCCTTGACCACTCCGGTGGACGGCAAGAAAAGAAGGAAAACAGCAATGTCTGAGACTCAGAAAAAGGCCACACTCTCTATTGAGGGCGCGACTTACGATCTGCCGATCTATTCCCCGACAGCGGGTCCGGACGTGTTGGATATTCGCAAACTGTACGGCCAGGCCGGCGTTTTCACTTATGACCCGGGCTTCACCTCAACCGCATCTTGTGAGTCCACGATCACATATATCGACGGCGAGGCAGGTATCCTGACCCACCGCGGATACACAATCGGCGATTTGGCCAGCAAATCTCACTACCTCGAGGTCTGCTATCTGCTGCTCTATGGTGCCCTGCCGACTGCTGCGGAACTGGAAGAATTCGAGCACACAATCACGCATCACACCATGCTGCACGAGCAAATGGTGAACTTCTTCCGTGGTTTCCGCCGTGACGCGCACCCAATGGCAATCATGACCGGAGTTGTCGGCGCGATGTCCGCGTTTTATCACGACTCCACTGACATCAACGATCCGCGCCAGCGCGAAATCGCGTCTCACCGCCTGATCGCAAAAATGCCGACCATCGCGGCGATGGCATACAAATACACCATTGGACAGCCTTTCGTGTATCCGCGCAACGATCTGGACTATGCGTCCAACTTCTTGCGCATGTGCTTTGCGGTTCCGGCGGAAGAATACGAAGTGAACCCGATCCTGTCTCGCGCAATGGATCGAATCTTCACTCTTCATGCCGATCACGAACAGAACGCGTCTACATCGACTGTACGTCTGGCTTCGTCCTCCGGTGCCAACCCGTTCGCGTGTATCGCAGCAGGCATCGCATGTCTTTGGGGCCCTGCTCACGGCGGCGCCAACCAGGCATGTCTGGAAATGCTCAAGGAAATCGGATCCGTTGATCGCATTCCAGAGTTCATCGAACGCGCCAAAGACAAGAACGATCCATTCCGCCTAATGGGCTTCGGTCACCGTGTTTACAAAAACATGGACCCGCGCGCGACAGTGATGAAACAATCCGCGGACGAAGTCCTCGAACTGATGGGTGTGGAGGACAACCCGCTCCTGCAGGTCGCCAAGGAGCTTGAGCACATCGCGCTCAACGATCCGTACTTCAAGGACAAGAAGCTGTTCCCGAACGTTGACTTCTACTCCGGCATCATCCTCGAGGCTATGGGCTTCCCAACATCGATGTTCACACCGATCTTTGCCCTGTCCCGTACGGTCGGCTGGATTTCCCAGTGGAAAGAGCAACTGTCCGATCCGGCGCACAAGATCGGTCGTCCGCGTCAGCTGTACCTCGGCGAAGACACTCGCACGTACGTGGACATCGAAGACCGCTAAGCTTCTTTTGTTCACTGAATTTGGAACGCGCCGATAGCAATCGGCGCGTTTTTTTGGTCCCGATGCAGGAGGCAAGCCAAAGGAGAAAGCGGCTCTTCTCAAGCCGAACCTCTGTACTGGTAAAGGCTCAGAGCCGACCTTGACCATCACGCGAGAAGGTGGGGAAACACCCGTTTGACCGTTGCAAAATCGGCTCAGAGTACTCGCGCGCAAACCGTCGGCACCTTACGATCGTTGCACCCTGATTTCGGCATCTGTAGTGTCCAGATAGGGTCCGCAGTTCACCCAGGCGCCGCCGGTCTTATGACTTAGCTAAACCTGCGATAGATACTTTCGACAGCACCTTTGTTTCGTGCCGTCGACAAGGGCGGCCATCGACCCTCGTCCATCGAGGTTGGCACTTCTGTCAAAGGATGCACACATGTCTCATGACGTGACCCCTCTCTATGTGGCCGACGTATCGGCCTTCACCAAAGCTTTGCGAAAATCCCTGAGTGAGGCTGACAGCTTTCCCGGACATGCCGCTATGCTTGCCATGGTGGCCAAGGCGGCCGGCTTCCGAAACCATCAACATCTCAAGGCCGAACAGCCCAAAGCGCAGGAACTGGATGAGTTGGCTCTCAAACGCGCATTGCGGGTGTTCGATGATCACGGGCGCATGATCCGTTGGCCCAAATGGACCAAGGTACAGGGGTTATGTCTCTGGCCTTTTTGGGCGTTGATGCCGGCCCATCAGGATCTGACCGAAAAACAGGTCAACGAGATTCTGAAGCCTGGCCTGACCTTCGGGGATCATGTTTTGTTGCGGAGATCCCTGATCGACCACAAACTCGCCACGCGCACCACCGACGGGCGCGTCTACAGGCGCATAGAGCAAAGGCCAACGCCTGAAGCGCTGGCCCTCATGGATCGTCTGAAAAAACGCTAAAAAAGGATCAGCGCCCCTCGTAAGTCGCGGGGCGCTTGTCCAAGAACGCGACAACGCCTTCCTGAAAATCGCGCGTACCGCCGAGTTTACCCTGACGTTTGGCTTCCAGTTCCATTTGTCCGGTCCAGTCGTTGCCCCAGGTCTCCTGAATGGCGGCCTTGATCTCGGCATAGGCCAGTGTCGGCCCCTGTGCGAGATGCTTGGCACGCGCCTTCCAAACAGCTGCGAACTCATCGTCTGCAACCGCTTCCCAGATCATCCCCCACTGGTCAGCCTGACGCGCAGAGATCTTGTCCGCAAAAAGCGCTGCACCCATTGCTTTCGCAGCGCCCATCGACCGAGGCAATTCATAGGTTCCTCCCGCATCAGGCATCAGACCGATACGCGAGAATGCCTGAAGGAAATAGGCGCTTTCAGATGCGATCACCACGTCCGCCGCGAGCGCAAGATTGGCCCCTGCCCCGGCAGCCGCGCCGTTCACGGCACAAATCGTAGGGATTTTCACATCTCGGATCGCACGGATCATCGGCATGTATTCGTCACGCAGTGTCCGCTCGAGGTTTAAGTTCGTTGCATCTGACGCGTCTCCAAGATCCTGCCCCGAACAGAATGCCTTGCCCGCGCCTGTCAGAACCAACACTCGCGCGTCCTTACCAGCAGCCAATACCGCATCGGTAATTTCTGCCCGCATCTGTTGTGTCATTGCGTTGTAAGTATCGGGTCGGTTCAGCGTCACAACCGCGACACCATCCGCTACCTCATAAGAAATCGTTTGATATTGCATCATTCCCTCCGGTCCTGTCCCGTCATCGCACTGCCACGCAGCGGCTCCCAGTCTGACCTAGCGTCACTTTTTCAGGATTTCATCCAAACGCGCCTGCTCCTCGGTGGACAAACCCGCCTCGGTTCTGGCCGGCGCTCTGGAACGCCCTCGCAAATAGCTAAGCGCAACACCGAGCGCCAACAAGAGCATCATCGGTCCGGCAAGATACAAAACCATGTTTGTACCTCCGGTTCGAGGGCGCAACAGAACATATTCGCCGTAGCGATCCACAACAAAGTCAATGACTTCGTCATTGGTGTCGCCTTCCGTCAAACGCTCACGCACCAAAACCCGCAGATCCTTGGCCAACTCGGCATTGGAGTCGTCGATGTTCTCGTTGCGGCACACCAGACAGCGCAAGTCCTGCGAAATCTCCCGCGCTCGCTCTTCAAGCACCGGATCATCAAGCATTTCTTCCGGCTGGACGGCCCAAACCGGAACCGCCAGCGTCACAACCAGCATCGCAAAAAGCCATTTCAGCGTATTCATTCTGCCGGAACTCCTGCGCTCGGCGCCTTCCGCGCGCCAGCTGCAACACGATAGCGACGGTCAAACAAACTGAACGTGCCCCCCAAGGCCATCATAAAGCAGCCGAACCAGATCCAGTTGGTGAACGGCTTGATGTAAGCGCGCACCGTGTGACCTCCGTCGTCCTGCGCATCGCCAAGCGCAAGATAGACATCGCGGAAGAAACGATAATCAATCGCCGCTTCGGTCGTCGGCATCCCGGCCACCGGATAGACGCGCTTCTCAGGCTGCAGGAGCGCCACGTTGCGCCCGTCTTTGGTTACCTGAATATCCGCTTTGGTGGTGTAGAAGTTCGGTCCCTGCTCTTCGCGCACGTCCAGAAGCGTGAACTCATAAGCGCCAAGGCCATAGCTTTCGCCCTCATAGGCAACGCGGATGTCTTCCTGCTCCCATGCCATCAGACCAGCAACCCCGAACATCGTCACGCCCAATCCGGCATGGGCTATCGCCTTACCCCAGTCGGCTCCGGGCAACCGGCGCAACCGTCCAAAACGCGATGCGAAATCTCCTCGTCCGGTACGGGACATCAAGTCAATAATCGCACCGAAGAACACCCATGACCCAAGAAACAATCCCAGCGGACCCAAAAGAGTCCGCTCTGTCTGCATCGCCCAAGCCAAACCCATGAGCGCCAACGCCAGAACAAAGGCCGGTAGCAACGGTTTCATTGCCTTTCGCAAGTTGGCCCTTTTCCAACTCAACATCGCACCAATTGGCAACGCTGCCCCAAGCAGCACCATGAAAGGCGTGAACGCCATGTTGAAGAACGGCGCCCCCACGCTCAGCTTACGGTCAAAGACCATTTCGCTAACCAGCGGCCAAATGGTGCCGACAAATACGACGAAACAACTCACCGCCAAAAGGATGTTGTTCAGCACCAAAGCGCTTTCTCGGCTGACCATTCCAAATACACCCTTGGCCTCCATTGCATTGGCGCGTGCAGCAAAAAGTGTAAGGCCACCGCCCATAAAGGCGGCGAGAATTGCGAGAATGAAGACGCCACGTTCCGGATCGTTGGCGAACGCATGGACCGACGTAATAACGCCCGAGCGTACAAGGAACGTTCCGATCAACGAAAACCCGAACGCCATGATCGCAAGCAAGATGGTCCAGCTCTTCAGGCTTTCGCGTTTCTCCACCACTATGGCCGAGTGCAAGAGCGCAGCCGCCAGCAGCCACGGCATAAAAGAGGCGTTTTCAACCGGATCCCAGAACCAGAATCCACCCCAACCGAGCTCGTAATAGGCCCACCAGGACCCCAAAGCGATGCCTATGGTCAGGAATATCCAGGCGGCCAACGTCCACGGACGCACCCAACGCCCCCATGCTGCGTCTACACGCCCCTCGATGAGTGCGGCAATCGCGAAACTGAACGCCATGCTCAGACCGACATAACCGAGGTACAAAAACGGCGGGTGAAGTGCGAGGCCGATGTCCTGCAACAGTGGGTTCAAATCCTGTCCGTCAAAAGGCGGGATAAGAACGCGCTCGAACGGATTTGAGGTGAACAGGATGAAGGCGAAAAACGCAACCGCCACAGCACTTTGAACGGCCAAGGCGCGCGCGCGTATTCCAGGAGGCAAACTGCCTCCAAACCAAGCCAGGCAGGCACCGAACAGTGTCAGAATCAACACCCACAACAGCATTGACCCCTCATGGTTTCCCCAAACTCCACTCACTTTGTAGATCATCGGTTTCAGCGTGTGAGAATTGGAAATCACCAATCCGACAGAGAAATCCGACGTCACAAAGGCGTAAGTCAGCGCAGCAAAACTGAACGCCGTAAACAGGAATTGCAGCCCTGCCGCGGGTTCAGCGACCGCCATCCAAGCAGGCCAGCGTTTCTGCGCGCCAATGAGAGGAACAATTGCCTGCACCACTGCGGTGACGGCGGCGAGGATCAGTGCGAAATGGCCAAGCTCTACAATCATACCGGAACTATACGCCGACCGATGCGCACGGCCAACGGGATTCGCCGACCAATCGGTTCACAATGTTGCGGCTTTTTGCCTACCCCCGACGTTGCGCCAACCAATCGGCGAGCGCCGGGTTGTTCTGATCTCCGTCCTCAATCCGGCGAACACCCTCAATGCCCTGCAGAACATGCGGTTCGCGCACCATCGATTGCGCGATCTGTTTTTGGAACTCTTGCCCTTTAGCCTGATGGCGCGCGCCAAAATAAAAACTGACCACGACGCCCAGCAGCCACCACAAAGGCTCCGGCACCAACGACATTCCGGCCATACGCTCTGAAAACCAAACCGGATCGACCATAGCGGCCGTGAACAAACACAGGCATCCCAATGCCATTGCAGGCCTCGGAAGCCGATTGATTCCGTCCATTACGCGATCAAACATCCCCCGTTGGCCAGCCAGAAACTCCGCCTGAAACCCTTCCATCGCCGCAATCTGGATGTCTTGCGCGCGCTGCGCGCCAGCCTCAGCATTTTCTCGAAAAACCTCTGCGGTCTCCTGCACCACATTTCGTCCCCCGCCAAAAACCAGAGTAAGGAGTTTGCCGATCAGCCCCATTTCGAAATCCTCCGGCCAAATTCGGCTTCGCTCAAATGATATCGCGTTGAGATGAACTCTTCTGCACGTTTGATCCAACCACCTTTGCCGCCACTGCGCGTACGGGCGAATTTGCGAAGGCTGGGCCGCGCATCGGCCAACTTCAGGTAGTAATTCCGCCGGGCGATCCCGTAAGCGTCCTTCAGATGACTCGGTGACACAGTGGCCGCGGCTTTGGCCGCCTCAATGGTTTCGGGCCCGATCTGACCATCCACAGCCACCGCCTGCCCCATATGTCCCAGCAAACGCTGAAGAATCTTGACCGCGTTGCCTCCCGCATTGACGTACATATCAAATACTGTCGCCTGAAGTGCTTCCGGCAAGTGGGAAATGCCGGGTTTGGCGTAGTAGTGCTCCAGAAAGACCGCCTCCGCGTCACGACGCGTCAAACCACGAATGTCAGCAACATCGACGTCACCATCACCGTCCTTGTCCAGCCCCAGGGCTCTCGCAGTTGCGAGCGTCACCCCGTGTTTTGTCGCCCCACCGGGGTCGTCCGGATCATTCACGAACCCCCCTTCTCGCGCCACAATCTCCCTTGCCACCGCTCTCACATCCAACATGACGACCTCCTCAATCTGTCATGTTGAACAAGGTGAAGGCCGCTGGTTAACTCGGCGCCGCTCCACCGAACGCAGGCATCACAAAAAATAATGCCCGCAGAAAACTCTGCGAGCCTTATTGCAACCTATTGGAAACGCTCAGGAGTCCGCATCAGGCTCCTTATAAACGCCCTGCTCTTTCAAGGCGTCTACGACCTCTTTCGGCATATAAGTCTCGTCGTGTTTTGCAAGAATTTCCGTTGCCACGAAAACCCCGTCCACATAAGACCCGGTGCCAACCATTCCCTCGTTTTCTTTGAACAGATCCGGCAAGATACCGGTAAATGTCACCGGGACCGATGCCCCGCCGTCTGTCACCGAAAACGACACGGTGTCTCCTTGCCCACGCACCAACGTGCCTTCTTCTACCAGCCCACCGATGCGAAAGACTTCGTTGGCCGCAGGCGGCTCTTCAACCACCTGACTGGGTGAACGGAAGAAATTGATTCCGTCGCGCATTGCGTAGCCGATCAGGCCCGTTGACAATGCCAGCGCCACAAACAACAGAACAATCACCTGAATTCGGCGCGTTTTCTTGAGGCTCTTCATCTCTCACTCTCCTGCGCGTTTTGCGCGGTTTACGGGAAGCAAGGTGCCAGCATCAAACCGGCTGTTTCCTCTTCCCCAAGCATCAGGTTGGCGTTTTGCAACGCCTGCCCGCTGGACCCTTTCGTGAGGTTGTCCAACGCTGCAATCACGATAGCACGGCCAGCGATGCGGTCCCCCGTCACACCTATGTGACAAAAGTTGGACCCGCGAACGTGACGCGTGCTGGGCGTTTCACCGAATGGCAGGACTTCGATGAAAGGCTCTTCACCGTATGCCCCAGCCAGAGTCGCATGAATTTCCTCCGCATCCCCTTGCACATAGACAGTCGCTAGGATGCCCCTATTGGCAGGAACCAGATGCGGCGTGAACTGCACCGTCACGGGGCGGCCTGCGATCTTGGAAAATTCCTGGTCGAACTCGCCAAGGTGACGATGTGTGCCACCAACAGCGTAGCCGTGATACCCCTCGCTCAACTCCGCATGCAGAAGGTTCTCTTTCAGAGAGCGCCCTGCTCCGGATACTGCACACTTCAGATCCAGAATGATCTGATCCAGATCAATCACGTTGGCCTCGATCAAGGGGCGCAATGCAAATTGCCCCGTCGCTGCATTGCAGCCCGTGCCTGCGACTAACCGCGCAGTCTTGATCTGATCGCGATAAAACTCGGTCAGACCGTACACGGCCTCTTTCTGAAGCTCCAACGCGTCGTGTTCGCCTCCGTACCACTTGGCGTATTCTTCAGGATCGCTCAATCGGAAGTCAGCGCTCAGGTCCACGACCTTAACGTTGGACGGCAAGGCTTTGATAACCTTCTGTGAAGTGGCATGCGGAAGCGCGCAGAAACACAGATCAACATCGGCGAACTCAATCTCGTCAATCTTACAAAGTGTCGGCAAATCAAGGTGGCGCAAATGCGGGAACACCGCTGCCATCTCCATCCCTGCCTTTCGGTCGGCAGACATCGCGACGATTTCCATGCTTGGATGGGTGGCAATCAAGCGCACCAATTCGGCACCTGTGTAACCACTGGCACCAAGAATTGCGATTTTATGGGTCATCTTTTCGACCTCTTCCTTAGCTACGCCCGCGCGTCCGCGCGGACCACCCCGTCTTGCAGGGCTAATTAATCAGAATTTGGGAGAAATGCGAGGGCCTGCGCCCTTACGCCGCTTCGAATGTGATTTGTCGTCGCAAGAACTGCGTTGCGCGATCCGATACCTTGCGCACGTCACCTGTCGTCAAAAACAGGTTTTCCTGGCCCGTTCCGATCATCTTGGGATGCCGTTCAAGGTAATCAGCAAGCGATTCAGCAACCAGATTGGCCTGCGAATACACTTTTACATCTGTCCCCAACGCGTCCTGAAAAGTCTCATGCATGATCGGATAGTGCGTACAGCCGAGAATGGCTGCTTGAGGATCCGGCATCTTGCGTTTCAGCGCATCCACATGGGACCGCACAAGCGCCTCCGCCAAAATCATGTCGCCGTCTTCGATTGCGTCCACAACCCCGCCACAGGCCTGAGCCTCGACGTCGACGCCAATTGCGCGAAAGGCCAGCTCACGCTGGAAAGCGCGGCTTGCCACTGTCGCCGGCGTCGCAAAAAGCGCAACATGCTTCACCTCGACTTCGCGCGGTGGGCTGTTGTCGCCCCAACTGCGTTCTGTCAACGCTTCAATCAACGGCACAAAAACTCCAAGCACACGTTTGTCCTGAGGCACCCAATTTTCCTGCATCCGGCGCAATGCGGCCGCGCTCGCAGTATTGCAGGCCAGGATCACAAGATCGCATCCTGCGGCCCACATCCGCTCAACAGCCGCAGTGGTCAAGTTATACACATCGTCTGCATCACGCACGCCGTAAGGCGCGTGTTGGTTGTCCCCGAAATATACGAAAGGCACGTCTGGCAAGCGTTTGCTCACCGCATCCAAAACGGTCAGCCCGCCCAGCCCACTATCAAAGATTCCAACTGCCACACTACACCTCTGCGCTTACGCGCGGTATTTTTCTTCAAACTCAAACCCATAGCCGAGATTTGCGATGGGTGTTGGAGACAAAGAATAAGTGCTGTCCCGCAGGAAGTCCATCAGCGCCTTGGTGTCCTTAGCGCGGCTCTTGACCGCATCGGCGTCAAGCGGTTCACCGACCACCACCCGTACAGGCGTGTCCACGCGTTTTTTGAATTCGCGGATCAGGAACCCCATCCGCAAAGTATAATGCAGGTGGCTCGCGATCTGAAACAAGCGACTGGTGTGCCCATCAAAGAAAACAGGTACCACCGTAGCCTCTGATTTGGCCACCATCCGCGCCGTGAACCCGCGCCAGCCGGGGTCCATCGGCCGTCCGAAAGGTTTCTCCGCCGTGCTCACTGTTCCGCCCGGAAAAATTCCAATAGCACCGCCAGCCGCCAGATAATCCAGCGACTTTTTTCGCGTCTGAAGGTTTAGCTTCACTGCCTCTTTGGATTCATCAAAGCTGATCGGCAGGATGATCCGGTTCAGGTCCTCGGCCTTGCGAAACACCTGATGCGCTAGAATTCGGAAATCGCCGCGGGTCTCGCTCAGAATATGGCCCATCATCAGACCGTCCAAAATCCCGTACGGGTGGTTGGCGATCATGATCAATGGGCCGGTTTTGGGAATGTTGTCCAAGGAACCGCTCACCACATCAAGCGTCAGGCCGTACCGCTCGCGCATCACTTCCCAAAAATCGCGTCCGGAGGCGACCTCGTTCTCATAGCCTGCAGCGCGCTTGATCAGCCTCAGCCGCCCCGTGGCATTCTCCATCGCACGGATCATCGCGCGACCGGTTTTGGTTTGGGCGGAATATGCATAACTGATGTCGCGGGCGACATGAGGATCGTAGGTCATCTATCTGGCGCTCAAGGGTCGTTTCGCCCCAGCGTATGACAGTTGTGCAAAAGTTTTTTAACCCTTTGAACAGCAATCCCCGCAACATGTGGGATTTCCGCAAAGGGGCGCGTCCAGAAGCGGCCCGGAACAGACTATTTTGCCTAATTTCCGGGCCAAATCGGGATGCTATTCCGCAGCAGTCGCCAACGGACCTTGGCGAAGCTCAGCCAAAAGCTGCTCGCGCCGCTTTGCTGCCTTGGCTTCGTTTTCGACCTTCACGGGACCAAAGCCCCGGATATCAAGCGGAAGTTCCGCAAGTGCTATCGCCGCCTCGGGCGCAGCATTTCCAAACTTGGCAATGACGTCGGCCATATCGGACTCATATTGAGCTATCAGCGCACGTTCCATTTTGCGTTCCGGATGACGACCAAATGGATCAAATGCTGTCCCACGCAGCCACTTTAGTTTGGCCAACAAAGGGAATGCCCGCGCCATCCCAGCTCCATATTCGGTCTTGAGTGGACGCCCGTTCGGACCCTCTTTCGCCAGCAACGGTGGCGAAAGATGAAATTTCACTTTGAAATCGCCCTCAAAAACATCTTCCGCTTTGGCGCGGGTTTCAAGATGCATACGGGCAACTTCATACTCGTCCTTGTAGGCCAACAACTTGTGATAGCCTTTCGCAATGGCCTCCTTCAGACGCTCATCGCCGACACCGTCGACAAGGCTCCGATACTTTGCCGCCAAAGCCTTGTTCTGGAACTTGACCAGATGTTCCTCACGGAAGGCAATCTGTTCGGCCAAAGTCTTTGGCTTGGAAACCACTTTCGGCGCAAGCATACCCGCCGCCTGATCCGGATACAGAACTGCCCAACGGCCTATTTCAAATGCACGCAAGTTGCGTTCAACGGCCGCCCCGTTCAACTCAATAGCAGCAACAATTGCTTCATGGCTCAAAGGCACCAAGCCTTTTTGCCACGAGGCGCCAAACACCATCATGTTTGAAAAGATGCTGTCGCCCATGACAACCCGCGCCAATTCGGACGCATCAAACAAAGATAACTCGTCGCGCAAACGCGCTTGCAGCGCGACTTCCAGGCGGCCTGTCGGCAATTTGAACTCGGTGTCCTTCGTAAAGTCACCAGTGATGATCTCATGCGAGTTCACCACGGCTCCCGTGCGACCTGTGGACGTCAGACCAAGAGTCTTGGCTCCGGCACTGACTACCAGATCGCCACCAATTAGGGCGTCGGCCTCGCCGGTTGCCACGCGGACCGCAGAGATCGCCTCAGGTGTTTCAGCCAATCGGCAGTGGATGTGCACAGCGCCGCCCTTTTGGGCCAGTCCCGCCATCTCCATCATCGCGGCCGCCTTGCCGTCAATCTGAGCGGCCTGCGACAGGATCGCCCCAATTGTCACAACACCCGTCCCGCCAACGCCGGTGATGACCACGTTATGTGTCCCGTCGATGGTTTTGACTTCGGGCAGAGGCATTTCAGGCAGATCAAGAGTTGCCGTTGCAGCCTTCTTTATGGTTGCGCCCTCAACAGTCACAAAGCTTGGACAGAAGCCGTTCAGACAGCTGAAGTCCTTGTTGCAGCTCGACTGGTTGATTTTGCGCTTACGGCCAAGCTCCGTCTCAACAGGCTCGATCGAAATACAGTTGGATTGCACACCACAATCGCCGCATCCTTCGCAGACATCTGTATTGATGAACACGCGACGGTCCGGATCAGGGAACTGGCCACGCTTACGCCGACGGCGCTTCTCTGAGGCACATGTTTGAACATAAACAATGCAGCTTACGCCACTGATTTCACGAAATTTCTTTTCAACATTCATAAGCTCGGCACGCTCATGGAACGTGATGCCGGACGGGAAAACTGACTGGTCGACATCTTCCTTTTCGTCATAGACGACCGCAACATTTTCAACGCCCATTGCGCGGACTTCATCCGCAATTTTCTGCGGGCTGAGGTTGCCATCGTTGGCTTGGCCACCAGTCATAGCAACAGCATCGTTGAACAGGATCTTGTAGGTGATGTTTGTACCCGCTGCGAGTGCGGCACGGATCGCCTGAACACCACTGTGGTTATAGGTGCCGTCGCCCAAGTTTTGGAAAACATGCTTGGTGTTTGAAAACGGCGCTTCGCCAATCCAGTTCGCGCCCTCGCCGCCCATGTGGGTAAAACCGGTTGTCTCCCGGTCCATCCATTGCACCATGTAGTGACAGCCGATCCCCGCGTAGGCGCGACTTCCATCAGGCACCTTGGTCGACGTGTTGTGCGGACAGCCCGAGCAGAACCAAGGCGTCCGCACGGCAATGTCTTCGGCATTGTCTGCCCGCTGCGCCTCTTTCAGAGCGTTCATACCCGCCTTTACGGCATCGGTACCGCGCCCTTCCTCAACCAGAATGTCGCCGAGTTTTTCAGCAATCATAATCGGGTCAAGCGCACCGCGAGTCGGGAAAAGCTCCTCTCGACCCATCAGGCCTGCGCCGCCCTTGTACCATCCATAAACACGCCGCCCCTGCCGCGTATCAAAGATCGCCTCTTTGATCTGGATTTCGATCAGCTTGCGCTTTTCTTCCACCACCACAATCAAATCAAGCCCTTCGGCCCATTCGTTAAACGTGGTCATATCCATCGGGAACGTTTGGCCGACCTTGTAGGTCGTGATACCCAAACGCTCTGCCTCGGCCTCATCAATGCCCAGAAGATCCAGCGCATGCACCAAATCAAGCCAGTTTTTCCCCGCTGCAACAAAACCGATCTTTGCGCCGGGCTTGCCCCACATGCGCTTGTCCATTTTGTTGGCCCGCGAAAACGCTTCCGCTGCAAAGCGTTTGTAATCGATCATGCGCGCTTCCTGCGCGTGCGGGGTGTCATTCAGCCGGATGTTCAGGCCGCCCTCAGGCATATCGAATTCCGGCGTTACGAAAGTGAGACGATGGGGGTCACCATCAACAACTGCAGTGGCCTCGATGGTATCTTTCATGGTCTTCAAGCCGACCCAAACGCCTGCGAAACGGCTAAGAGCAAGCCCATAAAGTCCGTAATCCATAATCTCCTGAACGCCCGCAGGAGACACCACCGGCATATAGGCATCCACGAGCGCCCATTCGGACTGATGCAAGACAGTGGAGCTTTCACCCGTGTGGTCATCCCCCATCGCCATAAGCACACCGCCATTGGCACTTGTGCCAGCCATGTTGGCGTGACGCATGACGTCACCTGTCCGGTCGACGCCCGGCCCCTTGCCGTACCAAAGACCAAACACACCGTCGTATTTGCCTTCACCGCGCAGTTCCGCTTGTTGGCTGCCCCAAAGTTGCGTCGCCGCCAGATCTTCGTTCAGACCCGACATAAACAGAACATCGTTCGCCTTGAGCTCTTTCTCTGCCCGCATCATCTGGCTGTCGACCGCACCAAGCGGCGATCCACGATAACCGGTTACATAGCCGGCAGTGTTGAGGCCGGCTTTGGTATCGCGCGCCTTTTGCATCAGCATCAGACGCACCAGCGCCTGCGTGCCGTTCAAAAGCACATTCCGTTTGCTTAGATCCAAACGGTCATTAAGCGATACTTTCTGAATACTCATCTTGCGCTCCCCTCGCTGGACGGTACGTCTCTCGATATTAGCGGATTATTAGGTCACAATATCTGACCTATGCAATCATTTTTTGAGATGCACCTTTCACGATTTTTGCTTATGGTCTGAATTTGCAAGCAATATTTGCAGGCGTTTCAACATAAGAAGCCTACGAACAAGAAAGTTATCCGGATGGATTGGGACAAACTCAGAATCTTTCACGCCGTTGCCGACGCTGGCAGCCTAACCCACGCAGGCGACGTTTTGCATCTGTCCCAATCGGCGGTGTCCCGCCAGATTCGCGCGCTGGAAGAATCTCTCAACACCACCCTGTTCCACCGACACGCTCGTGGTTTGATTCTCACCGAACAGGGCGAATTGCTGTTTGACGCCACCTCTTCAATGAACAAACGTCTGGACGCCGCTGCGGCGCGCATCCGCGATAGCGAAGAAGAAGTGTTCGGTGAGTTGCGGGTGACAACCACGATCGGCTTCGGCACGCTTTGGCTGGCCCCCCGTCTGCCGCACCTTTACGAAAAATATCCGGACCTAAACATCGACCTGATGCTCGAGGAAAAAGTCCTGGACCTGCCCATGCGCGAGGCCGACGTCGCCATTCGCATGAAAGAGCCAAGTCAGGCGGACCTGATCCGCAAACGCCTGATGAGCGTTCGGATGCGCCTTTATGCGACCCAAGCTTATCTGGAACGTCACGGAACGCCTGCCACTCTTGAGGATTTGGCTGACCACCGCCTCATCTGTCAGAACATAAACTCCGAACAGGTTGGTGCTGGTGCTACCTATGTGCAAACGCTGCTCGCCAACAACATCACGTCGATGCTTTATGTGAACAACTATTTCGGAGTGCTTCAAGCGGTACTGCACGACCTCGGTATCGGTGTGTTGCCTGACTATGTGATCCAGGACTTCCCGGACATGACACGCGTCTTGCCGGAAAGCGAAAGCGCGGAAATCCCTGTTTTCTTGGCCTATCCCGAAGAAATGCGCCAATCCAAGCGCATTTCCGCCTTCAGGGACTTCGTTCAGGAAGAGATCATTTCTCACCGCAAGCAATTGAGTCAAAAAGGGAATCCCTGAGCTATGCACCACCCGCATAGCGGGCATGCTGCACTTGCGACAGGTTATCCCTTGAACGATTCAAAACTGACTACTAATTCATCTCGAGAAGACGGTGATTGCCTAACGGCGCATCATCTTCATACCTCCCTGTTGGACTAAGGCCGGGCTTATCGCTCGGCCCTTTTTTTATCCAAAAGCCGGTTCTCCCCGCAAACGCACCAACAAAACACCCGCGACGCGCGTGCATGTTTGCTTGACGGATGCCTCCTAAATCCCGACTGTGAAAGAAAAAGTTTTCATCAACCGGGTTGAGTCCATGTCGCGTATTTTTCAGGTTATGCTGCTTGTCGCAGCGACCTTCTTTCTGACAGGCCAGTCGTCTGTCGCCCAAACCCTTCCAATGCCCACCACGACAGCGCCATCCACCGAGGCTGAGCCAATCGCGCCTGAGGAGATGACCCCCGAAGCGATCAACGCCATGGTCGCGCGCATGTCTGACGACGAAGTACGCGCCTTGCTGCTCGACAGGCTTGACGCCGTGGCCATGCAGGACAACGTCCAAGCCGAACCGAAATCCGTGATCGATGTTGCAACATCTCTTTGGACAGCGTTCAGTTCACAACTCGTCGATGCCGTGAAGAAGCTTCCCGTTCTATTTATTCGCCAAGGCGAGGCCATCACCAATTTTGTAAAAGACTACGGAGGCTTAGGGGGTGTCCTTACGCTTTTTGGGCTGGTTGCTTTCATTCTTGCGGTTGGGTTTGCGGTCGAATTTGCGGTCCGTACCTATCTCGTCAAGATCCGCAACCCGGACCCAAACGAACCCCAGCACAGCCTGCGCGAAGCATTGACCTTCCTGATCAAGCGTTTCTTCCGAGAGATCTTCGGTCTGATCGTTTTTTACTTCACGCTTTGGCTTATTGGCCGTCCTCTCTTCAGCGAACATGACATCCTGTTTGTCGGTCCGTTTGTCGGCTACCTAATCTGGATGCCCCGTGTCGCAGCGGCGTTCTCGCGTTTCATGATGGCGCCGGAACGCGCAGATTTGCGCCTTGTGAATGTTTCTGACCACTGGGCCAAGTTCATACATCGCCACATCACAGGGCTGATGCTGTTGGGCGGCTTCACGCTCTTTATTGTCGAATTCAACATGAACAATGGAGTGGCAGCAGGCGAAACCCGCATCGGTTTCTGGCTGGACAGTGCGGTCTACGTCTACATTGCGTTCATTGCTTGGACCGCGCGCGAAGGTCTCAGCGACATGATGCGCGGCACTGATCCAGACAACACCGAGTTCGACGAAATGATGGCGCGCGGCTATCCCTACTTCGCGATCGCAGTTGCCGGTGTCATGTGGGTGATCGTTTCCACACTCGTAGGGCTCGGAAAAGTACAGCTTCTGGTCGCTGGCGCTCACTACTCCACGATGTTCTTGCTGCTTCTGGCGCCTGTGATCGACACTGCTATCCGGGGATTGGTTCGCCACCTCGTTCCGCCCATGATCGGAGAAGGCAAGGTCGCCGAGGAAGCCTACTTGGCAACAAAACGCAGCTACGTTCGCATCGGTCGCGTTATCGCCGTCGGAATTCTTCTTTCGCTAATAGCACGCACCTGGAACCTGTCTCTCGGCAGTTTGCTTCAGGATCGTGCCGGAATCGGCGATAACCTGTTCAGCTTCGCAATGACAGTCATCGTCGGCTACGTGGTTTACGAAGGCGTCTCGCTCTGGATCAACCGAAGGTTGGCGGCTGAGCACACCGCCCTTGGCTTGAGCCAAGAGGACGCGGGCGGGGACGAAATGGGCGGCGGCGGCGGCTCCCGCCTTTCTACCGTCCTGCCTCTGGCGCTTGTCACGGCACAAGGCACAATCATTGTGATCTTCGCGCTTCTCGCGATTGGCAACCTCGGCGTCGACATTACTCCGCTCCTCGCTGGTGCAGGTATCGCTGGTCTGGCTATTGGTTTCGGCGCACAGAAACTCGTGACTGACGTTGTATCCGGCGTGTTCTTCCTCGTGGATGATGCCTTCCGCACTGGCGAATACGTAGAGATCGACGGGACCATGGGCGCGGTAGAAAAGATATCGATCCGCTCAATGCAACTCCGCCACCATCGCGGTCCCGTGCACACCATCCCCTATGGTGAAATCCCCAAACTCACCAACTACTCCCGAGACTGGGTGATCATGAAGCTCAAGTTCACCGTGCCTTTCGACACGGACCCCAACAAGGTCAAAAAGATCTTCAAAAAGATCGGCCAGGACATGCTTCAGGACGAACTGTACAAGGATGATTTCCTTCAACCGTTCAAATCTCAGGGCGTGTTTGACATTGACGATGTTGGCATGATCATCCGCGGCAAGTTTATGGCAAAGCCGGGCAAGCAGTTCATGATCCGCAAGGAGATCTACAACCGCGTCAAAGCCGAGTTTGCCGAGAACGGCATCGACTTCGCCCGCCGCGAAGTGCGCGTCGCAATCCCGGGCGTGGATTCCGCCGACGACCTATCCGACGCTGACAAGGCGGCCATCACCGCCGCGGCAACCGAAGCCGCGCGGGAACAAGCCGCCGACGGCGGCGCGGCGCCGGCTAAGGGACCGGATTAAGTCCCATGTCGCGCCGACTGACCAAATTGCGCCGGCTGTCTCAGGCCGGCGCTATCCTCGCCTCAACCTTTCTGAGTGTGCCAGCGATTGCCGACACTGGGGCCGAAGTCCTTACAGAGCAAATCGACCAGCTCGCAAACAAGGAAAACGTGGGATTACGGAGCGGCTCTGTGGTTGTCGCGCCCATCCCGTTCAGAAATGAACTTGTAGGTGCGGGACTCGCTTTGGGTTTCGGCTACCTCCTGAAAACCGATCAATCCAGCGACACGTCAATCATCGGCGTTGGTACTCTGCGCTCGGAAAACGGCTCGACAGCCACAGCACTCAGCGCGAATTTTGCCTTCAACGAGAACAAATGGAAACTCAGCCTCACCGCTGGCGAGGCCGACATGTTCTACGATCTCTACATCGGCTCTCTTCGATTTCCAGTTCGGCAGGACGGTATTGTTCTGAATACTCAAGGCTTGCGAGCCGTAGACGACGACACCTTTGCTGGGGCGCGTCTGCGATATCTGGACACGACGCTGGCCTATGTCCGGTCCAATTCGAGCGCGCCGAATTTGCCGCTCATAACTGCAGAACTGGTCAGTTTGTCTGCACTTTTCCAAATCGACACGCGCGACGACACTTTCTCCGCCCGCTCGGGCTACTTCCTCGATCTCGACGCCATGTACGGAGAACTGCTGAACCGCAGCGATAGCCACTATCACAAGTTCACCGCCCGCTATACCGGCTATCGGCCATTGGGAGATCGTTCCAGTCTCGCGTTTCGCGTCACGGGTTGCGTGGCTGCCGACAAAACTCCGTTCTTTGACAAATGTTCGATTGGGGGAACGGACGGGTTCCGTGGATTTAACCCCACCCGATATCTCAATTCGCGACTTCTATCTTTTCAGGCCGAAGTTCGTCACAACTTCACAAACCGCATCAGCGGTGTCGCCTTCGCAGGCGCGGGTTTTTCCGGCCCAACATTCGAACAGCTCGACAACGCGGGTGCAAACGTCGCCTACGGCATCGGCGCGCGTTACCAGATTTCAAAAAATTTCAAGGCCATGTTCTCTGTAGATGTTGCTCGAAACGATGCCGGTGAGGACACTTTGTACGTCTACGTTGGCCAGCGGTTCTAAGCTTCCTCCCCTACCCCCTTTCCCTTTTGGTCCACCTGCCCTAAAAGCCCCCCAAACGCTATTTATTTTGGGGACTCTCGCGACATGCAGGAACCGGCCATCACCACCGATCTGATCGAAGCTCATGGACTGAAACCTGACGAATACGAACTGATCCTCGAGATCATCGGCCGCGAACCAACCTTTACCGAACTCGGTATTTTTTCGGCGATGTGGAACGAGCACTGCTCTTACAAATCATCCAAGAAATGGCTGCGCACCCTACCGACCGACGGGCCACAGGTCATTTGCGGTCCGGGTGAAAACGCAGGGATCGTCGACATCGGCGACGGCGACGCTGTTGTTTTCAAAATGGAAAGCCACAATCACCCGTCTTATATCGAACCCTATCAAGGTGCCGCCACCGGTGTTGGCGGCATTTTGCGTGATGTGTTCACCATGGGTGCACGCCCCGTCGCGGCAATGAACTCGCTTTCGTTTGGCGAAACCTCCCACCACAAGACCCGTCAATTGGTCAACGGTGTGGTCGAGGGTGTGGGCGGATATGGCAACTGCTTTGGCGTCCCGACCGTCGGTGGCGAAGTTCGCTTTCACCCGGCATACAACGGCAATTGTCTGGTAAACGCATTTGCTGCCGGCCTCGCCAAAACGGACAGCATCTTCTATTCCGCTGCGTCCGGCATCGGCATGCCCGTAGTCTATCTCGGTGCTAAAACCGGACGTGACGGCGTTGGTGGCGCGACCATGGCGTCTGCGGAATTTGACGACACCATCGAAGAAAAACGCCCCACTGTTCAGGTTGGCGACCCCTTCACCGAAAAACGGCTGATGGAAGCCACGCTGGAGCTGATGCAAACCGGCGCCGTGATTTCGATCCAAGACATGGGCGCCGCAGGGCTTACCTGCTCGGCAGTAGAAATGGGCGACAAAGGCAAACTGGGCGTAAAGCTCAACCTCGAAGACGTACCGCAGCGCGAAGACAACATGACCGCATACGAAATGATGCTGTCTGAGTCTCAAGAACGCATGTTGATGGTTCTCAAACCGGAACTTGAAGCCGAAGCGCGCGCCGTATTTGAAAAATGGGACCTTGATTTTGCGATCGTTGGCGAAACCATTGCCGAAGACCGCTTCCTGATCATGCATAACGGCGAGGTCAAAGCGGACCTGCCGCTTTCCCCGCTCTCGGGTCGCGCGCCGGAATACGACCGCCCTTGGGTGGAAACCCCTGCCGCAGAAGAACTCGCGGACGTACCGCAAATTGACGCCATCGATGGCCTGAAAGCCCTGATCGCCTCTCCGAACTACGCAGGCAAGCAGTGGGTCTACGAGCAGTACGACACCACGGTCATGGGTGACACGGCACAGCGTCCGGGCATGGGGTCCGGTGTGATCCGCGTACACGGCACCGACAAAAAACTCGCTTTCACCTCCGACGTGACACCGCGCTACGTTAAAGCCAACCCGACGGAGGGCGGCAAACAGGCTGTGGCTGAAGCTTTCCGCAATCTCTCTGCGGTTGGCGCCAAGCCACTTGCCACCACAGACAACCTGAACTTCGGCAACCCCGAAAAGCCAGAGATCATGGGCCAGTTCGTCGGCGCAATCAAAGGCATCGGCGAAGCAGTCGCTGCGCTGGACATGCCAATCGTGTCGGGCAACGTGTCGCTCTACAATGAAACCGATGGCTCTGCGATCCTGCCGACACCGACCATTGGCGCCGTGGGCCTGATCGCAGCGGGCGAAGAACCTATTCTGGGCGAAGTCCGTGACGGCCATGTCGCGCTGCTCATCGGCGAAACCAACGGTCATCTCGGCCAGTCCGCGCTTTTGAGCGAAGTCTTCAACCGGGAAGATGGTGATGCGCCACACGTTGATCTGAATGCAGAACGCAAGCATGGCGAGTTTGTCCGCGAAAACCGCGACCTGATCAAAGCCTGCACAGACCTTGCGGACGGTGGTCTCGCACTCGCGGCCTTCGAACTTGCAGAGGCTGCAGGCGTTGGCGTGCATCTGGATATGGACGACACACCCACCCTCTTCGGCGAAGATCAGGCCCGGTACTTGGTTGCCTGTAACTTTGATCAGGCCGAAGCGCTGATGATCAACGCACAACAGGCCGGCGTTCCGATCACTTCTGTTGGCCGCTTCACAGGTGACACAGTGAAATTCGGCGGCTCGGAAGCTTCACTAGCGGAACTTGCGCAAACGTTCCGCTCCAGCTTTGCTGCAGCGGTCGCCTAAGCCATGATCGACAAAGTGCCCAACTTTCCGGCACTTACAGATGATTGCTCACGCTGTGCAGCCCTTTGCTGCGCAGCGTATCCTTTTGAGGAGAACGAAGATTTCGCGATCCTCAAAGACGCGGACACCGCTTGTCCGAACCTGTCAGAGAGCTGTTTTGATTGCACGATACACGCAGATCTCAAACCACGTGGTTTCGGGGGCTGCGTCGCCTACTCCTGCGCCGGTGCTGGCCAGCGGGTAACTCAGGATCTCTTCGACGGTGAAACATGGCGTGACGATCCTGATCTGTTGGAACATATGACTTACGCCTTGCGGGTTTTGCGCCCAATCCACGAAGCTCTGACAATCCTGAAAGAAGCGTCAAAACTACCCCTGCCCGATGAGGTCCGTAAAGCGCTGATTGCGAAAGTCACCGCGCTTTGTCCCGAAAACCCAAAATCTATCTGGGCATTCGAAGATCCCGAACTTCAGGACGCTCTCGCAGACATGCCGGAATTCGTGCGCTCGCTCGCCCCCTTCGTCACACGCAGCTAATCGGCTTGCAGAGCCCGTCGCGCGGCCCTACATTTTTCTCAAGACGCAAACACAAGGACACACGAAGATGCCCATGAGCCAGCAACAGATTGAAACCCTCCTGCGGGAGACCTTCCCGAACGCTGAAATCGAAATCGGCGGAACGGACGGTGTCCATATGTCCGCGATGGTGGTTGATGAAAGCTTTCGCGGCAAAAACCGCGTACAGCAGCAGCGCGCGGTTTACGCAGCCCTAAAAGGAAAAATGGATGGCCCTGACGGCGAACTACATGCCCTCGCTCTAACAACACGGGCACCGGACTGATGGGATATGTCCTGCTTGGCATCGGGTGTCTGAGTTTGCTGGTGGTCAGCGCCACCGTGCTCGAGGCCCATCGCCAGGCAACACGCAACCCCGGCCGGACGCGGAGGTAACGCGTTGGATTTCCTGGGATTTCTCATAATTTCTGTCATCGCAATGGGGGCTGTTCTTGCCTACCACGGCCGTAATCGCGACCCCATCGAACAGGATGACAGCGACCCTGACAACCACACTTTGCGGTCCGATTATCAATCCGGCATGGGCGGTGGCAACGTCACCACATGGAAAGTCCCAAAGGACCCACAGGCCTACGCCAAGCTGTTTGTACCGGAAAACAAGCAAAAGTGACCCCGTCCGGCCCACTATAAAACTAAGGCCGCATTGGCAAACCGAAGAACTTCGCCCTATATGGAGGGCAACCAAAACACGGCCTTGCCGTCACAAGGAAACGCAACATGACCGATGTAAAAGACCAGATCGACGAAACCGTCAAAGCCAGCGACGTAGTGCTCTTCATGAAAGGCACCAAGGACATGCCCCAATGCGGCTTCTCCTCACGCGTTGCGGGCGTTTTGAACTATATGGGCGTCGAATACACCGACGTGAACGTTCTGGCAGATGACGCTGTACGCCAAGGCATCAAGGACTACTCTGACTGGCCCACCATCCCTCAGCTTTACGTCAAAGGCGAGTTTGTTGGCGGCTGCGACATCATCACTGAAATGGTCCTCTCCAGCGAGTTGGACACCATGTTCGAAGACAACGGCGTGGCTTACGACAAAGATGCGGCGGACAAAATCCGCGAAGCGAACGCTTAAGCTACCCCTCATAACTCTCTGAAAAGCCCTGCCAATCCGGCAGGGCTTTTTCGCTTGATACACCACGTGTCCACCGCGACTGGGTTCGGTCCCGATCGATCAAAAGCGCGACCTGCCAATGATTGAAATGCTCCACGTGATCATAGGTCGAACGTTGTTCATCCATTCTTGCCTCCATGACACTCCGGTCTACAGAAGACGTCGCCGACGTGTTCTACGCCACGCGCCTAACTTTCGCTTGCGGGCCGCGAAACAAAAAAACCGCCCGCACCATCAAGCGCAGGCGGCATCCCGCAAAATCAATCGCGTTTTTGCTTATCCGGCTTTCTCTTCCACCAGATCCGCTACGGCTTCGGCCCGTGCAGCAAGTTCCGCAAGTTTATCTGTCACTTCGCTGGGCACGACCGCCACCTCAACCTGCTCCGGTCCGGCCGCTTTGACCTCTTCCAGCGCTTTCTCCGCCGCGGCAAGCTTGGCTTCCATTTCCCGCAGCTTGTCTTCCACGCCCGCGGTCTTGTCCGCCAGCATGAGGCCGGACATCAACAGCATTCTGGCTTCCGGCACACGACCCGCCTGCCCGACAAGCACCCGCGCCTCCGCATCCAGCATCTTGGCTGCAGACTCAAGAAAATGCTGTTCGCCTTCCTGACAGGCCACTTCAAAAATGCGACCACCGACTTCGATCTGAACTTCTGGCATTACGCGTCCTCCTCGCTGGTCTCACCTGCTGCTTCGAGCGTCGCGGTTTCCGAAACCGCCAGCATCGGCGCCAGGCCCGTCAAGATCACGCTTGCTTCGGCCATTTCGGCTTCTCGTTGCGCTTTCAGACTATCAATTTCGACGCGCAAGGAGTCGTTGATCAGTGTCGCGTCCACGACTTTCTCTTCAGCAACTGCCCGCAGACGTTCATTATTTTCACGTACACCTTTGCTCATCCGGCGCATGCGACGCAGACGCTGTGCCATCTGCTCCATCGCTTCGCGGTTGGCTGACAGGGCCTCGCCACCATCTCCCGCGCCTGCAGCCGCCAGCGCGGCGCGCGCTCCTTCCGCGTCGGCCTCTGCGGTGATCCGCGCCGTCTTTTCCGCCTCAAGCGCACTTTCGAGCTCCGAGACTTTCGCTGTCAACTCGTCGATACGCGCGTCGGCCTCATCTCCGGCCTCGCTGTCTTGGTCCACTTTTGCACGCAGTTCGGCAACTTCCCCCTCGGCCGTCTCGGCCTGTTCTTGTGCCTTGGCCAGTTCGGCTTCGAGTTCTTCTTGCTTTTGCGTCACCGCTCGCAATCTTTCTTCAAGCTGGGCCGACGCACTAGCTTCGCCTTCCAGCGCGCGGCGCAGGCTTTCGACCTCCGCGGTCATGTCTTCAGCCCGATCCGCTGGCTCCGCAGGGGCCGCACCCAAAGTCGCAACTCCAGCGCCAATTCGCTCTATGGCGGCGCTCAGTCTGCTTTCCAGGTCGGTGATATCACTCATGTGCCTCGTCCCTTGTCGTCAATCATTCTGATCATTGTCGTTAGCGCCACTTTGCCACGTTCTTTTTGCACGCGCCACACCTTGTAAGGAATTGTGCGAATTTCACCGGAACCGAAATGACCAAAAATGCCTCTAAATGGCGAAAATGCGCTCTCAAACGCGCATTAGCGTGCGTTTTGACCCCCTCAAGCCAATCTCGCTGCTTGCACTTTATCTATTCGCTGCTATTCAGAAATCGACCCCGCAATGGCATTTTTGGAGCTGCCTCATGGACATCGTTGCCCTACGCGAAAAGAACCCCGAACACTGGATGAAATCTACCGCAATCCGCGCTCTCGCGCTTGACGCGGTTGCCGGTGCCAACTCCGGTCACTCCGGCATGCCGATGGGCATGGCCGACGTTGCTACAGTACTCTTTGAAAAGCACATGAAGTTCGACGTGTCTGCGCCGAATTGGCCAGATCGCGACCGGTTTATCCTGTCTGCCGGTCATGGATCCATGCTGATCTATTCGCTGCTTTACTTGATGGGCGACTCCCAAGTGACGCTGGATCAGATCAAGAATTTCCGCCAGATGGGCGCGCTGACCGCAGGCCACCCGGAAAACTTCCTGATCGACGCCGTCGAAACCACCACCGGTCCACTGGGACAGGGCATTGCCAACGCGGTCGGTTTTGCAATGGCCGAAGAAATCCAGCGCGCACAATATGGCCGCAAGCTGGTGGATCACAAAACATATGTGATTGCCGGTGATGGCTGCCTGATGGAAGGCATTTCCCAAGAAGCCATCGGCCTTGCAGGTCGCCACTCACTCGGCAACTTGATCGTCTTCTGGGACAACAACAACATCACCATCGACGGTTCCGTCGAATTGTCCGACCGCACCAATCAGGTTAATCGTTTCCGCGCTTCCGGCTGGCACGTTCAGGAAATCGACGGCCACGATCCCGAAGCAATCGACGAAGCCATCGAGGCCGCCAAGAAAACCAAACGCCCCTCCATGATCGCGTGCAAAACACATATCGCGATCGGTCACGCGGCGCAGGACACCTCCAAGGGCCACGGCGCTCTGACGGACGCCGAGCAACTCGCCGCTGCGAAGGAGCTCTATGGATGGCCGGGCGATGCGTACGAAGTGCCTGCCGACGTCAAGTCCCAGTGGGAAGCCATTGGCAGCCGTGGTGCAGCCGAACGTGAAGCTTGGGAAGCCCGCTTTGCCGACGCTGGCAGCGGCAAACGTGCCCGCTTTGAACGGGCCTATGCTCTGGAAGCGCCGCGCAAACTTTCGGCCACCATCAGGAATCTCAAAAAACAGATTTCCGAAGAACAGCCGAGCGTGGCAACGCGGAAATCCTCCGAAATGGCTCTGGCCGCGATCAATCCGATCATGCCGGAAACCGTTGGTGGTTCCGCCGACCTGACAGGCTCGAACAACACCAAGACCGAAGACCTTGGCATCTTCGATACAAACAACCGCAAAGGCCGCTACATCTATTGGGGCATCCGCGAGCACGGTATGGCCGCTGCAATGAACGGTATGGCCCTGCATGGCGGTATGCGCCCCTATGGCGGCACCTTCTTCTGCTTCACGGACTATGCGCGTCCTTCGATGCGCCTTGCCGCGCTCAGCAAGATCCCGACAGTCTTCGTCATGACCCATGACTCCATCGGTGTGGGTGAAGACGGGCCAACGCACCAGCCAGTAGAACACCTCGCGATCTGCCGTGCGACCCCGAACACATACGTGTTCCGCCCGGCTGATTCTGTAGAGACTGCAGAGTCCTGGGAAATCGCGCTTACAAGCAAGGAAACTCCGTCGGTTCTGGCTCTGACACGTCAGAATCTCCCGACACTGCGCACCGAGCACAAGCTCAAGAACCTGACCGCACAGGGCGCTTATGTTCTCGCGGATGCAGAGGGGGACCGTCAGGCCATTCTGATCGCCACCGGTTCGGAGGTTTCCGTAGCAATGGAAGCCAAGAAGTTGCTGGAAGCCGAAGGCATCGGCACACGCGTTGTCTCTATGCCCTGCATGGAACTCTTCGCGGCTCAGGACGAAACCTATCGCCGCAAGATCCTGCCTCCGGGCAAATCAGTTCGCGTCGGCATCGAGGCCGCCGTGCGTGCGGGCGGATGGGATCAATGGCTACTCGGCGAACGCGCCCGAGCAGGCAAATCTGATTTCGTCGGCATGGACAGCTTCGGCGCATCTGCCCCAGCCGGTGAATTGTTCGAAAAATTCGGCATCACCGCGGCGAACGTGGTGAAAAAGGTCAAAGCCCTGCTTTGATCCGAAGCCAAAACAAAATCATAGGGCGCTCCAAAAGGAGCGCCCTTTTTTGTGCCCGGATCACACGCACATTCAGGAAAGTCTTTGAATAAAACGCCGTTTCCAACTTAGGCTGCTCGGATGAGGTTTTATTCAATTCTTGAGGTTCTGGTATCGAAATCGAATCCGCTGCGGAGCGTAAGGCAGGCCAAACCAATTTCGGGACTCGTTGCGACAGCTTGCGCATGTCTGGGCCTCCTTTTCAGCGCATCCGCTTTGCAAGCTGAAGAAGAAAGCTGGTTCCGTAAGAACTTCGTAGATCCCGAAGACAACAACCTTGATGCGTCGGAATGGCTGAGCAAGGGCGGCTTCCTACCGCTCCCGCTCGCAATCACGGAACCGGCGATTGACAATGGTCTTGGCATAGCGCTCGGCTTTATCGGACCTACAGACCCGGACAACGATATTCCTCCGGATTTCACAGGCGCAGCCGCCCTCTTTACTGGCAACGGCTCTGAAGTTTATGCAGCGTTTCATGAAGGAACCTATGCCAACGGCAAGCTGAAGCTCTCCGGTTTTGCTGCCCTGACCGACATAAACCTCGATTTCTACCTCGGATCGTCAACGGGCCTTCGCTACAACATAAATGGCGGCATGGCCTCTGCGACCGCCACGTATCAATTGGGATCAAGCAACTGGTATGCCGGCGGCACGTGGCGCTACACCGACGCCGATGTCCGTTTTAAAGGGCTCTCCGGCAGTGCATCTCTACCGTTGGCGTTGAATGCCACACTGTCCGGCGTTGGTCTGGTTCTCGACTATTACTCTCTGGACAATACCTTTACACCGACTTCCGGAACCAGCGCCCGTCTTGGCGTGATCCGCTTTGATGACGCCGTCGGTAGCGACTTTGACTACACAAAAAGCATCGCCTCGGTCTTTACCTATAGCAGCCCCACCGACCGTCTCACTTTGGGCGGCAAATTTGTTGCCGAGGCCGTGAACGGAAACGCGCCATTCTTTGTCCTGCCGGCGATCAACCTGCGCGGAATCCCTGCCATCCGTTATCAAGGCGACGCGGCTTACTCTGCCGAGTTTGAAGCAACCTACCGGATCGCCGACCGCTGGCGCGTTGTCGGGTTTACCGGTATCGGATGGGCTGACGATCAGACTGCCGGAGCCGACAGAAAGATCAAAGCGACCTATGGCACGGGTGTGCGCTACAGGATCGCACGGCGTCTGGGTATTGATCTGGGTCTCGACATTGCACGCGGCCCCGAAGAAACGGTTTTTTATTTTCAATTCGGTCGCGCATGGCGCCGTTTCTAGCGACCTCAAACTTGCTGCAAGCATTTCAACCTGAACAAATTGCGATCATCCCCTACCCCTATTTCCTCTATCTTTACGCATCGTAAGCCTCTATGTGGCAAGGACTGATTATCTCGAGGTCATAAGACCTCCCGCCACAGGACCACTTCCATGCTCGCCACCTTTATCAAGCGCTGCCTTTTGGTCCTCCTAGGTCCCTTCATTTTCCTTTTCGTGGCTTTCATCCCTACGCTTTGCGGCAAGCGCCCCGGCTTTCGCGGCTGGTTCTGGCGGACTGTGTCGCGCTGCTGTACGTGGCTTCTCTGGTTTCTTGATGTCGACGTTGAAATCTCTGACGAAGCCCGCGAAGCGCTACGCACTGACACAAACTCGGTCATTGCGGTTAACCACCGCAGCCACCTCGACGGGTTTTCAATGCTGCACGTAATTCCCAACAAAAAATGGGTCACGTTCGGTGCCAAAAAAGAGCTTTGCGAAGCTGCCTTGCTCCGACGCGGTTTCGAGGGCGCAGGTCTGCTCAAGATTGACCGCGACAAGGGCCGGGATGCGCTTGCCTCTCTGACTGACGCGGTTGATGCGATGCCGCAGCGTCGGTCGCCGATCCTGTTTGTGGAAGGCACCCGTGCTACAAAACCGGGTCTGCCACCGTTCAAGGCTGGCGCGGTTCTGATCGCGCAGAAAACCGGCCGCGCCGTCCGCCCCTTTGTTATCAGCCACTCCGATAAACTCCTTCCTCGCGGCAAATTCTTTCCATTCAAGGGAACGATCCACATCGACGTATTGGACCAGATGCACTTTGGCGCGGATGAGAACACCGATGCCTGCGTCGCCAAACTTCGTGCAGCGATGGCAGCGGCCTACGATGCGCAAACCGGTGAAACCACCGACCTAGACAAGATGTAGTTTCCAGTCTGCCCCAGTGGCCTCGACGGCGGACTTTTCCCGTTCGATAACGACCTTGGAAACCGCCATATCCTCAAACGGCCAACCCGACAGCCCAAAGGCTGCCATGTCCTGTGCACCTACACCAAAGCCCGCCTCAAAAATCATGTTGGAGCCCGCCGCACGGTCAATCTCGATACGCTCTGAAACAACCTTTGGCACACTATCCGAGGTTGGCAACATGCCGTCCCAACCTCCCAAAGGTGCATAAGGAACAGCGTTGAACGATTTGATTTCAAAAGCTTTATCAAACCCACCAACACAATCAACAAAGTTGCCCTTGTCCGGAAATCCATCTTGCGTGCAGGCCATGCCCTTCACGACCATGCCGTCCAGCCACTTCATCTTGTGGAACGCCATGCGCGGTTTGCTTAGATCTTCCGGATACTGTTCAGGATAAAGCCCCAAAAGCGTGTAGCCGTCGAACCATTGCGAACTGATGCCTTTTTTGGAGTAAGCAGTCCGCGACTGCACCGAATTGAACAAACTGTAGAAGTTGTGTCTGGGTTGCGGCGTCTCGTCAGATCCCTTTTTCAGAAATTTGAAAATCTTGCCGCCTTGATACTCCTGATATCCCGGTCGCCCGGGTCGACGGTCGTTCAGGGTTCGGTTGCCAATAATGAACACGTCCCGCATCGCCACCAGATCGGTCGAATAGGTTGCGTGGTTGTTGTAGAACCGGTTCTCCAACACATACCAGTTCTGCGCGCCCTTCTCCGGCTCAACGGCGTTGTCGCGAATGAACGAAAACCGGTTTCGATAAATCGCGACATCCTTGTTTCGCGCTATTGACGGCCGTTGCCGCCTGACAGTCACATGGGTCTTGTTCACTTCCATGCGGACCACATTGAATGCGTGGCTTACGTCACAATCACGGATCACCAGCCCGCCTTCAATGTTGTAGCTCCCGAAAAATCCACCGTTGAGATGGCTGTGATCGCGATACCCCGGCCACGCTTTGACCTCTTCCCAGGTTACGCGCCCTTCCCACATGTCAAAATCGGGATCCTGCACCCATTGGCAGCGTTCGATCAGAATATCCCGCGTTGGAAAATCATCCAATTGACGCGCATAAACAAAAAACCGGCCCCGAAGTGCGTGACATTTCGCAATCGTGACATGCTCGGCCGAACGCAGGAAAAACGCCGACGGCCAGCAACGATCCAGTTTCAAGTTTTTGAAAACAATATGCTTTGCACGGATCACCTTGAAAAAAGCGAAGTCACCGTCCAGCGGTTCCATACCCGCATGCCGTCCGTCCGCGGGTGTTCGGCGACCATCCAGCAACGGTGGCTGTGTTTCGTCAAACGCCCGAATGCATATCGGTTTCCCACTCGTACCCGATACATTTACCACCACCGGTTCGTAGTAGTTTCCGGCAAGCAGGAGCACCTCATCGCCCGGCTTTGCGCGATTTATGGCAGTCTGAAGCTCGTCAATCCAAATTTGCCGTTTGTGCCCTTTCGGATTCTTGGTGTCGTGCGGATCGTCGTAATACCCTTCGACCGGTGCTGCCAAGATGGTCTGACACTCACTCATCTCACCCTCTAAAATACGCTCAATTTATGCGCGTATTGGGCAGCGAGCGACCAAAAAAATCAAGAGCGTCTCAATGCGCAGCTCCCTTGCCTGTCACCTTGGCAACCAAAGGTCCAATCACTTTGGTCGCCACAGGTATCAATACGATCCCCAGTGCCAGACCGAAAACGCCATCCATCGCAGCTTTTGAAATCCACTCCACCGCCGCGGTCCACCCTTCAGGCACTGCATGCCCAATAGCATAAGCCCAATCGTGAATGTGATGCCCGAGCCAGCCGAAACCCAACTCTTCCAAGCCGTGGATCACAATTGACCCGCCAACCCACAGCATGGCCGCCGTCCCGACAATGGTCAGTAGCTTCATAAACCCCGGCATTGCCCGCACAAGCCACTTGCCAAAAGCCCGTGTCGGCGCGAGACGCCCCTTCACATAAAGCATCAGGCCAAAGTCATCGGCCTTCACGATCAAGGCAACAGAACCATAAACCGCGACTGTGATCCCGACACCGGCCATCGCCAGCGTTGATGCCTCCATCCAGAAATTGCTCTCCGGAATTGCACTCAGAATGATGGTCATGATTTCAGCGGATAGGATAAAGTCCGTCTTGATGGCGCCAGCTGCTTTCTTCTCCTCCAGAATTGCCGCATCAACAGGGACCTCTTCTGTCTCTTCATGATGCGCATCATGGGGCACCAGCACATGATAGACCTTTTCGGCGCCCTCAAAACACAGGTACGCACCGCCAATCATCAGCAATGGCGAAATCAGCCATGGTGCAAAATTCGCCAGCAAAAGGGCCGCCGGCAAGAGGATCAGCAACTTGTTTTTGATTGAGCCCTTGGCAATCTTCCAGATGATCGGCAGTTCACGCTCGGCGCGAAATCCCTGAACGTATTTTGGCGTCACCGCAGCATCGTCAATTACTGCTCCGGCGGCCTTTGCCCCTGCTTTGGCTGCTTGGGCGGCCACATCGTCAATAGACGCCGCCGCGACTTTTGCAATTGACGCCACATCGTCCAGTAACGCCAGCAAACCACCTGCCATCAAAAAATCCTTTCCGTTCTCGCACCAACAGGCTGCATCGGAGCGACAGAACAATCAAGAAATTGCGTTCAAACGATACCGACGGAATACCGACGTTTTGCCGACATCTTGCAGAACCCTTACCCTTCGGCCTTTTCTTCAAGCATGAGCCACTCTTCTTCGGCATCTGCCAAAGCCGTCTGCCGCTCCACGAGAGCCTCAGTCGCCTTCTGAAATTTCACCGGCTCCTTCGTAAACAGGTCCGGATCTGCCATGAATTCTTCGAGCTTCGCGATCTCGGCTTCGAGCCGCTCCATAATGCTCGGAAGCGCTTCAAGCCTGTGTTTTTCAGTAAAGCTCAAACCCTCTGACGGAGCTTTCTCTTGCTTTACCTTCTCAGCCTTAGGCTTTGTTTTTTCTGATTTTTCCCTGAATTCATCAGGTTGTCTCTGAGCACGGTAGTCCGACCATCCACCGGCATAAACCGTCGCCCTGCCATTGCCTTCCATTGCCACCGTAGTTGTGGCCACACGGTCAAGAAAATCGCGATCGTGGCTGACCAACAGAACGGTGCCGTCATAATCGTCTAGCAATTCTTGCAGAAGATCGAGTGTCTCAACATCAAGATCGTTCGTCGGTTCGTCCATAACCAGAAGGTTGCTTTCCTTTGCCATCAATTTTGCCAGCAACAGGCGCGCTTTTTCGCCTCCTGACAATGACCGCACCGGTGCTCTTGCTTGACGGTCGTCAAACAGAAATTCCTTCAGATACCCAACGACATGGCGCGGTTGCCCTCGAACCATCACCTGATCTGCCTTGCCGGACACCCGCATGTCGGGATCACCGGTCAAACTGTCCCAAAGGGTCATATCAGGATCGAGCTGTGCCCGCGCCTGATCGAACACGGCTGGCAAAAGATTCGTTCCCAAAGTTACCGAGCCTGAGTCCGGCGCTTCCTCTCCCATCAGCATTTTGATCACGGTGGTTTTGCCAACGCCATTTGGCCCGACAAAGGCCACCCGATCCCCCCTCTGTATCGTCAGAGAGAAGTTCTGAACAATCGGCTTGTCGTCAAAAGACTTCACCAACCCTTTGGCATCAATAACTTTTTTGCCGGACTTCGGCCCCGCCGACAATTCCATCGCAGCCGCGCCTTGACGTTTGATCATCGAAGCCCTTTCGGCCCGAAGATCCTTCAGAGCCCGCACGCGACCCATGTTGCGTTTGCGTCGCGCTGAAATACCTTCAACCGCCCATCGGGCCTCAGCCTTGATTTTGCGATCCATTTTGTGCCGGGCGACGTCTTCTTCTTCCCAAACCTTGTCGCGCCAGACCTCGAAGGCATCAAAACCCTTCTCCTGTCGTCGCACCATTCCCCTGTCTATCCAAAGAGTTGCACGGCTAAGCTCGCGTAAAAACGCACGGTCGTGACTGATTAGAACAAACCCCGCCCGCGTTGCCTTGAGCTCTTCTTCGAGCCAGCCAATTGCCTCAATATCCAGGTGGTTGGTCGGTTCGTCCAAGAGCATCAAATCCGGTGCTTCCGCCATCAGACGCGCCAAAGCTGCTCTCCGTCGCTCACCGCCGGAAGCGGTTTCAACCGGCCTCGCGGGATCAAATTTCAAACCCTCACCGGCTCTTTCGACTTTGTACATCTCGCCCGGCTCCAGCCCTGCGGATGCGAATTCACCAAGCGTTGAAAACCCAGACATATCAGGGTCTTGATCCATATACCCAACGGAAACGCCAGCGGGGACAACAATTTCTCCCCGATCAGGCTCCACCAGACCGGCCATAACTTTCATCAATGTCGACTTGCCGGAACCGTTCCGTCCGACAAGGGCAACCCGGTCGCCTGGTTGCACAACCAAGCCCAACTGGTCAAATACAGGATCCCCGCCAAACGTCAGGGAAATGTCGCTCATCTGCAAAAGAGGTATACGTGCCATGCCGATGCGCTAGCCCGCCTCGCGCCAAGCGTCAACCGGAACGGTTCAATTCAGGCACTGATCGCCCGCAACAAGCGCTTTCTCCCTGGCGGAATCGCCTTTATTTCCAAACCGGTAAACACATGCAACGTGTTCATCTGCTTGTCGACGACAGCATGGTCGCTGACCCAGCCACCCATCATCAGATAAGTGCGAAGCAACGGAGGCATCCGAAGTTGAGCCAGCTTGAGATTCGGCTTTTTCCGGAGGCGCGAGGCAAAGCGGAAAACATCAGGAGCCTTTACCTTGGGTTGCCATCGCGAAGGCGCAATGTGCCGGTCTCGCAGCATTGCAAATGCATCCAGATAAAGTGCCTCGTCCGTTCCTGCAAAAGACGAACACCCAAAAAGCATTTCAATATTGTTTTCGTCCACATACACGGTTAGCGCACCCCAAGCGACACGCAGAATGTCAGGATCGGTCCAGTCAGGATGGATGCAAAAGCGCCCGACCTCTATCATCTGCCCCTCAAAAGACCTCAGCGCGTCAAGTTCATAAAACTGGGCAGAATAGGCGCGATCGATTTCGAAACCACCACTCAGTCGCATGAATCGGAAGCAACACACCAGTTTGCCGGTTGATTTGTCTTCCACGAGAATATGCTGACACAGTCGGTCATACGCGTCAGCGTCCAAAGAGGCCTGGCCATCTTCGCCGCGAAACGCGAGACAGCGCAGCTTCTGCGCCGCCAGAACATCATCAGCATTTTGCGCCAAACGCGCGGAATACCGACCTTTTTTCAGCATAAGCATAACCGGCTCACCCATCAGGTTTCGCCACATATTACCAAATCGGCGGTAACATCCGAATGACAAAATGCTCCGCCACGACCGGCTTGGGTCCATTTTACTGCGAAGTAATTGTACTCGGATCGAAGTTCCCGATGTTTGACAACAGCTGACGGAGGAACCCGCTCGACTGAATACCATTGTCGGTAATCCGGCGGGTCAAAGGCACAGCTTGGCCATCTTCCAATGAATAGTACTGCAAGTTGCGCGCCACACCGCGACTGTCAAAATCAATCGCAACGACCTGACGTTCCACAACTTCCGGCGCCCGCGCGCCGTAGTGCTTCACTTTAGAGCGCACATAGACATACGAACTGTCCGACAGCATACCCGTTGCAGAAGGCGAGCCGATCGCCTCGGCGATCGTATCACGGGTATCTACACCCAATTTGACTTCCTCGAGTTCCGCCGGCGTTGGGACGTAGCCATGGTTGCGATACCGCGTCGTACACGCGACTGTGGTTGCCAAAAGCACACCCAAGACCGCGTATTTGATCGCTTTATTTCCTCGTGCCATGCCTGCCCTCTTGTGTTGGCCTTTACTGCCTTCTATCTCGCTTACAGAATGAACGCCATCGGTTCAAGAATGTAAGATTATGACAAACCCGCAAGAATACGGCCGCATTTTCAAAGTACGCGCGCTCTCTCAAAACCAACCGACCGACATCGAACTGCGACCATCCAAGGCAGAAATGGCGCAGATCGCGTCCGAACTGGATTTGATTGACGTGCGAAAAGTTCTGTTCTCAGGACAACTCAAGGCCGCAGGAAAGAATGACTGGACGCTATCTGCACACCTTGGTGCGACAGTTGTGCAACCGTGTGTGGTTACTCTGGAACCGGTCACAACGCGCATCGAGACGGATGTGACCCGTCACTACCTGGCGGAGATGCCTGAACTGGGTGACGAAGAAGAAGTCGAAATGCCGGAAGACGAGAATGCTGAGCAGCTTGGCAGTGAAATTGACGTCTCAGCGGTTCTTTTCGAGGCTCTTGCACTGAACCTTCCGCTTTTTCCACGGGCTGAGGGCGCAAAAATAGACAGTGCGGTCTTTACTGAGCCGGGAAAAAAGGCCATGACCGACGAAGAGGCACGGCCTTTCGCCTCGCTTGCGGCGCTTCGGGACAAACTCGGACCGGCAGACGAAGAATAGGGCTTGCGCCGCGCGCAAATAACAGTATTTTCGCGCGCTCATTGGGAATTTATGTCGACTCGGGTGCGCGATGCGCGATTTGGCCCGGGACGCTCACGGAAACGGGCACCACGCCCCAGTAAATCGAAGGTTGCGACAATGGCTGTCCAGCAGAACAAAGTATCGAAATCGCGCCGCAACAACCGCCGTGCACATGACGCGCTGGTTGCCGGCAACCCGAACGAATGCCCCAACTGTGGTGAGCTTAAGCGCCCCCACCACGTTTGCGCATCCTGCGGCCACTACGACGACCGCGAAGTCGTTGCCATGGTTGACGACGTCGACCTGGACGAAGACGCAGCTTAATATCCTGAGATTAGCGTCCGCATGTCAGGTTTGACTCCATCTGCAAACTCCGACTCCGGACGTACGGTTATCTCAGTTGACGCCATGGGTGGCGATCGCGGGCCGGCAGCAGTAGTTGCCGGCATTTCGCTGTCTGCGAAAAAGAATCCAGACATTGCCTTTATCTTGCACGGACCTGAGGCGAAGCTGCGTCGGCTTGTTGCCAAACGCCGCAATCTCGAAGGCCGTGTCGAATACCGCGACATGCCCGACGTCGTTTCCATGGACGATAAACCCACGCAGGTAATGCGCAATGGCAAAGACACCTCGATGTGGTCCGCCATCGATTCGGTGCGCAATGGCGAAGCTGCCGCCTGTGTGAGCTGCGGCAACACCGGTGCTCTGATGATGCTGTCAGTCGTGCGCCTGCGGAAATTGCCTGGCGTAAACCGCCCCGCCATCGCGGTTCTTTGGCCTTCCAAGAGCCCGCAAGGCTTTAACATTATGCTCGATGTCGGCGCAGACATCCGCGCCGATGAGCAAGACCTTCTGCAATATGCACTGATGGGCGCGAGCTATGCCCGCAACGGTATGGAGCTGGTTCGCCCCCGAGTCGGCCTACTCAACGTCGGAACAGAAGAATTCAAAGGCCGCGCTGAACTAAAAGCAGCCCACGACCTTGTGGCACAGAACGCAGAAAACGCCAATTTCGAGTTTGTCGGCTTTGTCGAAGGCACCGACCTTCCAGGGAACAAAGCAGATGTCATCGTAACCGATGGATTCACCGGCAATGTCGCCATCAAAACCGGCGAAGGGACGGCAAGCCTGATCGGCTCGCTATTGCGCGAGGCGTTCAAGTTTTCACCCTTGTCACGACTCGCCGCTGTGATGGCCTACACATCCCTCAATCGACTGAACAAGCGCATCGACCCACGGCGAGTTAATGGCGGTGTGTTTCTCGGTTTGAACGGCACCGTGGTAAAGTCCCACGGTTCTTCAGATGCAACCGGTGTCAGCGCAGCGGTGAAACTCGCGTTCAAACTCGGCCAGTCGGGTTTCTCGGAAAGGCTTGCAGCGCGGGTTGCATCCGCTGTATCCCTGCCGCAAGATGACGCTACGTCGGCATCCGACGAAAACGAATAAACAAAAAAGCTAGGCACCGATATGACGACACGCGCCGTAGTGATTGGCGTTGGCCACTATTTGCCGGAACGGGTCGTTCCCAACTCGGAATTTGAAAAAACCCTCGACACAAGCGACGAATGGATTCGGACCCGATCGGGGATCGAGCGCCGCCACTTTGCCGCTGAAGACGAAACCACTTCTATGCTCGGCGCTAAAGCTGCCCAATCGGCTTTGGAAAATGCAGGGCTAGCTCCCGACGACGTCGATGCCATCGTTGTGGCAACTTCCACACCAGACCTGACCTTTCCGTCAGTTGCGACGATGATCCAGGAAAAAATCGGCATGACCCGAGGCTTCGGCTTTGATGTTCAAGCTGTGTGCGCAGGCTTCATCTACGCTCTGACCAACGCGAATGCTCTCGTTGTGTCTGGTCAGGCCAAACGCGTTCTGGTGATCGGTGCAGAAACTTTCTCCCGGATCATGGATTGGGAAGACCGCGCAACTTGTGTTCTCTTTGGTGACGGCGCTGGCGCGATCATTCTAGAGGCACAGGATCAAGCCGGCACCAATGCGGATCGCGGCGTTCTTTCCAGCGACCTCAATAGCGACGGGCGTTACCGCGACATGCTCTATGTTGACGGCGGCGTCAGTTCGACCGGCTCCTCCGGCAAGCTGCGAATGCAGGGAAATGCCCTTTTCCGTCAAGCGGTTGAAAAACTAACTTCAACAGCCCACACGGCCCTTACCAAAATTGGCCTCAACGATGACGCCGTTGACTGGATCGTTCCACATCAGGCCAACATTCGTATTATCCAGGGCACCGCAAAGAAACTCGGTGTGCCAATGGATCGTGTCATTGTGACCGTTCAGGACCACGGCAACACGTCCGCAGCATCCATCCCTCTTGCGATGTCAGTTGGCGTTTCCGAGGGTAAGATCAAGAAGGGTGATCTCCTTGTGGCTGAGGCGATCGGCGGCGGTTTGGCTTGGGGTGCCGTTGTCTTGCGCTGGTGAACCACTGGTAAAAACACCACCGCCACGCCCATAACGCCCCCTAACCCATTGTGAAATCGCGCAGATAATCGCTTACGGCGGCCTTCTGGTCATTGACTCACAATTTCCCTTGCCCCTATTCTTGCTCATTGGATGGAAAAATAGGGGGAGAAGATGACCGGCAAGACATTGACCCGCATGGATCTCAGTGAAGCGGTGTTTCGCGAAGTGGGCCTGTCCCGCAATGACTCGGCCCAGCTTGTAGAGAGCGTGCTCAACCACATGTCTGACGCGCTTGTTCGCGGCGAACAGGTCAAAATTTCTTCCTTCGGCACATTCAGCGTCCGTGACAAGGCGGCACGCGTGGGTCGAAACCCGAAAACCGGCGAAGAGGTTCCGATCAACCCTCGCCGCGTTCTGACATTCCGGCCCTCGCACCTGATGAAAGACCGCGTGGCAGCCGGCAACAAGAAGTAACAGGTTAACACCGAGGCGGCAGTAGCTATGGCCAAATCCCGCGATGCGTTTCGCACAATCAGCGAAGTCGCCGAGTGGCTTGATATCCAAGCGCATGTTTTGCGGTTCTGGGAAAGCAAATTCACGCAAGTGAAACCGGTCAAACGCGCCGGCGGTCGTCGCTATTATCGTCGGCAGGATATGTTGCTGCTGGGTGGTATCAAGAAACTGCTGCATGACGATGGTATGACCATCAAAGGCGCTCAGAAACTGTTGCGGGAAGAAGGCATCAAATACGTCGCTTCCCTGTCTCGGCCTGTGGACTCCGACGAAGCAGACATTATCGACGCCGTCGCGATTCCTACCCCAGCCGACGAAAACGTTGCTGAGACCGCGCCGGAGATTGGCGAAACCGCTTCGGAAAACGCCAATGAACCAGAGGCTTTGGAAGCACAAGCGGACGACGTTTCACCGGAGCCGACACCAAGCGTTGCTGATACAGCCGAAACTGTCGAGGAAATCGCGCCAGTACCGGCTCAAGGAATTGCGGAACAGCAAGACGCTGTCACCGGAGCGTTTGAGCAGCCGTCATTGGAACCCGCTTTGACGTCGTCAGAAGACAGCACGACCGAAGCTTCCGCCGATGAAGACGACTTCACTCCGGATACGGCGTCCTCAGACTTCGATGAAGAAGTACTGGAAAACTTCCTCGTAAACCTTCGTCACGTCTCGCATATCCACCCGGCGCAAGCCGCGGAAGCCTCATCGCTCGTTGCCCGTTTTGCCAAGCTGTTCCAGGCGACGCAGGAAAGCGAACAGGCCTGACCAAAGTTGCGTTTTTTGACTTGCCCCCGCCCGCAATTTCGTTATGAACAGCCCATCGTCGGGCTATGGCGCAGCCTGGTAGCGCGTCCGTCTGGGGGACGGAAGGTCGCAGGTTCGAGTCCTGCTAGCCCGACCATAGAAAACCGCCCGTGTGCCGCAAGGCCCGGGCGATTTTTGTATCCTGAGGGACCATAATGACCGGCGTATTGCCCAGCCAAACCATTGAAAACATGCTGACAACCGGCGAGATTTCGGTTTCGCAACCGGTTGTAGAAGGACAGGTTCAACCCGCTTCTCTCGACCTGCGTCTCGGTGGGGTAGCCTACCGGGTACGCGCGTCTTTCCTTGCCGGACAGGACCGCACCGTCGCAGACCGACTGTCAGAGTTCGAAATGCATCGCATTGATCTGACAAATGGCGCAGTTCTTGAAAAGGGATGTGTCTATGTTGTGCCTCTGATGGAAAGTCTTGACCTTCCTGAAGGTGTTCAAGCTGTCGCCAATGCCAAAAGTTCCACCGGACGCCTCGATCTGCTGACCCGCACCATCACTGATGGTGGTACAGAGTTTGACCGAATTGCACCTGGCTACAGCGGTCCTTTGTATGCCGAGATTTGCCCTCGCAGCTTTTCGGTTCTCGTCCGTCCGGGAATGCGTCTCAACCAGATTCGCTTCCGAAAAGGTCAGAGCATTCTAACCGATGCGGATCTGCGTACATTGCATGATCGCAGCCCGCTTGTGGATGGTGACGCCGTTATCGACGACGGACTGGGCTTCTCGGTTGATCTGAAACCCGCTTCTGGCTCGTTGGTAGGCTATCGGGCAAAGCCACACACTGGCGTGATCGATCTCGACAACATCGGTCACTATGACCCTGCTGACTACTGGGAAGAACTGCACAGTGCCGATGGAAAGATCATTCTGGATCCTGGCGCCTTCTACATCCTGGTGAGCCGTGAGGCTGTTCACATTCCACCGGCCTATGCCGCTGAAATGGCGCCGTTCTTAGCGATGGTGGGTGAGTTCCGTGTTCACTATGCTGGCTTTTTCGATCCCGGTTTCGGACACGACGCTGCCGGCGGTGCAGGTTCACGCGGTGTGCTGGAAGTACGGTGCCACGAGGCTCCCTTTGTTTTGGAGCACGGTCAGGTGGTCGGACGACTGGTCTATGAGCGCATGGCAGACGTGCCCGATCAGCTCTACGGCGCGGGTATTTCGTCAAACTACCAGGGTCAGGGGTTGAAATTGTCCAAGCACTTCAAAAGCGCCTGACAATCCTCAGAATTTGTTCATGCGGCGCATCACGCGCATCGCCTGTTTCGCCTGTTTCGCGCTGTTCTGACCCTGAGGGCGGCTTTGACCGCCCTGCCCGTTACCGTTGCGCGCCTGCTTCTGACCTTTGCCAGATACTGCGTTCATGCCGGCGTTGATGCCGCCATTTACCGCACGGCGCGTGATCTGCCGGATAATCATGTTGATGATACGGTCGAGGTTCATGCCTTCGCTCCCAGTCTGCTCATGCGAAAACATAAGTGGCAATTGTGCCGAATTTAAGGCTCACACGCCGGAAAACGAAGGATTGTTCTCAATCCTCGAACATTTCCGACTGTCCCTCAATGACCTCGTCGTCCTCTTCGTCGTCCTCTGGCTGACCCAGCGGCATCGTTCCGGGCGGTGGGCGGTTCTCTAGCAAACCGGCGGCGCGCAGTTCCTTGAGCCCTGGCAAGTCTCGCGCACTGGCCAAACCGAAGTGGTCCAGAAATTCGGATGTCACGACAAACGTCACAGGACGACCTGGAGTCATTTTGCGTCGCCCGAACCGGATCCATTCCATTTCCAGCAATTGGTCGACGGTGCCTCGGCTAACACTTACGCCGCGGATCTCTTCGATTTCTGCACGCGTGACCGGTTGATGATAGGCAATGATGGCCAATGTTTCGATCGCAGCCCGCGAGAGTTTCCGCGTCTCTACTGTTTCTTTTTGCATAAGAAAGCCAAGATCGCCTGCCGTGCGCATCGCCCAGGAGTCGCCGACTTTTACCAGTTGAACACCGCGCCCTTCATAACGCTTTCTTAGGTGTACCAACGCCTCTGCCGCGTCGCATCCGTGCGGCATCCGCGCGTTCATATCCTTGATTGTTACAGGCTCAGCCGAAGCAAAAAGGATGGCTTCGCACATCCGTTCCTGCTCGCCCATTGGCGGCGCCTCGAACAGGCTTTCTTCTTTTTCTTCAGATACTTGTGCCTCTATCTTTTCGTCGTTTTCTTCAATCATCTCTGTCTTCCCGTCGTCGCACTTGGATCGGCGCGAATGTGTCTGATTGCCGGATAAGCACCTTGCCTTCCTTGGCGAGCTCAAGCGAGGCAGCAAAGGTGGCGGCGGTCGCTGACCGGCGTTTCACGGGATCATTCTCCCATCCTTGCGGCAGATAACTCATGATGTCTGTCCACGTGCCAGCAAAACCAATCAGGCCGCGCATCCGCTCAAGCGCTTCCTCCATGGTAAACACCGACTCTCGGTCCATCACGAAAGGCCTGAATTCGTCACGTGTCCGCAACCGCGCATAGCCCTGCATTAAATCAAGCAGCGTCGCGGAATAGGTCACGCGACGTACGCGTTCAACGCTCTCCGGAATTCCGCGCGCAAAAAAATCCCGCCCCAATCGGTCACGCGCCATCAACTTGGCAGCCGCATCGCGCATGGCCTGCAAGCGTTCCAACTGAAACGCAAGGTGTGCTGCCAACTCTTCGCCGGACGGCCCTTCTTCACTGGGATCAGGGGGGAGAAGCAACCTGGATTTCAAAAACGCCAGCCATGCCGCCATCACAAGATAGTCTGCCGCCAGTTCCAGTCGGAGCGCCTTCGCTTTCTCGACAAACGCCAGATACTGCTGCGCGAGATGTAAAATGGAGATCTTGCGCAGGTCCACCTTTTGCGTACGGGACAACGTCAACAAAAGATCCAAAGGCCCCTCAAATCCGTCGACATCAACGATCAAGGCTTCCGCCGCAAGGCGATCAGCCACAGAGACTCCGCCCACCAGCGTGTCCGCACCTTCCGGTGCCGTGTCATCAAAGAGGTTTTCGGCCATATGCTCGCCTGTTCAGAACGTCTTAAGTTCCGCAGTGAGCGCTTCAATGTCAACAGTATCAGGCGTTTTGCGCGCCGCCAGAGCCGCCTCCGCGCGCGCTTGCGCCGCAACTGTCATCAAGCCACAAGCCTGCGCAACCTCCCGCATTTCTGCAAGGTCGCCGTTGCAGTGCAAAACAACATCACATCCCGCAGCAATACTGGCAGCGGATTTTTCTGCCAGAGGCGCCGTTAGTGCTTTCATGGATATGTCGTCCGTCATGACCAAACCGTCAAAGCCAATGTGCTCTCGAATGAGTTGCATCATCTTCGGCGACGTCGTTGCAGGTCGATTATCGAATGCGGTGTAGACCAGATGTGCGGTCATCCCCATTGGCAGGTCATTCAATGCTTTGAACGGCGCGAAATCTGCAGCCAGTTCTGCTTCGGCTGCGGTTACTGTCGGCAGGTCAAAATGGCTATCCACCACGGCGCGGCCATGGCCTGGCATATGCTTCATGACTGGCAGAACACCGCCATCCGACAACCCGTCTGCCATTGCACGACCAATAGAAGAAATTTCTTCTGGATCAGTACCATAGCACCGGTTCTTCAAGAACGGATGCGTGCCGTCTCGGGCCACATCCAGCATCGGCGCGCAATTTGCATCGACCCCCATGCCATGCAGTTCATGCGCGATGATGCGACCTCGCAGATACATTGCACGTGATGCATTCGCACCAGCCCGTTCAACCTCCTCAAGTGGTGGAACGAACTCAGTGGCCAACGGCGCACGGAACCGTTGCACCCGCCCGCCCTCCTGATCGATCAGGATCGGGGCGTGATGATCAACACAGGATCGCAATTCGGCGCACAAAGCCCGAACCTGATCTGCGGTTTCAATATTACGCGCGAAAAGAATAAATCCGAATGGGCGCGCGTTTCGGAAGAACGCGCGCTCACCTGCGCTTAGACGCAGTCCTTCACAGCCAAAAATCGTTGCGCCGAATGGGCTCATGCCTGAGTCACCGTGTCGTCACCGGAATACAATCCGCATTTTCCGCCTTCAAAGCAGAACACAGGCGGCGTGAATCGGACACATCAGCAAACCCCATTGCCCGCAAACGATAGAACGTGCGACCGCCGCTGCTGGCTTTCTGGATGACACGCGTTTTGTCGCTCAAATAGGCATCAAACCGTCCCAGCAGTTTGTCCCATTCCTTTGCAGCAATCTCCGGGCTCGCAAAGGCCCCCAGTTGCACCATACGGGTTCCTGCTGGAATATCCGCTGCATCCATTGTCTTTGGAGCCACGTCAATCGTCGGCGAAGCCGAGGCCGTACGGGTCGAAAGATCCGCAGGACGCAGTTTCGGACGCAGAGAACGCTTCAGGCCACCGACGATCTCCTGCTTTGGCGCTTGCGCCGCTTCCTTGACTGCTTCATCCACGGCAGACAAAGACACTTGGACTGGCTTTGCTTCCGCAACCTCTTCCCGGCTCAAAGGTTTTGCTCCGGCTGCAAGCTGCGCGGCCAATTCTTCAACGCTCAAGGGCTTGCTCGTGTCTATCGGTTCCGGAGCGACAATGGGCGCTGCGGCTGATACCTCGACTTCCTGAAGATCATCGGACCGGACATTTGGCACAACTGTACTGCGCGCACGTGGCGTTTCGCTATCAATCGAAATCGGAGGCGGCGCAACAACCAGCCTGTCGGCCGGTTTGGCAGCTGAACCGACTGCTGCCACATCGTTGACAGCGAGACCTTGGTGATCCGCCTGACTTCCACCTGGGTCTTCAGGCTGAACGCGCATTGGTCCTTCCAAAGCACGCACCACCGGAACGCCGCTCACATCTCGCGACAGGATTTGATAACCCCAAACGCACGCACCGACCACAAGGCCAATTGAAAGAAGGCCACCGGCCCGGTTTACCAGATTAGTCGCACCATTGCCGCTTGCGGGCGCTTCGTACGCCGCATCAACAGGCCGCGCAACTTCGCGCCTGATCATGCCATCCACGGGATAGTCTGCCATGTTCGCCTCACTGCCCACGCCGATGCTTTGCCGGCGGGGTCGTCTTGCCTAGTTCCTCAAAAACCGGCGACGTGCAGCTTGACTACCGCATCTCCTGCGCCGGAGTTACGCCCAGAATACCAAGACCTGCAGAAATAACAACGGCCACGGACCGCGCGAGCGCAATTTTGGCTTGCGAAGTCGCCACATTGTCCTGAATGAACCGAAGAGACGTGTCTTCATTGCCCTTGTTCCAGAGACCGTGAAGCTCGCTTGCCAGCTCATACAGATAGAATGCGACGCGGTGCGGTTCATTTGTTCGGCCCGCAATTTCCACCAGACGCGGCCATTCCGCCAGCTTTCTGGCAACAGTGATTTCCGCGTCATGATCCAACTGCGCAATGTCCGCGCGTGCCAGAACCTCGTCTGCCGCTGCAATACCGGCCTCTTCCGCCTTGCGGATCACCGAGCACACACGCGCATGGGCATATTGCACGTAGAAGACCGGATTGTCCTTCGATTGCTCTAGGACTTTGTCAAAGTCGAAATCCAGAGGCGCGTCATTTTTCCGGGTCAGCATGACGAAACGCGTCACATCAGAACCGACCTGATCCACAACATCGCGCAAAGTCACAAACGTGCCTGCGCGTTTGGACATTTTGAACGGCTCCCCGTTTTTGTACAACTTCACCAACTGCGTGAGCTTGATATCCAACGGGACCTGTCCATCTGACAGCGCCGAAACGGCTGCTTTCATACGTTTGACATAGCCGCCATGGTCCGCACCAAACACATCAATAAGCTCGTCGAAGCCTCTGGAAACCTTATCATAATGATAAGCGATGTCCGGCGCGAAATAGGTCCAGCTTCCATCGGATTTCTTCACCGGACGGTCCACGTCGTCTCCGTGATCGGTCGAGCGGAATAGGGTCTGTTCACGCGGTTCCCAGTCTTCGGGCTTTTTGCCTTTCGGCGGTTCCAGAACACCTTCGTAAATCAACCCCTTGCTCTGCAAGGATTCCAGGGCGCTCTCAATCCGACCGGTGCCGTACAGCGACTTTTCGGAGAAAAAGAGGTCCATCTCGACGCCCAGAGCTTTCAGGTCCTCTCGGATCAAGTCCATCATAGCCGCGGTGGAAAACTCGCGCACATCGACTAGCCAAACGCTTTCGTCCTGCCCGACATAGGCTTCGCCAACCTTGTCCTTCAGCGCTTCTCCGACCGGGATCAGATAGTCACCCGGATAAGTGCCGTCCTCGAATGCAACATCTTGACCGTGCGCTTCAAGATACCGCAAATAAACCGAACGCGCGAGCACATCCACCTGCGCACCGCCGTCATTGATGTAATATTCGCGCGTCACATCATAACCGACAAAATCCAGCAAAGACGCGAGCGCATCTCCAAACACCGCGCCGCGGGTGTGTCCAACGTGCAGCGGCCCGGTCGGGTTCGCAGACACATATTCCACATTCACTTTCTTGCCCGTTCCCATATCGGAACGACCAAAATCGTTGCCCGCTTCCAAAGCCGCTTTGACTACGCCCTGCCAAAGAGCTGCCGACAACCGCATGTTCAAAAAGCCCGGCCCTGCGACCTCTGCAATTTCCACACGGGTGTCTTCGGCAAGCTTGCCGGCAAGTACGTCTGCTATGTCCCGCGGCTTCATTTTCGCGGGCTTTGCCAGCACCATCGCCGCGTTGGTGGCCATATCACCGTGCAGCGCATCACGCGGCGGCTCGACGGCCACGTTTTTGAAATCCAGTCCCTCGGGCAGAACGCCTTCGGCTTGCATCGCTGTCAGCGCGTCGATCACCAGCCCGCGCATCTCGGTGAATAGGTTCATCAGACCTGTCCTTTATAGGTTTGAGTGGGGTTTACCACCAATCGCTGCCACGTCAATGACACTTACTCGGAACCCTTGCCAAGAAGTCTCGCGTGTACCTGAAGGGCATAGCGATCCGTCATGCCCGAAATGTAATCCGATACAATTCGGGCAATAGCAGTCTCGTCGCGGCAAGCCGCCAGGTCTGCGTGCCAGCGGTCGGGCAAAAGAGTCGGATCAGACATAAATAGTGGAAAAAGATCGTTTACCACGACTGTCACTTTCTCGCGCATCTCCACTACCGAGGGCGCGCGGTACATCCGCGTGAAAAGAAACGCACGTATCACCTTCAGATCGCCCCAGATTGCATCGCTGAACCGGATCACTGGCGTGCCATTGTGCCGGATTTCTTCTACAGACTCCGCTCCTGACTCCGACAGCAAAGCAGTCGATGTATCGATCACGTCACCGACCATGACGCCAAAAACCCGCCGCAGCGCTTCGTGCCGGCGCCGGATCAGATCAAGCCCGGGGTACTTCTCATCTACGCGCGCAAAGCAGTCACCGACGATCGGCAATTCACAAATCGCGTCCTCGTCAAACAACCCGGCGCGAAGACCGTCGTGCAAATCATGGTTGTTGTAGGCGATGTCATCACTGAGCGCAGCCACCTGTGCTTCGGCGCTTGCATGAGTGTGCAGTTCCAGATCATGCGCGGCGTTGTAGTCTGCCAGCGCATAAGGCAGTTCACCAAGCACCGGACCGTTATGTTTCGCAATACCTTCAAGGGTTTCCCAAGTGAGGTTCAACCCGTCAAACTCGGCGTAGTGTCGTTCCAGAGAGGTGACAATCCGAACCGCCTGCGCATTGTGATCAAAGCCACCATAAGGCTGCATCAACAAGTCCAGAGCATCCTCGCCGGTATGCCCGAAAGGCGTGTGACCAAGGTCATGCGCCAAAGCAACGCCTTCAGTAAGTTCCTGATTGAGCCCCAACGCGCCGGCAATCGTGCGCGCAACCTGCGCGACTTCAATGGAATGTGTCAGGCGCGTGCGAAAATAGTCGCCCTCATGCTCCACAAAAACCTGCGTTTTGTGTTTCAAGCGCCTAAAGGCGCTGGCGTGAATTATCCGGTCCCGGTCCCGCTGAAAGCTGGAACGAAACCCGCTCTCTTCTTCCGCAAACAGCCGTCCCCTGGCAGTCATTGGATCAGAGGCATAGGGCGCTCGCATGGCGATGGTCCTTGTAGCCTGTTCTTTGCCTTTCTATATTGCACTCACGCGCCGGATTGAACCGGCCAATTGAGCGACTTTTCAGGTGACACTATGCAACTGCCTCCAAAAGTAACCGAACGTGCCTTTGAACGTCTTGCCGAAATCGGAGCATCCGACAATGGTCAGGCCCTTCGTGTTGCGGTCGAAGGCGGCGGATGCTCGGGTTTCCAGTATGAAATCAAACTGGACACTCCAAAGGACGACGACCTCGTGCTCGAAGGCGCCGGCGAAAAGGTGCTGGTCGACAGCATCTCCCTTCCCTTCCTTGCAGATGCAGTAATCGACTTTACGGAAGAGCTCATCGGCGCCCGGTTTGTAATCAACAACCCGAACGCGACCAGCTCCTGCGGCTGCGGCACCAGCTTCTCTATGTAACAGCCATTTGCCGGGTACGCGGAGCAATCCGCTGCCACACAAGAACAAAGCTCGCCGCGATCATAATCGCAGCTCCGGCGAACACTTGTGGTACGGGCGTCTCGTCAAAGAAATGCCCCCCCAACCAGACTGCCCAGAGAAATTGCAAACTCATGAACATTGTCGCCACATGTACGGGCAACAGCCTGAGCGCGGCCATACACAACCAGCGTGCGGCAAACAGGGCCACCGAATAAGCCACAACAAGCGCAATGTCCGCCCAACTCATGGGTTGCCAGACAAATGGCAAAGCCAAACACATCACGATCCCGAGAGACAAATTGGGATAGAACACCTGCCCCAACGCCCCCTCCCCCCGGTTTGACAAATATCGCGCCAAAACAAGAGACAACGAGCCTATTACTGCAGCCGCAAGAGCAATAACGTGTCCTGAACCGACGTCTGACAGACCGTTTGGAAACAGAACGAGTAAGCCGACACAGCCAAGCCCCAACGCCGCCCAGGTTCCCGATTTCACAGGTTCACCCAGCACTTTGCCAGACAAAGCCGCCGAAAGGATTGGCATCAAAGCAATGAACAAGAAAACTTCAGCCATCGGCAGCAACCTGAATGAAAGGAAAAACGCCAACGAACCCGCGATACCCAACGCGCATCGCGCCGCTGTAACCCCGACATAGTCCGTCTTCGGTACTACGCCAGCTGGGCGAGACATCAAAAAGCAGAAACCTCCGACCAAAAGGCCGGATAAACCAAATAGCTGCGGAGCTGCATAACCTGTAGCGACATGTTTGGTGATCGCGTCTGCCGCAGAAATCGCTGCCGAGTACGCAACGATCAAAACGACACCCCAAAGGGTCTCTCTACGCCCGTTCATCACGCCCACTCCCAACGCAAGTCAACTCGCGCGAAATGCGAGAAGAATTCGCCAAACCGCGGCGAAGAGGCCTCTGCCAGAGCGAGCTTATCCTTGGCGCCATCAGACACTTTCGACACAATGGCCGGTCGCATGTCGCGCCAGTTCGCTGTGCGTGCGCTCGCCATGTTGTAGATTGTTTCTGAAAGCTCGCGCAGCGGCGCGCACATGGGTTTGGGTCTCTTAAATGTCGTCGCGCCCCCCATCGGCGGCAAGCGGTCAATTCCCTCCGCCCCCTCGACGATCAAACGCGCCCATTGGCACATCAAAAACTCATGATAGTCATCGGCAGCGACCCCCATAGAGTTAGGTTCGACGGAAAACCGATCCGTGTGACGCCTCAACCATTGTCGCCAAATTTCAGGTGGACGCATCCGCGCAAAGCGCATCGCCACGCAAACCTCTGACAACAGGTCGGCATTCTGTTCGACAAAGGCCCATAGACCCAAAAATTCGAGAGATTTGCGAGCACCTCGGTCGAGATCCGGATCAACACGTCCATAATCTGACAAATAGAAAATCGCATGCGTAAGTTCGTAAGCGATCTTTTTATTTGGCAAAGCAAACTGCGCAGACAAGGCCATAAAGCGCCGCACACGATCAAGCAATGCGGCATTCCTCTTTTGCCGGACGCGCCTGCGACGGGCAAACAGCCGGAGTGCCTCAAGCCTTTGCAAATCCGACAATTCTGCCTCAGCAAGTCCCTTTTGACGCGCCCAGTCGACGAGGCGCTCTCCCTTTTCCGAGACCCCGCTCAGGTCTTCAAAGTCCAGACAGATTGACAAAATAAAGCGGTAGTACTGCGGAAAAAACTCGATCCGGGACTCTACGGTCTCGTAAAAAGCCTCATACGCTGGCGCCACATCAGAGGTTTCCGGCAGCGATGTGTGCACGACGTTGAGAAACTCGGCGTTCTCCTTGAGCCAAAAGACATCATTGATCCCGCGACGTTCGTTAGAAAATGTATTCGCAAGCCGCTCAGTCGCGGAGGACGTGCGCGCGAGATACGCGGCACGCCACTTCGGAGCAGCCAGAGTGATGACGTTGGACATGGTCCCCCCCTTGAAACTGCAGCCCATCCGGCTGCTCCAGTTCTCGAGCCTCGATCAGAGGCCGGAGGAGAACATCTCGACGCCATCGCCTTCTACTATGCGAAGGCCAGAGGCTTTTGGAGAAAGGCCGCTTGAAAACAGCTGTACCAATCCGCTGGAAAACAGCTCAGCGCCATCGCCCGAGAACGCATCGGTGCTGCGGGCTTCTAGACCCGACGAGAACAGAGCAACGCCCTCGCCAACGAACGGATCTGAAGGCGCCTCGGAGGTTAAGAAGTCATTAATTGTTTCGGTGGTTTTGTAAGCAAACATTGGGTCTCTCCCTTTTAGGTTACAGTTCGAAGAGCATACCCGCAAAACGTGTTTTGCTAAACCTCAACTCTACTTATAGGTGTTTTTCTCCAAGCCACTCGCCTTTAAGTTCAGTGCCGAACGCCCGTTAACTCTCTGAACAAAGCGAACTTTCCCATTCAAAGGTCAGGACATATTTTTCTGATATTTTCTGTGTGTCTTGTCTCGCAAAAGCGGGAAAACCGCGCAGAAAACTGCGAATCAACTCTTCAAGACCAAGAGAAAAGAAGGCTCAAACGCGCGCAAATCTCGGCGTCGATTCAGGTCAAAGCAGCTTGCTCCTGCGAGTAATTGCTGCCTAGATGGCCGCACCAATTGGATCGGACGGCAGACATGAAAATCGCAAGTTTCAACATCAACGGCGTCAAAGCCCGCATCGAAACCCTGCCGCGTTGGCTTGATGAGGCGCAACCGGATGTTGCGTTGCTACAAGAAATTAAGTCCGTCGACGAAAACTTCCCGCGCGAAATTTTCGAAGAACGAGGATACAGAGTAGAAACGCACGGCCAGAAGAGTTTCAACGGCGTTGCGATCCTCTCCAAACTACCACTGGAGGACGTCACCCGAGGCCTTCCCGGCGACGACGAAGACGAACAAGCCAGATACATTGAGGCGACGGTCATGGGCGAAGTCCCGATCCGTGTGTGCGGCCTCTATCTGCCCAACGGCAACCCCACGCCCGGCCCAAAGTATGATTACAAGCTCGCATGGATGAAACGGCTTGAATCACGCGCCGTAGAACTTCTCTCGGCCGAAGAACCTTTCCTTATGGCAGGCGACTACAATGTTATTCCGCAGGACGAAGACGCGAAACGACCGGAAGTTTGGCAAGAGGACGCCCTTGCCCGCCCCGAAAGCCGCGCTGCGTTTCGCAGGTTGCTCAACCTTGGTCTGACCGAGGCTTTCCGCGCTAGAAATTCCGCATCTGGCCAATTCACTTTTTGGGACTATCAGGCCGGAGCGTGGAACAAAGACGATGGCATTCGCATCGACCACTTCCTCCTTAGCCCGCAGTGCGCTGACCTGTTACAGGACGTACAAATTGACAAAGAGGAACGCGGCCGCTCCAAACCCTCTGATCATGTCCCGATCTGGGTCGATCTGGCCGCCTAAAGCTCTTTGGTGACGTCGTAGCGATATATCCAGTCAAAGTGAGACATCATCGACTTGGGAGCCAGCATCGAGGCCAAAGACAACCCGAAGTGCGCCGCCAGACGCACCGGCGCAGCGCTTAGATGATATCGACCGGCATTTTTCGAAGCCGTATCCACCACGCGTCTAACTCGATCATGACGTCGGGCCTGATAGGCCGAGAGGCCGGTATTTATGTCATCTGCCTTGACCAGTGCATCCCCGAGCACCCAAGCGTCTTCCATCGCCATAACCGCGCCCTGCGCCATGAATGGAAGCGTGGGGTGCGCTGCATCACCGAGCAGGACAGTATTGTCTCTGTACCACGTCGGTGCCACAGGATGTCGGAACAGCCCCCACTTGCGGACATCCTGAATTTCGGCCAACAAGTCTTTGGTTTCACCTTGAAAATCCGAAAAGTAAGACCGAAGGTTTTCTGGGTTGTCGGCTATATGCCACCCTTCTTCGTGCCAACCGGTGCGCTCTTGAACCGCCACGATGTTGACCAACTTACCATCTCGCAATGGATAGCTCACCACGTGCCTGTGCGGACCCATATGAACCTTTGCCACAGGTGGATGGTTGATCGTGTTTGGCACTGTCGCCCGCCAAGCCACTTGCCGTGTGAAAAATGGTGCAACAGTGCCATTCAAAACCGATCTCAGCTGCGAATGGAGCCCGTCTGCACCGACAACAAGATCAGCTTTCGCGCTCTGTCCGTGTGCCAGCACAATCCGGGGGCGTTCGCCTGGCTCGATATCTTCTACTTTTTGCAGCAACAGGATTTTGACCCCCGCGGCCCGAACCGCATCGGCCAGAACATTGATCAGATCCGCCCTATGAATGAAATGGTAAGGCGCATCCGGTCCAAGCGTTGTAAGATCAAGCCGTGAGACCAATCTTCCTCGGGCATAGTCCCGCAGTTCCACAGCCGTGCCCCGAACCGCGTTGGCCTGCAGCTCGGACTCCAATCCAAGCGCTCTCAATACCACCATCCCGTTGGGTGACACCTGCAGGCCAGCACCTACTTCCGTGATGGCTTCAGCCTGTTCCAGCACAGTTACGCTGGCGCCGCGTTGACGCAGAACCAGCGCCGCAGTCAGGCCTCCGATCCCCGCGCCAATTACGGTGACTTTCAATCCGTTCAGATCCATTCTGTCTCTATATCCCGTTGCCTTCGGCAAACCCACGGTTGACGCATAAAAAAACGCCGGGCTGTGGCAGCCCGGCGTCTCTATGTTACTTGATCACAGGGATCAATCGTCACGGTGGACCTTTTCACGGCGCTCATGGCGCTCTTGGGCCTCAAGGCTCATGGTTGCGATAGGACGGGCATCAAGCCGTTTGAGTGAAATCGGTTCGCCGGTCACTTCACAATATCCATATTCGCCTTCGTCAATGCGACGCAGCGCACTGTCGATCTTGAGCACCAGCTTGCGCTGGCGATCACGCGTCCGAAGCTCCAGCGCCCGGTCAGTCTCCTCACTGGCCCGGTCAGCCACATCCGGAATATTACGCGTGCTGTCCTGCAGACCCTCGATGGTGTCGCGGCTCTCGGCCAACAGCTCGTTTTTCCAGTTGATCAGTTTGCGTCGGAAGTATTCGGTCTGCCGCTCATTCATGAACGGCTCATCTTCTGCGGGACGGTAGTCGTCGGGCAGGAAAGTCTCGGCCTTCATTTCTGCTCCCTTATCGTGGGTCACGTCCACCGTGGTAGTTAAGTCAGACATGTAACCCCCCTTTACTGGCCTGCAGATAACCCCTTCGTGACGTAATGTCCACCACCCCTAGCACTGCATTGCGGACAAATTATGTTCACGCTAGGGTCGCCGCCGAAACAGGGAACGTTCAGGACAATTTTATGAAATTTGCAGGCACCAAAGACTATGTCGCCACAGACGATCTGACTGTCGCGGTCAACGCCGCCGTGGCACTGGAACGCCCGCTGCTCGTCAAAGGCGAGCCTGGCACCGGCAAGACCGAACTTGCTCTTCAAGTGGCGCAGTCCCTGGGCCTTCGTATGATTGAGTGGAACATCAAATCCACAACGAAAGCGCAGCAGGGTCTGTACGAATACGATGCTGTTTCTCGCTTACGTGACAGTCAGTTGGGCGACGAACGCGTGCATGACATCGGCAACTACATCAAGCGCGGCAAACTCTGGGAGGCCTTCGATTCCGACGAGCGTGTCGTCCTGCTGATTGATGAAATCGACAAGGCAGATGTCGAGTTTCCAAACGACCTGCTGCAGGAACTCGACAAGATGGCGTTCCACGTCTACGAAACTGGTGAGACCGTTTCGGCCAAACACCGACCGATCATCATTATCACGTCGAACAATGAGAAGGAGCTTCCCGACGCCTTCCTGCGACGCTGCTTCTTCCACTACATCCGCTTCCCGGAAATCGACACTTTGAAACAGATTGTCGAGGTCCACCATCCCGGAATCAAGGAATCGCTTCTCACCACCGCGTTGACCCAGTTTTACGAAATCCGCGATACACCCGGCCTCAAGAAGAAACCGTCAACATCCGAAGTGATTGACTGGTTGAAACTGCTTCTCGCAGAAGACCTCTCACCAGAAGACCTCAAGCGCGACGGCGCTAGCGCGCTCCCGAAACTGCACGGAGCACTTCTGAAGAACGAGCAGGACGTGCATCTGTTTGAACGGCTGGCCTTCATGGCGCGCTCAGGCCGCTGAAGACCAAAAAACCACGGTCACCTGAAAACCGGCCTGATGCCTGCGAATTCTTGCCCCAATTACAGGGCAGAATGCTAGCATCCAAGCCCAGTATAGGCCCGCGCCCGGCAGAGGCACCATAGGGAGGCCGCATGACGCAGAACTCGACTGTAACGGTACGCCCGTTGACCGCCTCGGATGAAACCGACTGGCGCCGTCTCTGGACGGACTATCTCACTTTCTATGAGTCTTCAGTAACGGAAGAAGTGTACCGATCCACATTTGAACGCCTGCTTGGGGACGACCCCCAAGACTACACCTGTCTGATTGCCGAGGTGGAGGGAAAACCCGTGGGCCTGACGCACTACCTCTTTCACCGCCATGCGTGGAAAGTCGAAAACGTCTGCTACCTGCAAGATCTGTTTGCTGACCCTGACGTCAGGGGCAAGGGCATTGGCCGCGCCCTGATCGAGGCAGTATACGCCGCCGCAGATGCCGCGGGTTCACCTACAGTTTATTGGCTTACTCAGGATTTCAATACGACAGCGCGTCAGCTTTACGACCGCGTTGCAGCCAAAACACCCTTTATCAAATATCAGCGTCCATAATGATGTTCCGGTTCCTTCTTCCAATTGCATTAGCCTTGTCCGCTTGCGGCCCCGTCCAGCACTCGAGCACACCCACGCGAGCAGCAATCAGCGATACCACGCTGCCTCCTGTCAAAAGCTTTGCGACACCGCGCCCAACACCGCCCGCAAGATCAAACCGCGAAATCACCCGGGATTTTCTCGACCTGAGTTTCGCCCTCGAAAGTGGACGTGCCCTGCCCTATTTCACGCGCTTTGAGGGCCCCATCACCGTGCGTGTCACCGGCAAACCGCCAGCCAACTTGATGGCCGATCTGAACAGCCTTCTTACCCGTCTGCGCAACGAAGCCCGGATCAACATCAAACTGACCAACAGCGCGGACGCCAATATCACAATCGAGGCAGTTACCCGCCGCGACATACGCCGGACGCTGCCGCAAGCCGCATGTTTCGTCGTTCCCAACATCACAGCTCTGCGTGAATACAAAGGCGCACGGCGCAGCGGCGCCGCCAACTGGGCGGATCTGCAAAAGCGCGAGAAGATCGCGATTTTCGTTCCCAACGACACCACCCCCCAGGAAACGCGCGATTGCCTGCATGAAGAACTGGCACAAGCGCTTGGTCCACTCAACGACCTCTACCGACTGCCCGACAGCGTATTTAACGACGATGATGTTCATGCGGTTCTGACCGGTTTCGACATGACCGTGCTGCGCGCGTACTACGATCCATCCCTCAAGAGCGGCATGACGCGCGAAGAAGTTGCTGCCCGACTTCCTGCGATCTTGGCGCGCATCAATCCGCGCGGCGAACGCTTGTCTCCAAGATATCTCAAGGCGACACCACGTACCTGGATCGACGCAATTCAGGTTGCACTTGGCCCCGGCACCAGCGCCGATGGCCGGCGCCGCGCCGCCACCCGTGCCCTGCAAATTGCACTTCAAGAAGGCTGGGAAGATCATCGCCTTGGGTTTTCCCACTACGCGCTTGGCCGCATAATGCTGCCCAGCGACGTAAATACGGCGCACACTCACTTTCTGTATGCAGATCAGGTTTTTGCCCGCTTCCCAAATTATGGCCCACATCGGGCCCATGTTTCCGTGCGGCTGGCGGCTCATGCCGTTGCCTCGGGCCGTGGACAAGAAGCCATAAACCTGACCTCCCCGCATCTTGCGACTGCCGCGCGCTATGAAAACGCTGTCTTGCTTTCCAACCTCATGCTTCTTCAAGCAGAAGCGCTGGAACTCGAAGGACGCCAGCAAGAGGCCGGAGAGCTGCGACTGGACAGTCTCGGCTGGGCGCGATACGGGTTCGGACCGGACTGGGCCGTGCGTGAAAAATTGCGCGACATCTCTTCGCTCAGCCCGCTGAAAGGGAGCTCGTAAGAAACCATGATCGTAATTCTGGGAGCCATCGTCGGGGCAATCTCTGGCGGTTTTCTAGCCAAAAGACGTGGCGGCAAAAGACTGGATATTCTGCAATATGCAGTGATTTACGCCATGATTTTTGCCATCCTCGGGCTGTTCGCAACGCTCACGATCCACCGTCTGTCTATCTGATCCATGTTTCTACGCTTCTTTGAAAACCTCCGTGCCGCTCGCGTGCCCGTTTCGCTGCGGGAATTTCTCGGCTTTCTGGAGGCGCTCAAAGCAGGTCTGTCGACATATGACATCGACGCCTTCTACTACCTCGGTCGCACGATCATGGTCAAAGACGAGCGCAATATCGACAAGTACGATCGCGCATTTGCCATGACATTTGACGGCCTCGCGGAAATCTCCGCTCAGGATGTGCTGGACGCGGTCGACATACCTGAAGAATGGCTTCGCAAAATGGCGGAGAAACACCTCAGCGCTGAGGAAATGGCAGAGATCGAAGCGCTTGGAGGCTTTGACAAGCTGATGGAGACGCTCAAAGAGCGCCTCAAGGAGCAAGAAGGTCGTCACCAGGGTGGCAACAAGTGGATCGGCACCGCCGGCACCTCTCCGTTCGGCGCCTACGGCTACAATCCGGAAGGTGTCCGCATCGGCCAAAAAGAAAGCAGGCACCAAAAAGCCACCAAAGTCTGGGACAAACGGGAATTCCGCAATTTGGACGACGGCGTGGAGCTCGGCACCCGCAATATCAAGGTCGCCCTCAAACGTTTGCGCCGCTGGGCACGCGAAGGGGCCGCAGAAGAACTGGATTTGTCCGGTACAATTCGCTCCACTGCGGAAAACGGCTATCTTGACGTGAAAACCCGCCCGGAGCGTCACAATGCTGTGAAAGTTCTCCTCTTTCTTGATGTTGGCGGCTCAATGGACCCTCACGTTAAAGTTGTAGAAGAACTCTTTTCAGCAGCTCGCGCCGAATTTAAACATCTCGAGTATTATTACTTCCACAATTGCCTCTATGAAGGTGTTTGGCGCGACAACAAACGCCGCTGGAACGACCAGACTTCCACGCACGAAGTGATGCGCACCTACGGCCCGGACTACAAATGCATCTTTGTTGGGGACGCGTCGATGTCGCCTTACGAAATCGCTTATGCGGGCGGCGCCAACGAACACTGGAATGCGGAGCCGGGTCAGATTTGGCTCGAACGTGCTCGGGAACAGTGGAGCTCAAACCTCTGGATCAACCCAACACCAGAGAGCCATTGGCAATACACGCATTCGATTCAGATGATCCGCGAGATTTTCGAAAACCGCATGGTGCCAATGACATTGGCAGGCCTCGAACAAGGCATGCGAGAGCTGGTGCGCTAGATCCCGCGGGAACTTTGCCCGAATACGGCGCGACTCCCGGATACATCCTTGAAAAAGCACACTATAATTCCTGTGATCCCCGCTACTGTGCCAAGCGACATGGCCACGGACCACAGCGCGATTGTCATTCTCTGAGCCGTCGCGAGTTTCATGTCTGACATCATAACGGCTTTGGCGGAAAGTTCGCCCGCACCGAAACCGACAACCACAAGAGTCAAAAAAATCAGCAACCCCTGCTGAAAGCCCAGAGGCCGATCAACCCATTTGGGACGCAATCCTTTGAAGATAAGTGCACAGCCGGACAACGTCAGCAAAAGGTAAAAAATCGTGGCATGAGGCAGCGCCCCGATGGACAAACGCGCCAACAAACCCGGCATCGTGACCAAAACCATGAGGGCAGAAAACCCACCCAAAGCCCGCAGCATCCCCCGATAGCTGAGATAGATCCAAAAGTGCATATTAATTAACCTATCTACTAGAAATAGAAATTGAGTTCTTAATTTTCATCTTCCGCCCAATTACGTCCGAACTGGGGCAGTATCGGGAAAAATACCTGCCACCGTCGCGGGAAAAGGTCCAGTCTTATCACAGCATCCGGTATTGTTCTTTTTTTGAAGCCAACCATATTGATCACATGATCAAATTCGCGCCTATTCTCATTGCCTTACTCTACGGTGTTCTGATGGTCCGCTTTTCGGCGTGGCGTACTGCGCGATCGCTGGACGACAACTCAACCACGTTGGATGATCCGCATCTGAACAGGCTGATCAACAAGATGGCGAATGCCCTCGACCTGCCCCGCATCAAAGTCCATGTCTACGAAATTGAGCCGATCAACGGACTTGCGGCTCCGGATGGCCGCATTTTCCTAACTCGCGGTTTTATCGACCGCTACGAGGCCGGTCAGGTCACGCCGTCGGAACTGGCTTCAGTCATTGCCCACGAGCTTGGGCACGTGGCTTTGGGCCACACGCGCCGCCGCATGATTGATTTCTCGGGACAGAATGCGGTTCGTACAGCACTGGCGATGGTGTTGAACCGTTTCCTACCCGGTGTTGGGTTGATCATCGCCAATTCCGTCATGAGTCTGCTCATGGCCCGCCTGTCGCGCGTGGACGAATACGAAGCGGATGCATACGCCTCCGCCCTGCTTGTCAAATCCGGCATCGGAACCAGCGCCCAGAAGAGTCTGTTGGAACGCCTGCCTCACATCACGGGGGCGCATGGCGCAACAACACCGGCGTGGCTGTTGAGCCACCCGAAACCTGAGGAGCGGGTCAAGGCAATTGAAAAGCTGGAAAACGACTGGGGAATTGCATCAAACTAGGTCGAAGTTCAGGCGTCATGGTCGGTTCATCTAACCAACCGCCTTCGCCAGTCTTGGCAATCGCGCTTTCTTTAGCAAACTTCGCATAGCCCATTCTCGGCCACTCAGACGCTCCGCTTCTTGGCGAACCTTCTCGCACACGGATTCCACAGCAAGCGGGTTTTCAAGCCAAATCCTATGAAGCAAGCCGTCAGGTTCCATCCGCTCGAGCCCTTCTTCGGCCAACAAATGCCTTGGAAAGTCTTTGGCATTCACCGTTACGATAGCGTCGGCTGATCCGCTGACCGCGGCGGCCAAAACGTGTACGTCATTGGCGTCTGGCAAGTAAAGCCGGTCTTCAAGCGAAGGATTCCAGGTAACTTCCGCCTTTGGCCAAGCAGCCTGAACCAGCGCGATCTCGCCCCGTGCCTGCGCTTCTCCAGTCGGGCCGATTTTTCGTGCTGCCCGCGCCCATTCTTCCAGAATGCGTGCCGACCATTGCGGTTCAAACGCGCCTGTCTTGGCCACGCCCAACAGAACTTCCCGCATCACCGTCGGATACAGAACACAGGTATCAAGCAACAGCCTCACAGCCGGAAAAACAGCGACTTGAGATAACCGCTTTCTGCAAGTTGCGGCATCAGCGGATGATCCGGACCGGCATAACCGGTGTGGATCAATTGAGCCTGCCGCCCTGCCCGTCCGATGCCGCGCAAGCTTGCGCCGCGGAACCGCGTCACATCCGCCGCATGGGAACAGGAACAAAGTCCCAAATACCCGCCTTCGGTCACCAAGGGCGCCGCCAATCGCGCAACCCGCTCATACGCGCGCAGACCTTTTTCCAACGCGGGCTTGCTCGGTGCGAACGCGGGAGGGTCGCAGATCACAACGTCAAATCGCGCTCCTTCCTCATTCAAGGCGGTCAAAACATCAAAAGCATCGCCCTTGCGAGTGGAGAACCGATCTTCGACACCGGCGGCCGCCGCACCGGAAAAAGCCAATTCCAAAGCGGCTGCAGAACCGTCTACCGCGGTCGCTTCTGCCGCGCCCCCAGCCAAAGCTGCAAGACTGAAGCCCCCAACATGGCTAAAAACATCGAGCACCTTTGCATCTTTGCAAAGCGACGCGGCAAACCCGTGGTTTGGTCTTTGGTCATAGAACAGCCCGGTCTTCTGTCCGCCGGTCAAATCCGCCATATAGGTCGCGCCGTTCATCACAACCGGCACAGGTGCCGCCGGAGCTGTGCCAATCAGTACAGCGCTGTCTTCCTCCAGACCTTCCAATCCCCGCGCACGTCCCGAGCCGTTCTTGATCACATTGGAAACACCTGTGACCTCGACCAGAGCTGCCACCATCGGTTCAAGCAACGCGTCGGCCCATGCCGCGTTGGGCTGCACCACAGCTGTCGCGCCAAACCGGTCCACAACCACCCCAGGCAGCCCATCCGCCTCAGCATGGATCAACCGATAAAACGGCGTTTCGTATAGCCGTTCCCGCATTTGCAATGCTTTTGTAAATTTCGCGGCAAACCAAGTCTGATCAATCGACGCACCGACGTTCCGGTCCAGCATTCGGCAGAAAATCCGGCTTTTGCTATTTGTCGCGACGAGGCCCATTGGCTGCCGTTTGTCGTCTTCCAGAACGGCCAACGTGCCGGGGGCCAACCCCTTGGTACGTCGGTCAGTCACCAGTTCATTGTCATAAACCCACGGGAAACCATGACGGATCGCGCGGGCATTGGCTTTGGGTTTAAGGCGCACAACAGGCAAAGAGGACGGCATATTCATGCCGCCCTCCTAATCAATTATGCTGTCGCTGAAAAGGTCCGATCAGAGCGGCTTCACCGCGGTCAGCGGTACGACCTGCGCAGTCACGCCACCTTTGGGAGGCACAAAACCTGTCGCAGTGGTCATCTCTTCCAGAACGACGCGAGCGAGGTGTTGTGTAATGCGGTACTTCTGGGTCAGGCCCCGCGCCTCGGCTTGCAGAGCTTTCTCGCCGCCGTAGCCAACAAGGTTCGCATTGATTTCTTTCGGGCCTCGCAGAACGGCGCCGGTGACCGGATCAGAGATGGTCATCACGAAATCGATCGAGTGAATACCGCCAACACTGTAGCGGGTTTTCTCGGTCAGGGCATGGAAGCGCTTGAGTTCGATGTTCACCACAACCGGGATCTCGCCCTGCGCCAAACCGCCACCAAGCTCAACTGCATCTTCAAAGATCGCTTTGACTTGCTCGTAGCGGTTACCATAAGCGTCACCGCGCCAGACGATGTCCCCGCCCGGGTAATAGCTGTTGCGCTCGGACACAGTCAGGGTCGTGGGCACAGCCACGTTCATGCCAACCAGCTGGAACGACGGCGCCGGGGCCGTCACTTGTGACGGGGTGTTTTCATACGGTGCGTTCCGGGTCGCGGTATCTACCGAGCTGCATGCCGCCGCGCTCATTCCCAAAACCATCGCTGCAATCAGTCGAACACGTTTCATGTCCATCTCCTCGGGCCTTCGGCCTCTGCTGTCATGCAAGGAGAATCGCTTTGAAATGGGGCGGGAATGCGTCACTGGCCGGACGATTCAGGGGAATTTAACGCTTCGTTAACCCTAAAAACCCTTGTTTTGCTTTTAGTTGCGCTGGCGAGCGCGCCATCCTCCACGACGCTTGGGCGCCTGCATCTGGACCAAACCTTGCTCAAGAACGGCGCTCATCGGGTGGTCAGGCTCACTCCGCGCATAGGCGGAAATCAGCGTCGGAAGCGCATCCTTCGGGTCAATGTCTCCCCCAAGGCTCAACGCCCAGTCCAGGAAAATCGAACGGCACTCCGGAGCACCGATGCCTTCGATCTTGTAGCTTTCCGCGATCAAACCCTTCGGATCAAATCTGTCTTTGCCCAACTTCAGTCTCCTCGCCAGCCCCGGTTCAGCTTGTCCTCGGCGCGCGCGCCAGAGCATCTGAAATGATCTCCGCTGCCCGTGTCGACCCCGCGTCCATGTCGGCGAGCAACCCTTCAATGTCTTCATGACCTGTTTCCCGCAACAAAAACGCTGTTCCACCGGCCCCAATCGCTTCTGGATCAATCGTCGATCCACTTAGCAGCTTTGACGCCAATTGTACCTGCCAGCAAAGCGCGTATGCGGCCTCAAGCTCTGCCGCTTCTGCGGCGCTCATCCATTCAATTGCGACACCGGCCTGTAACCCCTCGGAAACAGCGCGTCTGGCATGACCTGCCAACAGTGCCCCCGCCTGGGAAACAAGTTCAATATCTTGCAGTCGCCCGGCGCCGATCTTGGCATCCCAGGGCCCGTCAGGATGTTTCGCAGCCGCAATCCTCGCGCGCATCTCAGAGACGTCGATCCGCACCTGCGCTTCATCGCGCGGCCTGGCCAGAACTTCACAGCGGAATGCCTCGACTTCTTGCATCAGCGAGTCTTCTCCGGCGATAGGCCGCGCACGCGTCAACGCGAGATGCTCCCAAGTCCATGCCTCGTTGATCTGATAGTTCTTGAACGAGGCCAAAGAGGTTGCGACCGGCCCCTGTGTACCCGAGGGTCGCAACCGCATGTCCACCTCATAAAGCCGTCCCTGCGCCATCGGCGCAGACAATGCCGTCACAAGGGCCTGCGTCAGACGCGCGTAATACGCTCGAGCGGCCAATGGGCGTCGTCCGTCAGAAAACTCAACGCCGTCCGCATCATAGATCACTATGAGGTCCAGGTCTGACGTTGCATTCAGCCTCCGCGCACCCAAACTGCCCATCCCGAGCACCATCGCGCCTCGCCCCGGTTGTGGGCCATGTTTCTCCGCGAACTGCGCCGCCACCGACGGCCACACACCAGCCACAACCGCCTGTGCAAGATCGGCATACTGCGCACCTGCTTCTTGCGCATCGATTAGCCCCCGCAACAAATGCACGCCAATACGGAACTGCCACTCCTTGCCCCACCGCCGTGCAGCGTCCAGCGAATGCTCATAGTCCACCTCTGCTTGCAAACGTAGGTTAAGCTCATCCGACAATCCGCCAACACCCGGCCAGTCCGTAAAGAACGCCCCACCGATCACAGCATCAAAAACGCCTGAATTTCGCGACAGATGCTGCGCCAAGGCGGGAGCCGTCCCGACAATGTCAGCCAAAAGGTCAATCAGATGCGTGTTTGCCTCAAACAGAGAAAACAACTGCACACCTGCTGGTAGCCCCTTCAGAAACCCGTCCAAAGCCAGCAAGGCTTCGTCAGGTCGTGCAGTGTCTGCGAGGCGTCGCAATATTTCCGGCTTCACACGCTCGAATATTTCCACCGCCCGTGGACTGCGCAATGCGGGATAAGTGGCCCAGCGGTCGATGACCGCTTGGTCCAGAGCCTCGCTGGACTCAGGTTCTGACGTACCGGCATCTGGTGCAAAGAAGCCTTCGGTCAACTCGTGCACTTCAGTCAGCCTTTCCTGCAAGTCCTCCTGAAGCTCCGCCACATTTCGCCCCATTAATCCTGCCACCCGCGCCCATCCATCAGGCGTCTTCGGCAAGCGGTGCGTTTGTGCATCGTTGACCATCTGAACCCTGTGCTCGACCTCGCGGTGGAACCGGTAGTGATTTGACAAAGTGGCTGCCGCGCCTTCGGGCACCCAGCCCTTCTCTGCCAGATGTCCCAGCGCCGGCACAGTCCGCCGATCTCGCAGGTCCCGATCACGCCCCCCTGCAATGATCTGGCGCGTCTGCGTGAAAAACTCGATCTCGCGAATGCCACCGCGGCCCAGCTTCATGTCATGCCCGTCAAGCGTGATCGGCCCACCGAGGCCTTTGTGTTCTCGAATGCGCAGCCGCATGTCGTGGGCGTCCTGTATTGCCGCGAAATCCAGATGCTTTCGCCACACAAACGGTTTCAAAGTATCCAGAAACTTTTGCCCTGCCGCGAGATCTCCAGCGGAAGGGCGCGCCTTGATGTAGGCTGCCCGTTCCCAAGTACGCCCTAGACTTTCGTAATACCGCTCCGCGGTCTCCATCGCGATACAGACCGGCGTCACGGACGGATCGGGGCGCAACCTCAGATCGGTACGGAACACATACCCGTCGCCGGTAATGTCGCTCAGCATCGCCGCCATCTTGCGCGTCGCACGAATGAAACTAGCGCGCGCGTCATGATAGTCGTCGGGGTCAAAGCGCGTCTCATCGAAGAGGCAGATGAGATCGATGTCAGAACTGTAGTTCAGTTCATGCGCCCCCATTTTGCCCATCGCAATCGACACCATGCCACCCGCACTCGGAATGTCATCTACGGTCGCGCCCGGCAACTTGCCGCGCCTGATTTCAGCTCCGATCGTGGTTTCAAGCGCCAGCTGGCTCGCCAGGTCGGCAAAGTCGGTTAGGGCCCCCGTGACGTTTTCCAATGCCCAGACACCGCTCAGGTCGGCCAATGCAGTCAGCAACGCGATCCGCCGCTTACCCTGTCGCAGAGCCGCAGGCATTTGATCCGGCGCAACCGCCCTCAAATCAGCAAACACCTCGGCCAGCGCCGTTTCGGGCGCGTGCAGCCCTGACGGTAGCCAGTCCGCTTCGCGTGCAACCAACCCCTTGAGGTATGGGGAACTTCCTGCAGCACCCGCAACCAGCTTTTTAAGGTCACCGGAGAGCGCAGGTACCAGAGCGGCAGCCTCTGCACCTAGGTCGGGATCAAAAGCAATTGGGAGGCGGGTTATGCGGCTGGCAAATGTCATGGCGCGACTTTGCGCAGGACTGCCAATGAGGTCAATCGGCCCGACCGCCGCACTGGCACAAAACGACGGCGCATGGCACACGACGCCTAAACAACTGTCTCACCGGTCAAAGGCGTATCCTGACTGAACGTATTGATCCACGCGCCAGCTCGACGCTCCCACAAAGAACTGACAAGCATCGTCTCCCATTCGTGGTTCCCAACCCGCAGATAGTCCGCCCGATAGATCAAGATCGAGGCCGTTTCGCCCAGATACCGAATTTGCACATCACTCAACTTGTACTGCGCCACCGTACCGCCGCCGTCGAGTTGACCGACATGCGCGTCTTTGCCTGCGAAGCCATCGGGGTAAACGCCGACGAAATCTTCAGACAACAATGCGGCGTCAGAGCTGCTGTCCCCCGTGACTAGTGCGCCCCAAACGCGGGTTTCCAACTTCAGCAACTCGGACAGTGCAAGAACTCGGTCAGTCATTCGAGAACCTTCAACTCTTCCCTCGTGAAAGGCAATGCAAAGGCCGAATCCCTCGTTCGAAACCACCAAAAAATTCGCTCACGAAACGAACTTTGCTTTAACTTTTGAGATCATCGCCGGCATGCACAGTCGCAATACCGACGTATTGCCGACGCAAAACAGAACCAGGAAACCCTTAAAAAACATCAATTATTAAAAGGCGAAACACAAAAATGTAAAAAACATTCACATACCCTCTTGCATTGCTCTCAAACAATGACAATCTTGGATATGTAAACACGATTTACATTCAACGTCACACCGAACACCGGAGATACAAATGACACCTGCCGCTACCGCCCAACATGCCGACACCCAGCACATGAGCTGGCTTGGCAAGTCCGAGGCCTGGCTCGACAGCAAAGGCAAAGGCGCCTGGATCGCTGCCATGGTCCTTGGTTTTGTCTTCTTCTGGCCCGTTGGTCTGGCCCTTCTGTTCTACATGATCTGGAGCAAGGAAATGTTCAAGAAAAGCCACCGCAGCTGCGGCCGGTCCCGTCGCATGCATATGATGCAATCGTCCGGCAACACCGCCTTTGACAGCTACCGCGACGAAACACTGCGTCGCCTCGAAGACGAGCAGCGCAGCTTTGAAGACTTCCTGCAGCGTCTGCGCGAGGCCAAGGACAAAGCCGAATTCGACCAGTTCATGGACGAGCGCGCCAAAAAGGCCGCCGAACCGAGAGAACCGGAGACCGAGGACGCCTAAGTCCGCCTGTGCTATGATGACTGGAGCGGCGCAACCGCCGCTCCTTTTTCTGTTTTCCAGTATCTTAGGAAGAAAACTCCATGTCGCAACGCAGCTTCACCCTGCCTGATCCTGAGCTCCAATCGGAGTTCTATGCCGACGTTCCATTCAAGCGCTTCATGGCTTGGATCATCGACACAATACTTGTCACGGTAGTTTGTGTTCTGATTGTTCCGCTCACAGCCTTCACAGGTATTTTCTTCTTTGGTTTCCTGCTTCTCGTTGTGGGGTTCGCTTACCGCGCCATCACGCTGGCCAACAATTCGGCTACGTGGGGTATGCGGCTCACATCCATCGAAATGCGCCGCATGGATGGCAATCGCTTTGATCTGGGAACGGCGTTCCTGCACACGCTGGGCTACCACATCAGCTTTACGTTCTTTATCATTCAGGTTGTTTCAATCGTTCTGATGATGACGACCGCCCGCGCCCAAGGCCTAACAGATCATCTGCTCGGCACCGTCGCGATCAACCGTGCCGCACGTTACTGAAGCCCCTCGTTAACCACAAAGATGTTAACCAACGGAGCAGAATCCGGGGCTTGGCGCTCCAACAACCTATTGCTATCGTGGAAAGTGACCCTATTTTCCGGAGCGCAATGCGCCACACCTTACCATTAACGCCCCAGTTTTACGTGACGGCCCCACAACCTTGTCCTTACTTGGCCGGGCGGATGGAACGTAAACTGTTCACGGCGCTGCAGGGAGACAGCGCCGGAGCGTTGAACGACGCCCTCAGCCATCAAGGCTTCCGCCGGTCCCAGAACGTGCTCTACCGTCCGTCATGCACCGATTGTGCAGCCTGCCTGTCGGCGCGGATCGACGTTTCCAAGTTCAAGCCCAACAAAAGTCAGCGCCGCACCATGCGCCGAAACCTTGGGCTCCAACGCCGCGCAACCTCGCCTTGGGCCACCGAAGAGCAGTACGAGCTTTTCCGCTCATATCTTGATCGGCGTCATGCCGATGGCGGCATGGCGGATATGGATGTGTTCGAGTTTGCCGCGATGATCGAAGAGACACCGATCCGGTCGCGCGTCGTAGAATACACGGACAGCCAGAGTCGGGATCTGATCGGCGTATCGCTGACCGATGTGCTGGAGGACGGCTTGTCGATGGTCTACTCGTTCTACACGCCGGATCGTCAACAGCAGTCGCTCGGAACATATCTGATCCTCGATCACATCGAAATCGCGCGCGAAGCTGGCCTGCCTTATGTATATCTCGGCTATTGGGTGCCAGGCAGCGAGAAGATGCACTACAAGTCCCGGTTCTCGGGCCTCGAAGTTTATCATGGCGGCGAATGGCAGCCCATCGGTGATCCGACGCGCTTCGAGGATACACAGCATCCGCTGAACGCCGACCCGATCGCCGAACAGGTTGCCAATATCCAGCTCCCCGACATTCTCGGTACCCGAAAGTAATATGACGCGCCACCTGCACGCTGTCGCGATCGTTGTCCCCGACTACGACGAGGCGCTGTCATTCTATGTTGGAAAGCTCGGCTTTGTCTTGCGCGAGGATCGACGGGTTACCTCTGAGAAACGCTGGGTTGTTATCGCTCCTGACACGCGCAGCCAAACGACCATTCTTTTGGCACGTGCCGCCACGTGTGAGCAGCGCGCCATAGTTGGAAGACAATTTGGTGGACGGGTTGGCCTCTTTCTCCACACTGACGACTTCGCCCGCGATCATGCCGCGATGCTCGATGGTGGTGTGCAGTTTGAAGAGTCCCCCCGCCAAGAGGAATACGGCTTGGTCGCTGTCTGGCGCGATCCCTTTGGTAACCGTTGGGACCTTCTGCAACTGACATAGTCCACAAATTGGGACGGGGGCCCGTAGGCCCCCGCTCTTTCTCAATATCTAGGATCAGTTCCCGATCAGGGCCGGCAGGATCGTCACGATACTCGGGAAGTACCAAAGGATCCCCAAACCAACGACCTGGATCAGCACGAAGGGAATGATGCCCTTGTAGATGTGGCCGGTTGTGACCTCTTTTGGAGCAACCCCTCTGAGGTAGAAGAGTGCAAATCCAAACGGAGGCGTCAGGAACGACGTCTGCAAGTTCACGGCAATCATGATCGTCACCCATTTAGGATCAAATGTACCGCCGTAGATCACCGGACCAACGATCGGAATTACGATGTAGATGATCTCAAGGAAGTCGAGCACGAAGCCGAGAATGAAGAGCACAAGCATCACAATCAGGAAGACCGTCAATTCGTTGTCAAACGAACGCAGGAACTGCTGAATGTAGTGCTCGCCACCGAAACTGATCACAACAAGGTTCAGAAGCTGTGAACCGATCAGGATGGTGAACACCATCGAGGTCACCTTCGCGGTTTCCCGAACAATAGGTGTCAGCACCTTGCCGCGCATCAGAACCCAACAGCCATAAAGGAAACCAAACATTGCAAAGAGATATGCAATCTTGGCCACCGCGAAGGCGATCAGGTTTTCAAGCGCCACATCTTCCTGGTTGATGCGCAGATCAAAATTCACCCCGACAAGGATCATGATGATGATCGCAAAAGTCGCCCAGATGATCAGCCCACCGGATTTGCCTTGATCGTGCAGCTTGCGATAGGCCGCCAGCAGGATCGCACCGCCCGCACCCAACGCCGCAGCAGGCGTCGGATTGGTGATGCCACCCAAAATGGAACCAAGCACGGCAACAATCAAAACCAGCGGCGGGAACACAACGCGTAAGAGTTCGTTCTGTCCCAGACGACGGGTCGCCTCACGACACCCATAGAGTGTCAACGCCAGCGGCACCGCCAGATAGATCAGGGTCCAGCCCGGTGTGGTGGTCGGCCGGATGAACAGGATGTCCACCAGAATAGCCAGCAGAACGCCAGCCCCACCAATCAAGAGCGGTTTTGGATCCTTACTCGGGGCCACGCCGCGAGCCGTGGTCAAAACCAGACCCAACAGAAGGAAACCAATCGCAATTCCGGAACCAATCGGAGCGGCAGCGGCGACCTTCTCAGCGAAGCGTTCCTGACGCTCCTCATCGGTCAACGCACGGGCCTGAGCCACGCCCCCGGCTTCGTCAATTGCGGCTTGTTCAGCCAGAGCAGTATTCCACGCCTCTTCACCATGCAGATCAATCATAGACGCCGAACACTCTTCGCTTACGTTGGTACGCAAGCTCGCTGTTTTGCCGGCATCCGAGAAGCTGTCCACAACGATGTGCTGGTTGCCAATCAAGTTGACCTGACCCATCAGGATCACACCACCGATCAGAGCAGCAGGCACGAAGAGGAACCAAGTCATGCTCTCGCGCTTTGTCACCGCTTCGCCGCTGCTTTCGCCGAACTCAACCGCGGGGGCTTCCTTCGGATTAATCAGCGCGTAACCGAAGGCATAGAGGCCATACAGCACTGCGAGCATAATACCCGGCAACAAAGCCGCCTGGAACAACGTACCAACCGAGACAACCGCCGGCTCACCCAGATAGGTCAACGCGTCGGAACAACCAGCCACCTGAGCACGTGTTTCCTGTGCCGCCGAATAGAGGTCGCCCGCCAGTGTTCCCAAAAGAACGATCACGATAGACGGCGGAATGATCTGGCCCAGCGTACCGGAAGCCGCAATCACGCCGGTTGCCAGCTTAGGGTTGTAACCGTGCTTAAGCATGGTTGGCAGCGACAGCAGGCCCATGGTCACCACTGTAGCGCCCACAATACCCGTGGAGGCCGCAAGGAACGCACCCACAACCACAACCGACACAGCCAAACCACCAGGCAGCGGACCAAAGACGCGCGCCATCGTTGTCAGAAGGTCGTTTGCAATTTTAGAGCGTTCCAGTGTGATGCCCATAAGGACAAACATCACAACCGCCAGGAGGGTTTCGATTGACTGACCCGCCAACACACGTTCGTTCATACGGTTCACGATGAACGAAATGTTGCGATCCATGGCGGTTTCCCAACCGCCTTTGAAAACAGGCTCCGCATAAGTCGGCAAATCCGGATACCTGAATATCGAGATCGTATCCGCCTTGATCCCTTGCGCGATCAAATCGGCGTACATGGCCGAGCCCGTGTCAATGGCCTGGTGCACGAGAATACCAGCGCTATCGAGCGCGGCAATAATACCAAACGAGATTACACCTGCGCCACCGATGGCAAACGCCACTGGAAAGCCCGAGAGAATGCCTCCGAAGAGGCAGAGAAAGACGATAATCAGGCCGATTTCGACCCCATCAAGTCCAAATAGCATTGTTTCTGCCCCTTAGATTAGTGCGTGCCTTCATAGGCTTCTTCGCCTTCGCCCAGCGAGTCGCGGTCAAGATACTTGCCCTCGCTCTCCGGACCTTCCTTGCGCTCGAGATAGGAGCGATAGAAGAAGGCGATGGATTGCAGGAACACCATGCCTGCGAAAGCCACCAGTAGGATTTTGAAAAGGAAATAGGCGTTGAACCCGTTCGGCGAAAAGCCGATTGTTTCCACGTTCCACTTGAGGATACGCGCCTTTTTCATAAGCAGTTCGAGCTTGTCGGAAGCGGATACCTTCGGTGTCACGAGGTGACGCCATAGGAAGTACCAGCCATACATCCACGTCAGTACAGCAGCAGGCATCATGAAGACCAGCGCCCCGAACATGTCGACCGAGCGCTTGGCACGATAGCTGATGGCTGAATATACAAGGTCCACTCGAACGTGGCCGCCTTGAACGAATGTGTAGGTCGCACACAGGCTCACAATCATGGCGTTGTAGAGCTTCAGTTCTTCGGCCCACCAGCTGACGTCCTTTGTGAGCCAATCCACGCCAAAGATCAGCGAAATCTCCGCCACGGTGAAGATACGCTGCATGAAAATGATCATGATCTGCTGCAGAACCATGAGCAGGCCTGCCCAGGCAAAGAAGCGTCCAACCGTGTTGGCAAAGCCTTCCAGCACCCGGACACACCCCCACATGAAGGAGTTTCGCCACAGGCCGATCGCCGTGATGATCAGGAAGGTCGTAAAGACCACGAAAAAGAATTCTGTCGAGCCGCCATAGTAGACGAAGCGCATGAGTGCTTGCTTGTCCTCGGTGGTCTCAAGACCGCCAATCCAGCTCAGCCATTGGCCCGGGTGCGAGATCGCATACCCTGTATTGATGAAAGCCTGGCCGATGTTGGAAAAGAACCAGACGATTGCGTCCAGCATTGTCCCCACATCCCCTTATTGAGTTTTTGCGGAACCGCGTCGTTCGTGCACTGGTTCCCTTTAGGAATATGGCCCCCCGAAATCTCCGGAGGGCCACATTATTCTTTTCAGCGCAAGGCCTTAGCCCATTACGCGGTCACGCTGGGCACGGTAGGTCCCTTCGGACTTAACCAGCCAGCCGGAAGACGCGCGCATGCTTTCTTCAACGGACGCACGGATCTTGGCGAACAGTTCGTCGTCCATGTAGCCGTCCATGGTTTCTTTCGCGGCTGCGCCCATTGCGTCCCAAACGCTGTCCGGGAATTCCAGAGTTTTCACGCCACCGGCCTGCAGACGCTGCAGAGCTGCACCGTTGTTGTTCAGGAACTGCGCGAGGTTCCACTGGTGGGTGGCTGCAGCTGCGGTTTCGATGATCTTCTGGTGTGCAGGAGACAGGCTGTCGAACACTTCGCGGTTGGTCGCGAGGGTCAGTGCAGCGCCCGGCTCGTGGAAACCAGCGGTGTAGTAGAACTTGGTGATTTCCTGGAAACCAGCCTTTTCGTCTGCCCACGGACCGATCCACTCGGTACCGTCGATCGCGCCGGACGCCAGCGCCTGATACACTTCGGAACCAGGAAGGTTCTGAACGGACGCGCCCATTTTGCCCAGTGCTTGACCGCCGAGGCCAGGCATACGGAACTTCAGACCTTGGAAGTCTTCCGGACCATTGATTTCTTTGGAGAACCAGCCACCAGCCTGTGCACCTGTGTTACCTGCAATGAACGATTTCAAGCCGAAAATTTCGCCCAGCTCGTCGTGCAGGCCCATGCCTTCACCATGGTAGTACCAGTTCACCAGTTCCTGCGCGGTCATGCCGAAAGGAACAGCAGTGAAGTAGGCATAGCCTGGGTGCTGGCTCACAAAGTAGTAGTCAGCGGCGTGATACATATCGGCCTGACCTGCGGTCACGGCGTCAAACACTTCGAACGCACCAACCAGCTCGCCGGCTGCTTTGATGTCCACGGTCAGCTGACCGTCAGACATTGCGTTGATGGTGTCTGCAGCGTGCTGTGCCGCGTCAAACACACCTGCCAGACCACGACCCCAAGAGGTCACCATGGTCAGAGTGCGCTTGCCCTGTGCGTATGCCGGAGCTGCCAGAGTGGTAGCTGCTGCGGCGGAACCACCAAGTGCAGTTGTTTTAAGAAAAGAACGACGATCCATAAAAGTATTCCTCCCAGAATTGTTCAGCCCGGGGCTCTCCCTCCAGAGAGTCCGGGCGGATCGTTTCAGTGCCCAAACCCTAACTTCCGACCCGACGTCATGGAATACCCACTACCGCGTAGAAACCCGTCACCTGGGTAGAAAATCAGACCAATTTGCTCCGTAGAACTGCGTAGTTAGCGCTCACAATTTCGGGTTTTAGCGATTCGAGCCTTTGATTCGTCTAAAATCTTACGTAACGAATCGCTATGCGCCGTTTTCTTCCGCATCTGGGCCTGTCTTATGGGCAAAAGCTGTTTTTGCTGGCCACCGTCCCGCTTTTGCTTGCGGTGGCGGCCATCTCCGTGCTGGTGGCCAATCAGTCCCGCCAATTGGCGGATCGGGAAATTCGCGCCCTTGAGGAACAATTGATCGAAGCCAAGAAGGCCGAGCTCAAAAACTATATCTCAATCGCGCGAACCGCTTTCGTGAATATCTACGGGCGTGCGGCACCTGATGACGAAGAAGCAAAACTCGCAGTCACTCAGATTCTGTCGTCGATGCTCTATGGGCAAGATGGCTACTTCTTTGTTTTCGACTATGACGGCAACAACCTGGTTAGCCCACGGCAGACCTATTTGATCGGAAAAAACTGGCGCGGTTTGCACGATCTAAACGGTGTGGCAATCACCGACCCCTTAATCGAAATCGCCCGCGAAGGCGGTGGTTATCACAGTTTCGACTGGACCAAGCCCAGCACCCGAGAAACCGCGCGAATGGTGACTTACGTGGTCGGCCTTCAGGATTGGAAATGGGCGGTCGGAACGGGAATATTTATCGATGATGTCCTCGAAACCGTCGCCACCGCGCGCGCCGATGTGGAAGAACGTGTCCAGCGCACATCGTTCTACATACTTGTAATCACAGTCGCTGCGCTCACCCTCGTGTTTTTGTCCGGCTTTGTCATCACGGTCCGCGAGCGCCGCCTCGCCGATGCCAAGCTCAAAGCACTTACCCAACGTGTATTTGACGCGCAGGAAGAAGAACGCGGACGCGTTGCCCGAGAACTACACGATGGTATCTCGCAGCTTTTGGTAGGTGTGCGTTATGCGTTAGACAGCGCGCGCCGCCGCCTGAAAACAGGTGATGCCAGAGGACTCGACAGCCTAGACAAGGGGATCGACCACCTTTCCGGAGCCATTCAAGAAGTACGCCGTATTTCTCGTGATCTGCGTCCGGGCGTGCTCGATGATCTTGGCCTCGGCCCTGCCCTGAAAGCGCTGACTGACGATTTTGGCGAACGCACGGGTATTGAAACTGAATTCAACACCGTCGTGTTCCGCAACCGCCTCGATCAGGAAAGTAAGATCGCGCTTTATCGCATTGCACAGGAGGCGCTCACCAACATCGAGCGTCACGCAAAGGCGACGCGGGTCACCATCGACGTGCGCGGCCACAAAAAGGGCGCGACCATGCGGATTGCAGACAATGGACAGGGTCTGCCACAAGATACACAAGACAGCCGTCGAAGCACTGGTGGTCTTGGTTTGCGCAACATGCAGGAACGGGTAGAACAGCTCGACGGCACGCTGCGGATATTCTCCTCTCGTAGTGGCACAGTGATCGTGGCAGAAGTCCCGCTGAGCCATATACTGAAGCCCGAGTCGGACGGCTCAGACAAATCAAGAAAGGCCAGCGCATGACACTCGATGCCCAAGCCTCCCCCATTCGGGTCGCTATCGTTGACGACCACCCCATGGTTGCCGAAGGCATCCAATCCATATTGGAAAGTTACGACGACATCTCTGTGGTCGGCACACTCACAAATGGTCGCGAAGCCGTGGACCGGCTACCGGTTCTGCGCCCGGACGTTGTGCTTATGGATTTGAATATGCCGGAAATCGGCGGCCTGACGGCGACCGAAATGCTTCTGGAACTGGATCCTGATCTGCGTGTTCTCATCCTGTCCATGCACGACAGCCCCGAATATATCTCGACAGCCCTTAGCCACGGCGCAATGGGATATGTCCTCAAGGACGTTCAAACCGAAGAGATCAAAACCGCGATCGATGAAGTTATGCAGGGCAACCGATATCTCTGTACCGGCGCCAAAGGTTCGCTCGAACCGACCGACGGTGGAGAGCGCGAACCGCTGACAAGTCGCGAGCAAACCGTGCTTCTCCAGCTTGCACAGGGCAAATCCAACAAAGAAGTGGCTATTGAACTGGATATCTCCGTGCGGACTGTGGAAACCCACCGCAAGAACATCAAGCGAAAGCTGGGCATCAGCAGCACCGCCGGCCTCACCCGTTACGCGATGGAACACGGCGTTCTGCAAGGTACTGGCGTTGGTCTTTGAGACCACCGAAGGATCAAGCCAGCGACTGACCAAAAAACACCAGAGTGCAATCCTCGTCCGCGACGTGAAATTCCCGCTGGCCATAGTCCTGATTAAATGGAGCACGCACCCGCTCCCTGGGCAACTTGTCTAACTGGGCTTTCATTTCCGCATAAAGCGCGTCGAGGTCTGCTACATCGATGTAAAAGCTGCCTTCACGTTCTGGATGACCGAGATCTACCTCTGGAAAAACTTCAACCAACCGTACAGCAACGCAATCCCGCCGCAGGAACGCGTAGTTGTCGGCTTGGAAACCGACTTCGAACCCTAAAACATCCCGATAGAACCCGATCTGGCGCTCCAAATTGCTGCAGGGCACGAATGGCGTGATCTGTTGAAGCTGCATTTCACCCTCAATATTTCGTCAAATTTCACAAACAACCCCACGTCGCGCAACTTTCGCAAAGAAAATGTGCGCAAAACCATGCTTTTGCATCGGTTTCGCTGTTGACGCCGCGATGCAGCGCCCATAAGGTCCGGTCCGAACCCATTAAAGGACCTCGACGATGCACAGGCTAGTCGTAATTGTAGGAAAATGGCGCATGGGCCGGTAACGGACACCATTACGGTACCCCATGCGCCCTCGCCCAACAGCGGGGGCTTTTTTGTGGAACGTGAAATAGACGACGTCGATAAGCGGAGAACTCGGATGACACGTCAAATGACCGGAGCGAAAATGGTGGTTCAAGCCCTGAAGGATCAGGGTGTGGACACAGTCTTTGGCTACCCCGGAGGCGCCGTCCTTCCAATTTATGACGAGATCTTTCAGCAGAACGACATTCGCCATATTCTGGTGCGCCACGAACAAGGCGCCGTTCACGCTGCAGAAGGCTATGCTCGATCAACTGGCAAGGTAGGTGTGGCACTTGTTACCTCGGGCCCAGGTGCGACAAACGCTGTCACCGGCCTGACGGACGCGCTGCTGGACTCGATTCCGATCGTTGTCCTGACAGGTCAGGTCCCAACCTTTATGATCGGTTCGGACGCCTTTCAGGAGGCTGACACCGTAGGCATCACTCGCCCGTGCACCAAACACAACTGGCTCGCCAAGGATACCGATACACTTGCGGAAACACTGCATCAGGCGTTTCACGTGGCCCGCTCAGGTCGCCCCGGCCCGGTGCTGATCGACATCCCGAAGGATGTACAGTTCGCCAACGGCAATTACACAGCTCCAGAGAAGTCGGACACCACAATCTATCAGCCGCAAACCAAGGGCGACATCGAAGCCATCAACGAATTGGTCGAGGCCATCGCTGTGGCCGAACGCCCGGTTTTCTACACAGGCGGCGGTGTTATCAGTTCCGGTCCGCAGGCGTCCAAACTGCTGCGTGAGTTGGTTGAGGCAACCAACATCCCGATCACGTCTACCTTGATGGGACTGGGCGCCTACCCCGCATCTGGCCCCAACTGGCTGGGCATGCTGGGTATGCACGGCCTGTATGAGGCCAACATGGCGATGCATGACTGTGATCTGATGATCAACATTGGTGCCCGTTTTGACGACCGGATCACCGGTCTGATCTCTGCCTTCTCGCCCGGGTCTAAGAAGGCGCACATCGATATTGATCCGTCTTCGATCAACAAAGTGATCAAAGCCGATATTCCGATCGTTGGCGACGTGACCTCTGTGCTGACCGATCTCTTGAAAGTCTTTAAGGCGCAAGGCAAACGCACCAACAAGGACGCCATCGCCAAGTGGCACGATCAAATCAACGACTGGCGCAAAGTCGAATGCCTCAAATATGTACAGGAAGGCAAAACGATCAAACCGCAATATGCGCTGGCTCGCCTTGAGGCGTTGACCAAAGACATGGATCGCTATGTCACCACCGAAGTCGGCCAACACCAGATGTGGGCCGCACAATACCTCGGCTTTGAAGATCCCAACCGTTGGATGACCTCCGGTGGTCTCGGCACTATGGGTTACGGTTTTCCTGCGTCTATCGGTGTGCAGATGGCACATCCCGATAGCCTCGTGATCAACGTTGCGGGCGAAGCCAGTTGGTTGATGAACATGCAGGAAATGGGCACCGCAGTGCAATTCCGCCTGCCGGTGAAACAGTTCATTCTTAACAACGAGCGCCTCGGCATGGTGCGTCAGTGGCAGGAACTGCTGCATGGCGAACGCTACAGCCACAGCTGGTCCGAAGCCCTGCCCGACTTCGTGAAACTCGCCGAGGCCTTTGGCGCCAAAGGCATACTTTGCTCGGACCCTGACGATCTGGACGACGCGATCATGGAAATGATCAATCATGATGGCCCGGTGATCTTCGACTGTCTGGTCGAGAAACACGAGAACTGCTTCCCGATGATCCCGTCAGGCAAACCGCACAACGAAATGCTTTTGGGCGAGGCCAACACGCAGGGCGTCATCCAGTCCGGCGGCGCGGTATTGGTGTAAGGAGAGAAAGAATGTCTGCTCTAAAAATCAAAAAAGGCTCCACGAGCCACTCCGCCTACAACCTGCGCCCGACTTTCTCGGACGAGCCGGAAACCCACACGTTGGCCGTGCTGGTGGACAACGAACCTGGTGTCTTGGCCCGCGTGATCGGGTTGTTTTCCGGCCGCGGCTACAACATCGAAAGCCTGACGGTGGCCGAAGTTGATCACACTGGCCACCTCTCGCGGATCACCGTCGTAACCACCGGCACGCCGCAGGTCATTGAACAGATCAAGGCCCAACTTGGCCGGATCGTACCAGTTCATGCTGTGCACGACCTCACCGTCGAAGGCGCATCTGTAGAGCGTGAACTTGCGCTCTTCAAAGTGGCCGGTACCGGGGACAAACGCGTTGAGGCTTTGCGCCTTGCCGATATCTTCCGCGCGAATGCAGTTGATAGCACATTGGAGAGCTTTGTGTTTGAACTTACGGGCGCTCCAGAGAAAATCGACGCCTTCGCGGATCTTATGCGCCCCCTTGGACTGATTGAAGTAGCCCGTACCGGCGTTGCTGCGCTGTCGCGCGGCGCAGAGTAGTTACAAATCAGACAATTTATGTTGTCAGAGGTCGCTTCGGCGGCCTCATTTTTTGGTCACCCAAGGACGCTATTCAACGACCGCCAACTTGTCCGATCTGGGTCGAAAATTCAGCACGTTGCTGTGCTGATGCGTGGCCCCGCGGATTGGTTTTCGTTGTTTCGGTGATTTCGCTGTCTGATGCCGGTCTCCGTTCTGCACACCCGATGCCCGCACGATCGCGGGCAGACCGTAGCCGACTCCGCGCTGCACTGTCGTGGGATTTCTCGCGTATCTCAGAGTCCGTTCTTCACTGACGTCAAAGCGCACCAGATCGCCTTCTCCAAGTGTGTTGGAATCGCAGCCTTGCAAGGCTTCATTTCCGTTGAAATAGGCCAGTTTTCCGTGATCTTCGCACCAAATCACCGCCCTGTTTCGCTTCTTGTCATGCCACAAAACGACACCAAGCATTTGATCTGTCTCTCCTTTTCCCCCGTATCCCAAGTGTCACAAATGTATTTCGTGTCGAACATGGTTAATTGGATCAGGAAACCAACGAAATTGTGTCGATTACCCTTGGCTTCGGCGCGAAATTGCGTCACGATGACGCCAGTTAGCGTCAATGCAAGACCTATTTTGGATCAAGCAAAACCCAAGCGGGAAATATTAAAGTGAATTACTCGGAGGAGGTGAATTTTGGCTGAGGCGCTCTGGACCCACGGCAATGGCAAATCTCCAGCCGAATTGCGCCAGATGTTCGGTCACAATTTGCGCACGCTTGCCCGTGAATACCCTTCGGTTTCTAAACTGTGCCGAGACCTTGGCATTAACCGCACCCAGTTCAATCGCTACTTGGCCGGCGAGAGCTTTCCGCGCCCCGATGTGCTTTATCGGATCTGCGAGTTTTTCGGCACAGATGCTCGCATCCTTCTGGAACCCATCGACAACATCGAGCCTGACAACGGCATTCTCAATCATCCTTATTTGGCTGACTACGTGGGATCTGGTGCCACAGACATTCCGCAGGATGTATTTCCGGACGGATTTTACCACTTCTCTCGTCGCAGTTTCATCGAAAGCGAGCTCATCATCACTGGGCTTGTCTATGTATTCCGGAAAGACAATCACTGCTTCATCCGCGCCTATGAAGCCAAAAAGGCAATGGAGGAGCAGGGCTTACCTACAGATGCGGAGACCCGTGAGTTTCGCGGCGTTGTCCTGCCACAGGAAGACGGCGTTGCAGCCGTTTTGAGTCACCGCCGTACAATGGCGACGTCCTTCAACTATCTCAGCCGCGTGGCCAGCTTCCAAAACCACTACTGGATTGGATACGCCACGCGCACGGTGCGCGAAACAGTCACCGGACGACGCGCGGCGCGCCTGGTTTACGAACATCTGGGACGGGACATCTCTACAGCTTTGAAGGTCGCCCGCACTGTCGGGTTCCGGCGTCCCGAAGACCTACCTCCCTACCACCGAAAGCTGTTGCAACTGGGCCGTCCCTTTGCGTGACGGCATGCCGCTCTGCGTCACTGCAAGTCGCTCTTGGACAAGTGAAGCGCCCCTGCCCGCGCCTAGGCTTTTGAAAGCCACTGCGGAGAATCGCCATGACCAGCACCCCGACCGACCTCGACGCCGTCCGCCGTCCTGTTGAAAAGGCCAAAGGCCTGCCAAACCCGCACTACACGGACGCAGCCGTCTTTGCCGAGGAAACACAGGCAGCGCTTCTATCGACTTGGGCTGGTCTCGCCGTCGCAGCGGATGTTCCGGAAGCCGGCGACGCAAAGCCAATCTCGTTTCTGGGAATGCCGCTTTTGCTTCTCCGGGATCGTGAAGGCATCGTGCGCGTGTTCAACAACACTTGTCGTCACCGAGGCATGATCCTCGTCGAAGAGCCACGAAAGATCGAAGGCGCAATTCGCTGCCCCTATCATTCTTGGTGCTACGCAACTGATGGTCGTCTGGTCACAACCCCTCACGTTGGCGGTCCAGGTCAAAACAAGCACGACGCCATGAAGCGTGAGGATCTTGGCCTGATTGAGGTCCGAACCCACATCTGGCGCGACGTTGTTTTCGTCAATATCTCTGGCGATGCGCCCGCTTTTGAGGATGTGCACGAAGACCTTCTTGATCGCTGGAAAGAATTCGATCAGCCACATCACCACGGTGGGCCGGACAGCCGATTTGAGTTGCGCGTCAAAACCAATTGGAAACTTGCCGTCGAAAATTACTGCGAAAGCTATCACCTGCCGTGGGTCCATCCTGGCCTGAACAGCTATTCTCGTCTCGAAGACCACTACAATATCAATGAATTGGGACGCTATTCGGGACAAGGCACCAACGTTTACAGGCAACTCACAGGCGAAAATGGCGCTACCTTCCCTGACTTTGCAGGGCTGTCCGACTTCTGGAACGAAGGTGCCGAATATATTGCCGTCTATCCCAACGTGTTGCTCGGCGCGCAACGCGACCATGCCTTCGCAATTGTGCTTGAACCCGTTGATACGGAAAACACGGTGGAACACATCCACCTTTATTACGCGACCGAAGAAACCGACGCAGAACTGCGCGCCAGAAACACTGCGCAATGGAAAGAAGTTTTCGAGGAAGACGTATTTGTTGTCGAAGGCATGCAGCGTGGGCGACATGCGCCGGGCTTTGACGGTGGACGTTTTTCACCCGCAATGGATGGACCAACCCACTGTTTCCACGATTGGGTTGCTCAGCGGTTGCAAATGCACCGCGCGTCAAATTCCAACGCCGCCGAATGAGCGACACATTGGACGCGCGCCTGCTCGCTGCACATGCGGCAGGCGACAAATTCGCTTTGGTGTCGCTCTATGCCGAGGCGGCCGAAAGCGCGGCTGACGACAAGACGAGAGGTTTCTATCTCACCCACGCCTATGTTTTCGCTTTGGAAACCGGCGACCAACGTGCAGCCAAGCTGCACGAAATACTCAAAGGTATGGGGCGAGACTAACCCCTATCCTTGAGCGCCTGCAGCCTTCAACTGCGCATACAAATGCCAACTTGCGTGGCCCAGAATCGGCAGTGAAACAAAAAGACCCAAAAAGCCTGGCATCATCGAAAGGAAGGTCACAACAGCCAGCAATGCGCCCCAAGCGAACATGACCTTGAAATTGTCTTGCACGAATTTGAAGCTCGAAATCATCGCGGTGACAAAATCCACCTCGCGATCCAACAACAGTGGCAAGCTTACAACGGTAATCATGTAAAGCAGCAGCGCAAAACCCGCTCCGACCACAGTCCCCATTGCCAGCATCTGCAATCCGTTGATCGTAAAATAGATATCGAGCGAGCTCGACACGTTCGTCATTGTAGAGAGTCCCAAAAAAAGCGCGAAAATCATGTGTGCCAAGAAAAACCAGAACAAGAACACGATGATAATAACCGCACAGATTGACGGTAGCTGCCGTTTGCTTTGTCGTATCACCACGCCGGTGATATCTCCCCATGTCATTGGACTTTTGTTTTCCAGTCGGCGGCTAACCTCATAAAGACCAACGGCGGCAAATGGACCGATCAAAGGAAAACCAATCGCCGCAAAGGTCAGCCAGTAACTCTGCCCACTGACCCACGTCAGCCACAACATGGCCCAGCCTCCGATCACGTAAAACAGAGAGAAGGCGATTCCATAAAGTGGCTTTTTGACGAAATCCCGCGCTCCGCGACGCAGCGCTTCCTTCAACATCGGAAATTCGGCCGCACCCAGAGGCGGAACTCCCATTTCCGGCGAAATGCCGGTGTCCGTTGGTGCTGCCGCCTCCTGCGTCATGCGCGCTTCTCCCTTTCGTCTCCTCTCAAAGGATCAAAGCCGCTTTCGCACACCCAATCAAGCTATTGATAAACCGGTATTTCCCGAGGCGCTCACAACTATGGTCGTTTCTCCGGCCAGTTCGTTGCCTTGTGATAGGCCTGAGCAATCTCCAGAACCGTCCTGTCAGCGCCTTTAGCGCCGATGATCTGCATCCCCATCGGCAGGCCCTGCGCGCTAAATCCTACGGGCACACTGACGACCGGCAGCCCCAAAAGGCTGGCAGGCACCATCACTTGCATCCAGCGGTGGTAGGTATCCATTGCCGCCCCTGAGATTTCCTTTGGCCAATCCCACTCCGCGGGAAACGGCCAACACTGAGCCACGGGCAGCACCACCGCATCAACAGTGTCAAACATTCTCGCCGCGGCCGCGAACCAATCGGAACGAACTTTGGTGGCCCGATGCAGGTCCATCGCAGGCATATCCATGCCACGTTTGACTTCCCACTGAGCCTCAGGCTTAAGCCGGTCTCGCTTGGTGTCGTCCGCATAGAGTGGCGCCAATTCGCCAGCCAACGCAAAAGACCGCAAATCCGCCCAACTCTGGAACATGTCTTCGGCTTCGAACGGCGGGGCCAGATCGCACAGTTCAGCGCCCAGGCCATCAAGGACTTCGAACCCTCTCCTGCAGAGCTCCAGCACTCCGCCTTCCATGGGCATCGCCCCACCCCAGTCACCTAACCAGCCGATCCGTCGACCTGAAGCAGCCCCTTCCTCCGGCAATTCCCAATCCTGAGCGGGCATGTTGAAAGGCACTTGTCCCTCGGGTTGCGCAATAACGTCTAACATCACAGCCATATCGCGCGGGCTGCGCGCCATCGGGCCGATTGTGCTCAACTGCTGCCAAAAACTTTCGCTGCCCGGCTCCCGCGGCACCACGCCCCAGCTTGGCCGGAACCCATACACATTGTTCCACGCCGCTGGATTGCGCAGGCTGCCCATCATGTCGCTGCCATCCGCCAGCGCCACCATGCCCGTGGCCAGCGCAACCGCAGCGCCACCGGAACTGCCGCCAGCCGTGCGGCTATGGTCATACGGATTGCGCGTCACCCCATGCACAGGGTTGTAGCTGTGGCTGCCCAGCCCGAACTCCGGCACATTGGTTTTGCCAATAAAAATAGCGCCTTCCTCGCGCATCAGCGCCACAAACCGGCTGTCTTGGGCGGAGATATTGTCGGCAAACAAAGATGAGCCTTGCGTATTGCGCGTGCCCTTAACGTCCGCCAACGCCTTGATCGCAATTGGCAGCCCATGCAGCTTGCCGCGCTCATTCTCAGGCACCGCGTCCGCCGCCCGCGCCTCCGCCAGCAATTCCTCATCTGCCCGCAAATCGACAATCGCATTCACTGCCGGATTACGCTCAGCAATCCGCGCCAATGTCGCTTGCATCACGGTTTCCGCACTCAGGCGCCCGCCCCGCAGCGCCGCAATCAAGTCGACTGCATCCCAATCAAGAAATTCGCTCATGTCCGTCTCCCCAGAATAGAAGAAACGCTACATCAGAGCGGCAGGAACACAAGGCCCGGAATACAACGAGCGCAATTTGCGCGGTCGCGTTATTCCTCGCTCTGCGCGTCCGCCCGGCTCTTTCCAGCCACGTTCATCGCCAGTGTCGCCGCCATGAACCCGTCAAGGTCGCCGTCCAGTACGCCTTTGGTATCCGCGGTTTCATAGTTCGTACGAAGGTCTTTGACCATCTGATATGGCTGCATCACATACGAACGGATTTGCGCGCCCCAACCAGCATCACCTTTAGCTTCGTGCAGAGCATTCACCTCAGCGCTACGGCGATCAAGTTCGAGTTGGTAAAGCCGCGATTTCAGCGCTTTCATCGCGATATCACGGTTCTGGTGCTGCGATTTTTCCGAGCTGGTAACAACGATACCCGTCGGGTGGTGCGTGATCCGCACCGCCGAGTCGGTGGTGTTCACGTGCTGCCCACCTGCACCGGACGACCGATAGGTATCGATCCGAATATCGGCTGGGTTCACTTCCACCTCGATGTTGTCGTCAATCACAGGATAAGCGCCAACGGCTGCAAATGATGTCTCCCGTGTGCCTTTGCCAAAGGGGGAAATCCGCACCAAACGGTGCGTACCACTTTCTGACTTCAACCAACCGTAAGCATTGTGGCCCTTGATCTGATAGGTCGCAGATTTGATTCCAGCTTCCGTACCTGCCTGCTCTTCCTGCAACTCAACAGAAAAACCGCGGCTTTCAGCCCATCGCACATACATACGCGCCAGCATGCTGGCCCAGTCGCAAGCTTCTGTTCCGCCTGCGCCGGATTTGATTTCAAGAAAGGCGTCATTCCCATCTGTTTCGCCGTTCAGAAGCGCTTCAAGCTCCTTCTTCGCCGCCTTTTCTTTGAGCGCGGCCAAGGCTGTCTCGGCTTCTTCCACGACCTCTTCGTCTTCTTCCATCTCGCCCAGTTCAATGAGTTCGACATTGTCACGCATCTCGGTTTCGATGGCTTTGACGGTATCCAGTGCATCAACAAGCATCTGGCGCTCGCGCATCAGCTTTTGAGCCGCTGCCGGATCATTCCACAGGTCAGGGTCCTCCACCCGCGCGTTGAACTCTTCCAAACGGAAAGCTGCAGTTTCAAATCCCATCCGCTGACGCAACAGCTCCAGGGATTTTTCGATATCTGCAACAAGGTTCTGTGCTTCAGCGCGCATGGTCAATCCTGCTTCTTACGGTTCAGACATGGGTGATAAACCAGCAGGCAGGAGGGGGCAAGTTGGACCAACCCATTTCCTTGCCGACGCTTTCATTCCTTAGAAACACCGCTTCCGCTTCGCGATCCTCATTTACAGGCATCGCGCGAACGATGCCTGCTCGTGTGTTAAGGTTCACAATAGTCCGGGCCACAGCCTCTCCTGCGCTCGATGAAGCAGTCCGGTGGCTATACGGTCTTACACAGCGCTCACTCTCGATGGTCGTAGACCACCTCTCCCCCCATCATCGTGAACAGAACATCGACTTCGGAAATGTCATTAGGGTCAATTTCATACAAATCCTTGTCCAGCACGACGATTTCGGCTTTTTTCCCGACCTCCAGGCTTCCAATCTCGTCATCCATGTTCAGGTTCCAGGCGGCATTGATTGTTGCTGCCCGTATTGCAACATCGACATCCACTCCTGCGCCGGCTCCTCCAAGCGGATCAATGTGTTTGCGGCCGTCAATCGTACGGGTCATTGCAGTTGCGATGGCAACCAAGGGGCGGTACTCGGAAATCCACCCGGACACCGGCCAGTCCGAACCGAGTGACACCCGCCCACCCTTCTCGGCGATCATTTGCATGGGGACCATTTCTTGAACCCGAGCTTTGCCTAACCGCAAATCAGAAGGCGCAGACAAGTTCGGATCATAGCTCATACAAGCGCCTGAGCTATCGTAAACCACGTTCAATTCCGCAAACCGCGGGAACCACTCTTCGATGCCACTCAGTGTATATTCAGGAGATACATTCACGACTTGAGTGAACACCTGCATTTGGGCGTTCAACACGACGCAGCCCTCCGTCCCCACTGACGAGGCCGCCGTCACCCGCGCATGGTCTATTGCCGGTCAGGCGGACATCGTTGCCAGTACTGGCGCTGGGTCAACGACGACCCGCAGTTCTCCTCTTACCTGACGGTGGCTGACGTAAACAATGGCGTCTACTACGTGCGCACATATGACAACTACAACATCCAGAAAATCACCCTGTCCGATGTAAACTTCAACACCGAGGGCGTGGTCTGCGTTGGCGCCTTCTCTGAAGCACCAGAGTATCAGGAATTTGACTTCGGCGACTAAACCGACCGGCCAAAAACCAAAAACGGGCGCGCAGCGCAAGTTTTGTTGTCAGATCTCCAGCAACTGATGAGATTAATACAACCCGCCCGAACTGACTGTGCCAAAGTCCGCCTTGGGTCCCACAATCACCTCACGTCCCGAAGACGTCGTCACCTCACGGCCCTGACTAACTTCGTCAAACAGTGGCAAGTTGGCCCCCATTCCGAAACCACCATCATAGGTGATACCAAAGACCGGTTCCTCACCGTCACGGAAGTACTCGGCAACCACATGAGCCCCGCTTGCGTCATTGTCGAGACGCGCGCCAGTGTAGCGGTCGATCTTGATAAAATGACCACCCGGAGGCACGCGGAACTTGCCACCCCCGTACTTCTTTATCGCTTCTTCCATGAACTCCTGGAACACCGGGCCGCACGTGGTGCCACCATATGCGCCTCGACCGAGAGGACGCGGACGGTCGTGGCCGATATAGCATCCCGCCGCGATATTGGAGGTAAAACCGACAAACCAGACATCCTTTGCCTCGTTCGTGGTACCGGTCTTGCCAGCAACCGGAACAGGCAGCTTGATCTGGCTCGACGCAGTCCCGCGTGTCACAACACCTTCCATCATCGAAGTCAGCTGATAGGCAGTTACAGGGTCCATAACCCGTTCGCGGTTGGTGACAATACGCGGGCTGCGGCTCTCCGGAATCGCCGGATCAGCACAATCGGTACAATCACGTTGATCATGACGATAGATCGTCTTGCCGTAGCGATCCTGAACACGGTCCACCAGCGTCGGCTCAACCCGTTCGCCGCCGTTGGCGAACATCGCATAGGCAGCGACCATCTGGTAAAGTGTGGTTTCGTCCGCACCCAGTGAATTGGCGAGGAACTGACCCATGTTCTCGTATACACCGAACCGTTCCGCGTAACGGGCGACGGTATTCATACCGACTTCCTGCGCGAGACGGATGGTCATCAGGTTCCGGCTCATCTCGATGCCGGTGCGCATGGGCGTCGGACCATAAAACTTATTCGTCGAATTTTTCGGCCGCCACACACCCTGCGGGGTGTCGATCTCGATGGGCGCATCGATCACGATCGTTGCAGGCGAATACCCGCTGTCCAACGCAGAGGCATATACAAACGGTTTAAAACTGGAGCCTGGCTGACGCTTCGCCTGTGTTGCGCGGTTAAACACCGTGTCCTGATAACTGAAGCCACCCTGCATGGCGATCACACGTCCGTTGTTGACGTCCATCGCCATGAAACCACCCTGCACTTCAGGCACCTGACGCAAAGACCAGCGCACGAACTCACCACCGTCGTCTTTGGTGATAGCACGCACCAGAACAACGTCGCCCTTGGAGACCAGATCGCCGGCCACCTTGGCCTTTCGTCCAAGCGAGCCGTCTTCAAGCTGCTTGCGCGCCCATTGCGCGTCTTTTGCCGGAATCCAATGGCCGTCCTCGTCCTCGTCAATTCCTTCGATGCCAACGCGAGCGTCATTGTTGCCAACCGCCAAAACCACAGCCGGATGCCATTGGCCTTCGAGGTCTACATCACGAGGGACTTCAACGGCTGCCAGAGCTTCGCGCCACGCGACCTCATCCTCGAGAACTTCGTCTGGCAGGGTGAATTTTGTGCCGCGCCAAACGCCGCGAGAGCGGTCGTATTTCTCTAAGGCACGACGCAGAGCCTTTGCCGCAATCTCCTGCATTTCCGGATCGGCTGTCGCACGCACGGTCATACCCCCAGAGAAGAACTCTTCTTCGCCAAAATCCCGGCTCAGTTGGCGGCGGATTTCATCGGTGAAGTAATCGCGAGGCGGCAGCGCCGTCTTGTAGCTTTCGTAGTCGCCATTCTGCACGGATTTCAGAGGCAGGTCCTTTTCGGAGAGATACACCTCCTCGCTGATGTAGCCGTTTTCCGACATCTCTTTCAGAACAAAATTCCGACGCGCCAGAACTCTCTCCATGTTGCGCACCGGATGGAACCGGCCCGGAGCTTTGGGCATTGAAGCCAGTGTCGCAGCCTCATGGGGCTCCAACTGGTCCAGATTTTTGTTGAAATATGTTTGCGCAGCAGCAGCTACACCATATGAGTTCTGACCGAGGAAAATCTCGTTCATGTAGAGCTCGAGAATCTGGTCCTTGGTGAGCGTTTCCTCGACCCGCGTCGCCAGTATGATTTCCTTGATCTTGCGCTCCACCTTACGGTCACCAGACAAGAGGAAGTTTTTCATAACCTGCTGCGTGATCGTCGATGCCCCCCGCACGCTCTCGCCACGTGTCGCGACAGCCTCATAAGCCGCCGCCGCGATACCTCGCGCATCAAAGCCCGAGTGCTCGTAGAAGTTCTTGTCTTCCGCCGAAATGAACGCCTGCTTCACTAGATCCGGAATTTCGTCCGCAGGCACGAACAAGCGCCGCTCTTTGGCAAATTCGTCGATAATTTCGCCTTCGCCAGAGTAAATCCGGCTGATCGTGGGAGGCTTGTATTGGGCAAGGTTCTCGTGACTCGGAAGCTCCTGACCATACAGCCAGAAGATACCACCAATCGTCAGCGCAATGACGAAAAGGCCCATTGTGACAAAGGTGAAAATCGTCCCGAAGAACGAAGCGATGAATCTCAGCACGCGCGCGAACCCCAATAGAGCGTCTTTGAAGCCTCTATATAGCTTAGGCACGCGCGGATCAAAACACGATACCGCGCGTCACAGTCTCAGCAGTCCATTTCGCGAGACCGGACTAGGGAACAACGAAGCTACTGATCAAACGGATTTGTTGACCACTATCCAACGTAACGGGCGGCGCATTGGGATCGCTCAACCCTTTCTCACGGCTTCGGCCAGCGATTTCATCCAGCATTTCTCGTGGAGGCAACATCTCTGAGCACTTGGTGCGCTGTTCCCATTTCGCGTGGCTGATCGGTCCAGCTGTAAACGACGAAATGACGCCTCCGGGGCCTCCCGAGGTGCTGTCGTTCAACAGCGTTTTGATGCCTTCCGCCAACACTCGAGCGCTTTCACCAAAACGCATGTGGGAAATCCGGCGCATCTCTTCTGTGATGTCTTTATCCGGTTTGCCCGTTTCTTTCTCATAATTCAGGCACCTACGGGCTACAAAGACCCAATCGTGGATCACATAAGCAGGCCCAAAGGCTCAAGCATTGAAGCCAGGCACGCTTTGTACAACCCGGGGAACCGAGCCGCCATCAGTGAAGAATGAATTTGGGGTTATGACGCCGCTCTCGCCAGACGGCGCATTCGCGTCATCACGTAAAAACCTGAGCGGCTGCAACTCATCCTCATAGTAGAGGAATTTGCCATCGCCAACGGCTGACCCCGCGCCGCCGCTGATCCAGTAAAGACGCACGACACCTTCAAAACTGCCCTTAGTCACCGCGTCATAATCAACCGGCGTACAGGCCCCCAGCAAAACAACTATACCGGCAAAAATCCGCCACATCCCAAATACTCCTCAAGAATATTCGACCATTTGGCGATATTTCTGCGCGAAACATCAACCCTTGGCTGTTTTGCGGATTTCAAGATACTCCGCCAACCGCGATTTCAGATGCGGCACAGCGTTGTCCATGCGCAAAAACCGCTCAACATCGATCAGGCGCCAAGCCTGTCCCTCATTGCCAAGACGCATACAGCCATCGTCAAGGTCCGGCACCTCGGCCACAAAAAACCACGTGACACGCTCGCCTTGTCGCCCTTCGGAATACCGCCTTTTCCAATTGAGTTGCGTGGGCAGCAATGTCAGCGACAACTCCTCAAGCAATTCGCGCAATACGCACGCTTCGGCGGATTCGCCGTTTTCCCGCCCACCTCCAGGCAAATCCCACATATTTGGAAATACAATGTCGGGACGGTCATCACGCAAAATGGTCACAACGCGATCCCCTTTGAGGATAGCGACCTTTGCCCCGTCAAAATCGCTGAACTCGCGCATTTACCCCTTACTCGCCTCCATCAGAACTCCGTTTCCAACTCGGGCGTCATCAGTACGGATGTCTACTGGCGCACAAGAGCTTTGTTGGCCTTGTCCTCAATCACCCAAGCGTTCAGACCGTCCCGAATGCCGGAAGCCATCGACGCACGCCATCCCGCATCCTGTAGATTTGCAAGATCACGCTCCGATGACATGAACCCCAGCTCGATCAGGATGGAAGGCACATCAGCCGCCTTCAGAACCGAAAACGCGCCCTCTCGACGCGGCTTTTTGTTCACAGATCCTGTCGCGGCACGGATGGAATTGACCATGACATTGGCGAGCACCTCTGTTCGCGGTTCGGTTTCCTGCCTCGCCAGATCAAGCAGCACGTCGGTGACTTCGTCGTCCGCGCCCGAGAGATCCACGCCGGACAGAATATCCGCGCGATCGTGCCGCTCTGCCAGCAAAGCCGAAGCCGCATCCGATGCTTCTTCAGACAACGTGTATATGGCCGCGCCCTGCGCATGCCCCTGGCTCAAACTGTCCGCATGTAAGGAAATGAACACATCTGCCCCAAGTTGATGCGCCATTGCAACCCGCCCCTCAAGGGACACAAACACATCCGCATCCCGTGTCATATGCACCTCGAAACCGCCGGCGCGGCGCAACGTGTCGCGCAGTTCACGCGAAAAACTCAGCATAAGCTGTTTTTCTTGAACATCACCACGCTCGGCGCCGGGATCGATACCGCCATGCCCCGGATCAAGGAGAACCACGGTCGGCGCCCATTCAGGTTTTTGTTCGCGTGCAACTCCGATTACTTCAGGTTCCGGCAAATCCCAACGCGGATCGTGTGGTGCGCCCGAAGACGCCGCGAAAGCCGCTGCTTCAACCGGTGTCAGCACCACTTTCAGACGCGCAGCCCCTGCCCCTGAGTCGACTGACATTTCGGCGGTGTCAACGATCATCGGCTTAGCCAGATCCAGAACCATCCGGCTCCATCCCTGGCGATATCCACCGAACCGCAGCCCCTCCACACCATCAACGCGCCCGAAATCCTCTGTCTTCGCACTACCCCAATCGACTTCGCGGAAGTCGATCACCAAACGCCGTGGCTCATCCAAATGGAACAGACGCCAAGGAACGCCCTGACTCAAATCAAGATGCAACTCAACCGCGCCTCGGCGCCCTTCGTGTAATCCACTGGTTGCGGGATCCAGACGCGCCAAAGCGGTGAATTCCTGCGCCATTGCCGCGCCAGCGACGAAAAGAGCCGCAATCAATCCAAGAAGCCTGCCCATGTTCCCTCTCTCGTTCCCTCTAGCGGGGTCATTGCGCCGAACCTTACACCACCTGACAGAATGAGACCACATCACGAAGTGTTGCTCCGAAAAATCCCTGACCGTTTGGCAAAAATCTGCTGGCATTAACCTACACCTAAACTCTGGGCGCTATGTCCGGCCCGAAATGTCAATTGGGACTCAGGCTTTGCAAGTGACCGGAAAACATATTTGGATTTGGTGCGCAGCGCTTTTTTGCGCCTTGTTGTCGTGGGCCGAAACCACGCAGGCCGAGTACAGCAGCTTTGATGCTGGCGCAATTCTGGAAGAAGACATCTACCGCTACCCTTTGAAGGGCGATTGGATGTTTGCGTGGGATCGGTTCCTGACACCTGAAGAAGCCGTCACAGCCTTCAAGGAGCAGTCATTGCCTTCCAAAGCCGTTCCGTCGAACTGGTTTGGCACTGTACCGAGTGCCGAAGACAATCCCCATGACCACGGCATTGCTTCCTATGTCGCGCCGCTGACGCTGCCCGAGATACCAAATTCCGATCTGGTTCTGCACGTTGGCGAAATTCACGATGCCTATCGCCTGATTTGGGTGCCTCTTGATGCCCCCGAAGATGCCGTCGAAATTGCAACCCGCGGAAACCTAGCGGGACCAGAACTGGTTGCGCACCGCAATCTGCGTCACTCCCTGCCCTTTTCCGGCGATGGTCTGCTGCTCGTCCATGTGCGCAAATCTATGTTTGACTGGGGTGGGATCACGCTTGCTCCATATGTGGCCACCGCCGACAAGGAAGGTTTTGCCTTTTACGTCAAAAGCATGATCGGCGGAATCACCATTGGTGCACTCCTGCTCATCATGCTGCGCAACGGTATGTTGTACCTGTCCGGTCTGCGCGACGTGGCGGCAGGTGTTCTCGCCATGATCACCATGATGATCATCGTTCGCGCAGTTGCCGTGGAAAACATGGTTGAAATGCTCTTCGGCACGCAATGGCATGCGACCCGGATGCGCATAGAGGTCGGCTTGGTCGCCGTGATGTCCTCTTGGACGTTCCGCATGCTCGAAGTCCTCTTTCCGCGTCCCATGCCGCAAATTGTCCGGCTGCCCATTCACATCGGCGCGCACTTGATCGGCCTTGCAACGCTGCTTGTGCCGCTACACAACGTGTCGGACATGCTCATTCTGGCGCAAATCATCGCCCTGATCAGCTTTATCCCGGGCGGTGTGCATATCGTGAGCGCACTTCGAACACACTCCAACGAGGCGCGCCTGCTGGCAATCTCCGCCGCGCTTTGTCTGGCAGCGGGGCTGAACGACATCTACGCGTCCAACAGCGATAACTACAACGTGCATCTCATTCCGGTCAGTGTTGTGGTTTTGGTCATGTTCCTGAGCCAAGTCATCGGTAACCGCGCAGCTTTGGCAATCGCGAGGTCAGACCTGCTGGAACAGGAAAAAGAACAACTCGAGCGAGCACACGACGACGCAGTTCACATGGCCCGTCACGACCATCTCACGGGTCTTTTGAACCGTCAGTCCTTTGACCATTACTGGGCACAAAGCTGGCTCGACTCGATCGAAAACCAAACACCGCTGACTGTCGTCCTTTTTGACATCGACCATTTCAAATCAATCAACGACAATCACGGCCACCCGATTGGCGATGCGGTTCTCAAATCGCTGGCAGAGCGCCTTACGTCCTGCAATTTGCGCAAATCGGACCGTTTGTGCCGTTACGGCGGCGAAGAATTCGCATTGATCCTGCCAAACAGCACCCAACGGGATGGAGAAGCCATGGCTGAACGTCTGCGCAAAGCCATCGCCGCAAATCCATTGCATGCCTCTGA